>NZ_CP030085.1:787453-1091334 GCF_003261235.1 Polynucleobacter paneuropaeus | reverse complement strand
GCGCTAGCGAGACCCAGAAATTTCTGATGGGTAATTACAGTCTCTTTAAGCAACGCGGCGCATGGACCTTCTTCCTGGATGCCTGCCGAGCAAAAGGCATGAGTCCAGTCGACCATCTCAAGGCTTGCTTGTCACACTTGGGTAAACCCAATCCCCTCGAGCTGTTCTGGAAGGATCCCCAAACCAAAGCCAATCTCCCAATTCTCTATCAGTGCTTTAATAATGGCACACCCACACAAAAAGCTAAGGTGGCTCTGATCGAAAAGGCGATGGAACTAAACCAAGCCGGTGGATCGATCATGGATATTGCCCATGAATGGCAAAGCCTCTTCATCACTAAAGAAAAAACGCCACTAGCAGACATCGCGAAGATGAGTGCGCCGATGACGAGTTATCACAGCAAAAATGGTATTGATCCCACAATCATCACTGGTATTCGAAATGATTGGGTAGAGGCTTTTGACACATTCTTTGCTTGGAAAAATGAACATCTCATGCATGAGATGAATGTCGCTTGGTTTGCGATGAGTGAAGCCATGCTCAGTCATCTAGAGAAAGTCAAAGAATCGATGCGGGTACGCGATTTTGATGATTTAGAAATCGGTGTCAGCAAGCTCATGGCTGAATCTAGTAATGCAGCTTATCTACAAGCGCGCTTAGACGCTAAGTACAAACAGATTTTGGTGGATGAGTTCCAAGACACCAATCCATTACAGTGGCAGATTCTGCGATCATGGCTTGCAGGCTATAGCGCGGGCGATGAAAAACCTAAAGTCTTTATCGTGGGCGACCCTAAGCAATCGATTTATCGATTCCGCAGAGCAGACCCCAGGCTCTTTGTTAGCGCAAGTCAGTTCCTTGAAGCGCACCTCGATGCCAAGGCGCTCTCGCAAAATAAAACCCGCAGAAACGCACCAGCAATTAACGATGCGGTAAATAAACTTTTCTTAGCAGGACCATTACCAGAGACTTATCAGTTCAGCGAGCAAACCACGCTCTGGCAAGCCCCGCCTACCGATGATGCAACCCACCCATCGGCAAGCACTGGCGAAGCACAGTTACTACCCCTCATCGAGCGTGTTGAACAAGAACAGCCCGAGCGTATTGGTACCGCTTTAGATAGGCCGATTAAAGATGCTGGTCAAACCCTAGGTGTGCAACAGCGTTATCAAGAGGGCAAGCAAGTCGCTAAGTTGATTCATCACATCATGGCCACTCGACAAGTCATCGATAAAAAAGACGGTAAAGAGTATTGGCGGCCAGCCCGCGGGAGCGACTTCATTCTCCTGGTCAAGCGCAGACAGTATTTACCGCAGTTTGAACAAGCCCTGCGCGAGGCAAGCTTGGCTTATGACAGTTCCCGTTTAGGAGGGCTGCTTAATACCCTTGAGATTGATGACTTGATTGCCTTACTCACGGTCTTAGTCTCGCCACGACACGATTTGCCATTAGCGCAAGTATTGCGTAGCCCCATCTTTAGCTTTAATGAGGCGCAGATGCAGTCGCTCAGTATGGGTATGCAAGATACCTACACCTCATGGTGGGATGCATTGCAAGCCAGTCACGATATTAATATCCAGAAAGCAGCCCGCTATTTAGAGCATTGGCGTAGCCTTGGAGAAGTGCTGCCCGTTCATGACTTACTGGATCTAATTTATCAAGAGAGTAATTTACGGATTCACTATGCAGTCGCTGCACAGAATCTCGCACGTGCTCAGGTCTTAGCTAACCTCGATGCTTTCTTAGAGCTGGCCTTAAATCAAGATGGTGGTCGTTACCCGAGCTTGAGCCGCTTTATTGATGAGATCAATGCAATGCGACGCGGCGATGATGATGAGACCCCCGATGAAGGCGACGTTGAAGCTGAAGCAGAAATGGATGAGGATATTGGTGAAGTGGATCTCGACAGCGAGATGAGTGAAGAAGAACGCCACAGACGAGTCCGCTTAATGACGATTCATGGCGCTAAAGGATTGGAAGCGCCATTTGTGATCATGCTCGATGCTAATAATACGGAGTGGAGGGCGCCACATCGTGGTGTATTGCTGGACTGGTCACCTGAACATACTGCCCCTAGCCATCTATCGCTCTATACCAAGAAGACCTTAACCGGTGAGCGCGAACACATTCGTCAAAAGGAAAATGAAGTCAGCCAAAATGAAAACTGGAACTTACTCTATGTGGCTATGACCAGAGCCAAGCAAGGTCTTTGGATAAGTGGTGCGCAGTCTAGAACAACCGGTGGTATTAATGAACGCTCGTGGTACGGCCGAGCACTGGCTGCAGACATTGAAACCTTAGATATCAGTACTCTGGACCAAGAAGAGAAGATAGAGAATCAAGCGCAGGATAAAGATCAAATAGAGCTTGGCAGCATGCCATTTAAGATCGATCACTTTGACATCGTTTGGGATCAAGCCAAGCAAAGTTATCAAGAGAAGCTTGCCCAGATTGAGAGCGGCACACTTAAAGAATCAAAGCAGATCAAAGAAGAATCTCCTGACCCCGAGTTACTCGATGAAGGAACCCATTTTCATAAACTCCTCGAGTTCCTCACTACCCAGACTGGTACAGAAATAAAACTCGAGATACCGAGTGATCAAGAGATCATGGCTTGGCTCGGCACTGATCAAGCCATGGCGCAAAAACTGCAAGCCCATGTCCAAGCCGTGCTCAATGCTAATGAACTTAAACCTTATCTGACAGAAGGTAAGTGGCTGCAGGCCTGGAATGAGCTCGATATTGTGAGTGAGGAAGGTAAGAGCTATCGTATGGACCGCTTAGTGGAGTTTGAGGATCACTTTGCCATCTTGGATTACAAGCTGAGCATTCCAGAAGCAGGTAGTGAGAAGTACAACAAATACCAAGCACAGTTGCAGAATTATCAAAAAGAGCTAGAGCGTATTCGGAAAGATAAGCCCAGCAAAGCCTACCTCATCTCAGCCACCGGCAAGATCAAACAAGTAGCGTAATCAACCCGAAATCAATTCGGATTACACTCCAGTTCAGCAATAACCTACCAGGAGTAATACACATGGCTTTATCAATGTACCAAGCATCAGTCCCCCAATTTAAAAAGATGTTGACCAATCTGTCAGTGATTCTCAAAAAAGCAGAAGAGCATGCTACTGCCCACAAGATTGATCCTAAAGTCTTCTTAGAGGCCAGACTCTATCCCAATATGTTTCCGCTCACCAAGCAGATCCAAATTGCTTGTGATCAGCCTAAGAATGGCTTTGCCCGTTTAGCCGGAATTGAGCCACCCAAGTTTGAAGATAAAGAAGCGAGCTTTGCAGAACTCTATGAGCGTATCGCTAAGACGATTACTTTTATCGACACCATCAAGCCCGAGCAAATCGATGGCAGCGAAGGTAAAGAGATTAAATTCTCCATTCTCGAGTGGAACTTCGAGTTCATCGGTGATCAATACTTATTGACTTGGATCATCCCGAATTTCTACTTCCATATCACCACGGCATACAACATCCTGCGCCACAACGGAGTCGATATTGGTAAGAGCGATTACTTGGGAAGATAAGTAAAGCAGTAGTAACTGCCTTACTTAATCATTCCCGCGTTTTTCGCATCATCCATTGCCTGCGCCGTCTTCTCTTTCATGAAGGCGGGCATTTTGCTCAGAGGAATGTCGACTAGAACAAAGCCGGCATCCTCTAGCTTCTTCTTGATCTCTGGATCTGAGTTCAATAAAGCAAAGTAGTCAGACAGTTTTTGCTGGATCAGTTTTGGAGTTGCCTTGGGGACACCAATACCACGATAAGCGCCATCAACCCAATTAATGCCCAGCTCCTTAAAGGTAGGCACATCGGGTAGGGCAGGGTGGCGTTTCTCAGTAGCAATCGCTAAGGTGCGCACTTTCCCTTTTTGCTGAATGGCTAAAGGTAAATAACCCATCGCGCCATCGACGTGCATCCCAATTAAAGAGGTGATGAGATCACCCGTGCCTTTAAAGGCGATGTACTCGGTTTTAATTCCCATGGCTTTATTGAGACGCTCTACGGCCATATGGTTGGCTGAGTAGAGGGCTGAACCCGCTAGACTGACTTTGCCTGGATCTTTCTTTGCCGCTGCGACTAAATCTTGAAAAGTCTTGTAGGGACTATCGGCTGAGACCATCAATGCATCCGGTGTGTAGTGATAAAAATAGATTGAATTAATATCTTCCGTCTTGAACTGAATTCCTTCTTGTAACGGTTGCAAGATGATGTGCGGAATATTCACACCCACTACGGTGAGACCATCAGCCGGGTAGCTATTGAGTTGGCTCCAAGCTAAAGCGCCACCGGCACCAGCACGATTAATCACGACCATCTGCTGGTTGTATTTCTTGGCAGAGAGTTCAGCTTGATAGCGTGCAACCAAGTCAGACTCACCCGCAGCCGGAAAAGGAATGATGTACTGAATGGTCTTACCAGGAAAGGGCTGGGCCTGAATGAGACCAGCGAACAGCAGACCCCAACTCAAGACGATCAAGCGTAAACCAGAGATGATTCTCATTTAGAAACCTCCTCAATAACAGCATGAGTCACATCAGCCATCTTGGCAGTACCGCCGAGATCGCCAGTATGCAGTTTAGGATTAGCGGTAACCTTCTCAATCGCTTGCATGAGTTTGCCAGCTAAAGCTTTTTCGCCCAAGAAGTCGAGCATCATCACCGCCGACCAGAAAGTACCAATTGGATTGGCTAAGCCTTTACCCATGATGTCAAAAGCCGAACCATGAATAGGTTCAAACATCGAAGGGTAACGGCGCTCCGGATCTAAATTGGCTGTGGGTGCAATACCTAAGCTACCAGCGAGCGCTGCAGCCAAATCACTTAAGACGTCGGCATGTAGATTAGTGGCCACGATCGTGTCTAAAGACTCAGGGCGATTGACCATGCGAGCTGTAGCAGCATCGACCAATTCTTTATCCCAGGTGACATCTGGAAAGTCTTTCGCAACATGGCGAGCAATCTCATCCCACATCACCATGCCATGACGCTGAGCATTCGATTTAGTAATCACGGTGAGATGTTTACGAGGACGCGATTGCGCTAACTTAAAGGCAAAGCGCTGAATACGTTCCACACCTACGCGCGTCAGAATGCTCATATCAGAAGCGACTTCAATGGGATGGCCTTGATGGGCTCTGCCACCTAAGCCAGCGTATTCACCTTCGGAGTTCTCGCGCACGATTACCCAATCGAGTTGCTCAGGCTTGCAATTACGCAGCGGTGTCTGAATACCCGGCAAGATCCGAGTAGGGCGTACGTTTGCGTATTGATCAAAGCCTTGGCAGATCTTGAGGCGTAGACCCCACAAGGTAATGTGATCTGGAATATCGGGATCACCAGCAGAACCAAACAAGATGGCATCTTTAGAGCGCAATGGATCAAGACCATTGTCGGGCATCATCACGCCATGCTTGCGGTAGTAATCACCGCCCCAATCAAAGTGCTCAAACTCAAAAGCCACTTCAGGATGTTTCTTGCTCAGGGCGTTGAGCACCTTCTCGCATTCGGGAATAACTTCTTTACCAATTCCGTCACCTGGAATGGAAGCGATCTTGTACGTCTTCATTGGTCTCCTACTGTTCTATTTGTATAAGGCAATCTGCATTATGCGGACGCCAGAAGACAAAAGAACTTAGGGTTTATGGCTAGAAACCCTTAAGCCTATAAGCTTAATTCGCTATGTGATCCTAGTCGAACCAATTGAAGGATGCGCTGATCCGGTTTTCTGTAGATGAGGACTAAATCGGGTTTGATATGACAGTCTCTATGGTCCACCCAGTCCCCCACTAAGGGGTGGTCGTGGTATCGATAGGGAAGATCCCAGTCATTAATTAAGTAATCTAAAGTTTCCTGAAAATCTCTAGCTAGCGTAAGTCGGTACCTACCTTTTAATTCTCTTTTGTAATCTTTTCTAAATTTTTTGGTGTATTCAGTCGTCCGCATTCAGGTCAGCCATTAAGTCATTAACAGAAGTAAAGGATTTGAGATTTCCTTTTCTAGCTTCTTTCATCGCAGCAATCGTTTCTGCGTTGGGACTTAATGGTTCAAAGGGTAGAGCCTTTTCTCTGGCTATGCGGGTCATCAGAATTCGAAAGGCATCAGACGGCGTTAGACCCATTGCAGCCAATATGGCGCTAGCTTCCTCTTTGATATCGCCGTTAATTCTGGCGCGAACTACTGCGTTTGCGGTCATAAACCCCTCCTTAATGAGCTACATTGTAGCTCAAAATAAGCAGATTAAGCCAATTTGGGTGCTTAAAAACCACTGTATTTGCATACTGTATAAACATACAGTATATTGGCACTTATGGAACTTAAGTCACCCACCACAAAAAGCACTCTAAGCCAAGCCCCACAGGGCTTAGCGGTCCATTTTGACGACTATGAGCTCAAGCTCCTGAGCCATCGGATTTCAGCAGGATTTCCTAGTCCAGCGGCGGATTACGCTGAAGATGGCTTGGATTTGAACCGCTATCTGGTCCAAAACAAACCTGCCACCTTCATGTTCACCGTGAAGGGGGATTCAATGATGGGGGCTGGCATTTGTGACGGCGATAAGGTCGTCGTCGATAAGGCCCTTAAACCCAAGCACAAAGATATCGTGGTTGCCGTAGTGGATAGTGAGTACACCATCAAACGCCTCTACCAACTCAGAGGTCGAATTGAGCTCCAACCCGAAAACCCCCAATACGAAGCCATTACCTTTAATGAAGGAAGTGAGTTACAGATCTGGGGTGTGGTCGTAGGGGTGGTGCGTAAGTACAGCCACGCTAGCAGCAGGGGCAAGCAATGACCAGCAAACAACTCTTTGCCCTCGTCGACGTTAATAACTTCTATGTTTCATGCGAGAGGGTGTTTCAGCCCAAGTTAGAAGATGTACCCATGGTGGTGCTCTCTAACAATGATGGTTGTGCCGTAGCGCGCAGTGCAGAAGTCAAAGCGCTTGGTGTCAAGATGGGAACCCCTTGGTTCAAGATGAAAGATCTTGCAGAGGAGCATGGCATCCAAGCCTTCTCCTCAAACTACACCCTCTATGGCGATATGAGCGAGCGGGTAGTACAAACACTCAAACGCTATACGCCTAATTTTGAGGTCTACAGCATTGATGAGAGCTTTCTGAGAATTGAATCCGTACTCCAGGGTTATCTAGACGCAACACACTTAGGGCAAACGATTAAACAAGACGTTAAAGACACCACTGGCTTACCAGTTTGTGTTGGCATTGGTGCTAGCAAGACCCTCGCCAAGTTTGCCAATCACTTAGCCAAGAAGCAGTCCCAGTTTGCCGGTGTATGTGATGTTGATAGCATGCCTAAAGAAAGCCTCTATCAATGGATGAGTGAGACCCCTGCAGCAGAAGTGTGGGGCATTGGCAGACAGCTGGCTAAAAAACTCCAGGTCATGAAGATCAATACCGTCTTTGATCTCTTGCAAGTCTCACCCCAAACCATGCGCCAACAGTTTGGCGTGGTGATGGAAAGACTGTGCTATGAGCTGCGCGGTGTATCTTGCCTTAAGCTCGAAGAAGTAGCACCAGCCAAACAACAAATTATTGCCTCACGTAGCTTTGGCAAGTTAGTCACCAGCTTAGAAGAGCTCGCTGAATCAGTCGCCACCCATACCGCCAGAGCAGCCGAGAAACTCCGTAGTCAACAATCAGTCACCGGTGCGATTAGTGTCTTCATTCAGACGAATCCCCATAAACAGAATGAGCCTCAATACGCACAGAGCATCACCATCGCTCTAGAGAACCCTAGCGATAACACGCTCAAGCTCACCGAAGCCGCAATCGATGGGCTCAAGCAAATCTATCAAAAAGGATTTCGGTATAAGAAAGCAGGCATCGTACTCAATCTACTCTCAGACAAACCCACTACCCAACAATCTCTATTTGAAGATATGGAAACCCGAGGCAAGTCTGCTGATCTCATGAAAGCGATGGACGCAATTAACAGCCGATTTGGGAGCGGTGTGATTCGCAGCGCAACCACCGGCACGAAACAACAGTGGCAAATGAAGTCTGGCAATAAATCACCCAACTACACCACCCAGTGGGATGAATTACCTGTAGCACGATAATCAACGATACAAAAAGGAGCATCAAATGGAACTACTAAACAACATCAACGGCCTATCACTAGCGATTGTGATGATCCTGTCCTACTTTGCTGTAGCAAAGAACACAAAGCACGATGTCTATGAAAAGAAACAAGTTGCAATGAATCGCCACTATCAGTAATAGCAGCGAGTAGGTAGAAGGAAATCAGGAAATCACGGATTCCTGGTTACCTTACGAGGAGTCGTAGACAGAAACCCCAATTGACCTTGTCAGTTGGGGTTTTTTAATATCTAAGCTGAGCTCGGTAATAGGCTTTGTGTAAGGTGCTTTTGTAGGTAAGCATCTAAAAATAGACACCTAAGCCACAATTCGATAGACTGAAAATATGGACGCCAATCCTGACCAACCGATCAAGAAACTTATAGAAGAAATTAAGGTGAGTTGAAACTCATTAAAAAATTAAGGGGTAGGAGTATGAATATCAAAAATATTATTGGCTTAATTGAAAAGTTATTTCTGATCATCATTGCAATTTTTACGATTACAGCAATGGCCCAAGAAATTTTATCTACTATTGCTAACCATCATGTTGAGTTGAAGGACCTCTTGCTCATGTTTATTTATGCAGAGGTGCTTGGTATGCTAGGCGCTTTTTATGCAAGCCATCGTATTCCAATCACAATACCTTTGTTCATCGCAATGACTGCATTGAGCAGGTTAATTATCCTGCAGGGTAAGGATGGGGATCCCTCTATTCTTGTATACGAGAGTACTGCCATTATCTTGATTGCAGCAGCTTGTTGGATTATTAGTCGGGTGGGGTTGGTGAGTGAGAATGAATAGGGCTAATTAGTGAAAGACACAACCCATCCAAATAGTCAATCGCCCACCAGGCAAACTTTCTTGAGCATCGATATAATATTTTCAATGAGTTAGGCTTATTAAGCATTAAATACAGAAGCAGTACTTCTATTTAAGAGGCTGATTTTTATGACAACAGTAAAACACGTTATTGAGAAAAAACCCAAGACAATTTTTTCCGTAAGATCGTCTGACACCGTGGACAATGTTTTGACCGTGATGCGTGATCATCGGGTCAGAGCAGTTTTAGTTATTGATGATGGAAAATTAGCAGGAATTGTTTCGCAAGGAGATTGCGCTATAAAAGTACTGTTGCCACACGATAATCCAAAACAAGTTCTTGTCTCAAAAATAATGACAGCCAATCCTCTTACTGTCTCACTTTCTAACTCATTAGAAGAGTGCATGGCAATTATGGTTCATAAACATATTAGGCATCTACCTGTCGTAGAAGAAAAGAAAGTGGTTGGAATAATTTCTGTTGGGGATACTGTAAAAAATATCATTGAGTCACAGGGCGACCAGATTAAGTTTCTTGAAACTTATATCAAGGGTCACGGAAGCTAAGTTTTACCTAACCAAAGGCTATGCCATGAGTATTAACAAAGCAGTTGAATCAAAAAATAAGTCAGCCAAAATTTACCTTACTTTAGGGTTAATATTTGTTGCTATTTTCTCGACCATCACAATCCTCTATTACTTTATTGCTGCGCTAAACTTTTAGCAGTCAATAGTGTCCTTTGAGCTGCTTAAGTAATAGAAAAGAGTAGAAAAGACAGAGCTTTCCTACATACTTTTCATCCATTCACTCTACCAATACCTAATCCAAGCTAATACGCTGAACCCTTCTTAATAGAGGAGGGTTCATGCAAGTTGCATTGGAATGTACTCACAAGCAAGCGCGGTACTTTAGGGTTGTTCTCGACGGTCGAACCGTCCTGGTCTTAGTTCTTATCTGGATGGTCTGGCAAATCTTAGCCATTCTGCACATCATTTAATTGTTTGTTACTACAAATAAATACTTGATTGCTGAATAATTTGTTACTACAATTAAATGGATTAATTGAGTTTGACCCTATAAAGAGGGCTCAAACATTGGAGTTGCGTGGCTTGGACTTTGCTCGAGCATGGGAAGTCTTAAGTCACACCACTCACACTATTGAAGATCTGCGAAAGAGTTACGGCGAGAGAAGATTTATTGCTATTGGATTTTTGGATGATCGATTAACGGTAGTGGTTTGGACTCCGAGAGGTCGAAAGAGAAGAATCATTTCAATGAGGTATGCAAATGAACGTGAAATTAAAGAATACGCAAAAGGAGTGGATTGATTCTGATGATGCTCCAGAAATTAGTGCTGCAGATTTACAGCGTGGTGTGTGGAGTGTTGAGGGAAAGGTCGTTTCAGAAAAAGAGGGTCGCAAAGCCTTTGCTAAAAGATTGCGTGGAAGACCGGTTGGTAGTGTGAGTAAGTCACCCAAAACGCTGACAACCATTCGATTGTCTGCTGAAGTCATTGAACAATTTAAAGCTGCTGGTGCAGGATGGCAGACAAAAATTGATTTAGCACTTAAAGACTGGCTGCTAACCCATCGGCCATAAGTTCTTGAAAAGAAGGGTGGATGAGCCAAACCCCCGGCACTGACAGAAATTGGGTTTGGCTGCTTCGTTCCCGACCTGACCAGGTTATCCAACCCACCATGCGGGGAGGCCCATCCAATTCCATTTTAGCTTGTTAGAATGTAAAGCATGACTGCATTGGCACTAGCCCGTTCGTGGCGCCCTAAAACTTTTTCCCAATTGGTAGGACAAGACCATGTGGTCAAGGCTTTGACCCATGCTTTGGATCAGGGACGCCTACATCACGCTTGGCTCTTTACCGGCACCCGCGGAGTGGGTAAAACCACGATTGCCCGCATTATGGCTAAAGCCCTCAATTGCATCGGCGAAGATGGTCAAGGAAAAATGACCTCGACACCTTGTGGCAAATGCTCTGCCTGTACCGCAATCGATCAAGGTCGCTTTGTTGACTATATTGAGATGGACGCCGCCAGTAATCGTGGTGTGGATGAGATGGCTGCTCTATTAGAGAAAGCCGCCTACGCACCCAGCAATGCACGATACAAGGTCTACATGATTGACGAGGTACACATGCTCACCAATCATGCCTTTAATGCCATGCTCAAGACTCTGGAAGAGCCACCAGAGCACGTCAAGTTCATTCTGGCAACAACCGATCCCCAAAAGATCCCCGTCACCATTCTGTCGCGCTGCTTGCAGTTCAATCTCAAGCAAATGCCAGTACCCCTGATTGTTGAGCATTTGGAGAAAGTGCTTGCTGCAGAAAAAGTCGATTACGAAACCAATGCACTGCGCGTGATTGCAAAAGCAGGTCAAGGCTCAATGCGCGATGCTTTATCGCTGACGGACCAAGCGATTGCGTATGCCGCTGGCAAAGTCACTGAAGAATCTGTCCGCGGCATGCTTGGTACATTAGACGATGCGTACCTCATTCGTATTCTGGATGCACTAGTCAGTAAAGATGGCGCAACTTTACTTAATATTAGTAATGAGATGGGTGAGCGCAGTATGTCTTTCTCATTAGCATTACAAGATCTATCGAGTTTGATTCAGAAGATTGCTGCTGCGCAAATTGTTCCAGAGTCGGTATTAGAAGATTGGCCCGAAGCAACAGAAGTACGCCGCCTAGCCAAAATCTTCACCAAAGAAGAAGCGCAACTCTTTTATCAAATCAGCATCACCAGCCGTCCCGACTTATCACTCGCACCAGATGAGCAAACGGGCTTTGCTATGGCATTGCTACGGATGCTGGCATTTAGACCTGCTGGCTCAGAGCCTCAAGCTGCTAGATCAAATACAGGGGCAAACACAGCACCCGCTAGACCAGCGATGCCAAGCAATCGCTCTGAACCCAGAGCTGCTGCTCCCGCTAGCCCAAAGCCCCCAGCCGCATCTAGCGAACGGCCAGATTGGCATACCCTAATGCGCGCTTTACCCGTGAAGGGATTGGTACAGCAGTTGGCTTTTCAGACAGAGTTACAAGACTGGGCCGATTCAGCGACAGGGATTAAGGCAAGGATTGTTACGCCTACACCATCACTTGCATCCGACGCTTCTGTAGCCCGCCTAACGGAAGTGTTGACTGCACACTTTGGTAAACCCATTAAGTTGACGATTGAGAAGGGTGAAGTCGAAGGCAAGAGCGTTGCCAAAATTGATGCAGCGATTCATCAAGAGAAAAGACAAACTGCGGAACAACTGATCGCAGCCGATCCTTTTATTCAAGCACTTGAAAAAGAGTTTGGCGCTAAGGTGGTTGGTGGTTCTGTGAAGCCGCTATAAATCAATTACTACTGATACGTACTAAGGAAGAACAAGATGATGAAGGGTGGAATTGCCGGCTTGATGAAACAAGCCCAGCAGATGCAAGAGAAGATGAAAAAAGCGCAAGATCAACTTGCTGCTTTAGAAGTGACTGGCCAAGCCGCCGGCTTAGTCAAGGTGACTGTCTCTGGCAAGAACGAACTCAAGCGCGTGCAGATCGAACCTGGTGCAATGGATGATCGCGAGATGCTCGAAGACCTGATCGTGACTGCTTATGCTGATGCCTTCAAACAAGTAGAGGCAGCGAGCACTCAATTGATGTCAGGCGCAACGGCGGGTATGCCAATGCCGCCCGGATTTAAGTTACCGTTCTAAAATCCAGATCGATGGCCCGCCCTGAAGTTCCCCAAGACGCATTGCACCGATTGATCGAGGCATTACGAGTCTTGCCAGGAGTAGGGCCCAAGTCTGCGCAGCGCATGGCCTTCTATTTATTGCAGCATGATCGCAATGGTGCCGCAGTCCTTGCACAATCTCTAGGTGAGGCGGTTGAGACTGTTGGTCACTGTGCCCGTTGCAATACGTTTTCAGAAGATCAGATCTGTTCTACCTGCTCGGATGGGCGCCGTGATCCATCACTGCTCTGTATTGTGGAGACACCTGCCGACCAAATCATGGTCGAGCAAACCTTGAGCTTTAAAGGCAATTACTTTGTACTGATGGGACGCCTCTCGCCCCTCGATGGCATGGGCCCCAATGAAATTCATTTTGATCGCCTGATTGTCCGCATCGAAAATCCGGATACTGGAGTGCCTGTCAGAGAGGTCGTGCTGGCAACCAATTTCACGAGCGAAGGGGAAGCTACTGCCCATTACATCGGTGAAGTACTCAAAGCCAAAGGCATTAAGGTCACCCGTATTGCCAGAGGTATACCAGTGGGCGGTGAACTCGAGTACGTAGATGCCGGAACGCTCGCCCGAGCCATGATGGATCGCCGAACGCTGGGCTAAATACTGCCTGCCCGCAGTGTCCCCAAGCCCTATTTAATGTAAATTAGGAAACTTTTAACGAATTAGACATATTTTCTCATTTACAATGAGAATCATTCTTATTTACAAGCAAGGTTGTTGTGAAGCGTTTCCATCTATATCTCATAGCCTGCTTGCTCAGTTCGCTAAGCTTTTCTGCTCTTGCCCAAAGAGCAGGTTCAGGCGCCGATCAAATTTCAAGTATCGAGGAGCCAATCAGCTGGTTGCCGACTGAGGGAACGCTGGGTGGTATGCCCGTCAATATCCACGGGCAAACAACCTATATCAACCAACGCTATAACAATTTCACGGCATCCTATTCTGGTCTGAACAGTATGTCGGCAAAAAAGTCGATGAGTGATACCTGGTCGGGTACATTATTTTTTGGTGCGCGTGTATTCGAAAATACCGACTTGTATTACAACCCTGAAGTATTTTCTGGAGTCCCATTTTCGGGTTTGGTTGGTTTAGGTGGCTTTTCGAACGGTGAAGCCAATAAGGCTGCCGGTGCTCAAGCTCAGTTTTATTCAGCACGCGCTTTCTTCCGTCACACCATTAATCAAGACGGCGCAAAAGTCCATTTAGAAAATGAGGCTAATCAGATCTCCCAAACCGTGAGTAGTAATCGTTTTGTCATTACTGGCGGCAAGTTTTCTACTTTAGATGTCTTTGATGACAGCACCTATGCTAAGGATCCCCGCGTTCAATTTATGAACTGGGGCAATATGACTTATTTGGCCTATGACTATGCGGCCGATGCTCGTGGTTATACCTGGGGCTTGGCGGGTGAGTGGTATCGGGATAACTGGGTCTTTCGTGCAGCACGGACGCTTGCGCCTAAAACTCCCAATGGCCGTGATTTAGATAATCAAATTTTTAAATCCTATGGCGATCAAATTGAAGTAGAGCGTCAACACAATATCGCTGGCTTGCCAGGTAAGGTAAGTGTCTTGGCTTATCGCAATAAGATGACCTTAGCGCGCTTTCAGGATGCGACCAACTATGTGATTCAAAATAATGCACAAGGTACGCAAGCCATCAACGATGTGAGAACCAATCAGCAATTTAAAACGGGTATCGGTATTAATGGTGAACAAGCCATTACGAAAACAGTCGGTATCTACGGACGCGCCTTTACCTCTGATGGCCATACCGAAACCATGTCCTTTACAGAAGCAGATAATTCTGTATCAGTCGGCGTCAGTATTAACGGCCTGAACTGGAATCGAGAAAAAGATACGATTGGTATTTCGATGATGCAAAACGGCTTATCGAGCTATCGACGTCAGTATCTGCAAGCGGGTGGTGTGTCGTATTTCATTGGTGATTATGCGGGCCCAAATCAGACCATTTCTTACAAACCCGAGCAGATTGCCGAGCTGTATTACAACGCTCTATTGGTCAAAAATGTCCTTTTCGGAGTGAACTATCAGCATGTGAATAATCCGGCCTACAACTCGGCTCGGGGCCCAGTGCAGATCTATTCCTTTCGGGTCCACGCCGAGTTTTAATTATTGTGTTTAGAATCAATAAGTTAAGAATTTGCCATTAATAGGAAATACATATTTCTACCTTATAATCCGAGCCTTATAGGCCTTAATTGCTGGATTTAATAACTATTACGCAGCTAGAGAGACCATTGAGCTATTTTTTAAATACACAAAATCTGCAAAGTTCGCTAACACTGCGCGCTGGTTTTGTCCTTGCTATCGTCTTCATCTCGCTTCCTGCTTTTGCTCAAACTGATCCCTTCGCCATCACGACCACCAGTCCATCGACCAATAATGTCGGTAAGGCGTCAGTGGAAGTGCGCGCTGGTGCAAATCTTGCTGCCCCCGCGCAAGAACCTGAGCGCAGAGTATTGGCTGATTCGAAATCGCTCGATGCCAATCGCAAGCCATACGAAATGGATTTGCGTCAACTCTGGAATGAGTTGCGCTCTAACAATCCCCAATTGATTGCAGCGCGCGAATCCTACTTCGCTGCTAAAGCGACCGTACCTCAAATTGCTGCACCAGCCAATCCGCAAGTGGGTTTAATCTGGTCAGGTATGCCTGCAGGTTCGCCCTTGGCATTAGGTACTGCGGGCACCAATCCGAACGGACAAAACGGATACTCATTCGCACAGCCCTTTCAGTTTCCCGGCAAGAAGACCTTAGCGTCTGAGATTGCTGATAAGGGCGCCGAATCTATTCAGGCGCAAAACGATAATCTCTATTTGCAACTCGGTTCGCAATTAGCGACGATGTACTACAGCACCTTAGCGGCTCAGCAGCAACTCAAAGTGTTGAGCGATACCGTCATTCGGACTGAATTGATTAAGAATATTGCCAAGGCGCGCTATAGTAATCATGCCGCTGCTTATGTGGAGTATCTCAATGCGCAAGTAGCGCAGAGCTCTGCCGAGTCTGACAAGTTCAATCTTGAGCGTCAATTGAGTGTTGCTTATAAAAGTATTAACGTGATGATCGGACGCGACCCCCGTCAAAAGATTGCTTTGCGGGGTGATGCCGGTGCGGCGATGGGTAAGATTCCCTCATTGCTTGAGTTAGAGTCATACGCAGAAGGTTTTCATCCCATATTGAAGAGTACGAATTTGCAGCTCGAGGCAGCAAAGAAGGGTGTCTCGTTAGCAAAAGCGGCGTACTTGCCCGACTTTCAGATTGTTGCTTCCCAGTACACGCCTAATCGAGGACCCTTTACCTCGAATAACGGTCAAATGTATTACCAGATGGAATTTGATATCGTGATTCCACTCTATTTCTTTACTAAAGAGAAGTATGGTGTTGAGCAAGCCTTACGTAATCAAGGCGCTGCAGAAGCGAATGATGTAGCCGCCAAACAGCAAGTGGTCTTGGGTGTCGATTCTGCATTTGCTACCTATGAGCAAGCTAAAAAATACATGGAGTTCTTGAGAGATCGTCAAGTGCCCCAAGCGGATGCTGCGTATCGCGTTGCCATTACTCAGTACGCCAATAATGGTCAAGGATTTAGTGATTTGCTCACAGCGCAAACACAGCTCAGAACGCTAGAGATTCAACTGGCCATTGCGAAAAGTAATTTGCTTCAAGCGCAGGCAGCCTTATTGGCATCCGCCGGCAAAGACCCCATTGAATAGGTGAAAGCCCATGCTTAAAAAATACTTAGACAAATTGCAACCCTATCTCGATAAGCTCAAACCTTATTGGGAAAAGATTCGTCCTCAAGCTGAAGTTGCACTAGCCAAAGGCAAGCACTTTTATAAACATGCCGAAGTTATCGCCAAACATAAATGGGCACAACCCCGTTTTAGATTAATCAGCTCCTTAGCTGGTGCTTTGATTGTCGGTGTCGTGATAGGCATGATATTTGCTCCGAGCAAAGACGATACCGAAAATACCCATAAAACCATTTCGGTTGATAAGACCGGCATTATTAATATTTCCTTACCAGGCGTTACGCTTTCACCCGATGTCTTTGAGTTCTATCTGACTGGTGAATCCGCTGCGCCACTGAACCTCATTGTTCCTGGACGTCTGGCCTACAACGCCGAGAGGGTTAAAGTAATTTCAGCCCGCGCCCCAGGAAGAGTAGAGCGGATTTATGCCTTTGATGGTGCGCCTGTAAAGGCGGGCGATCCAGTAGCAGATTTCTATAGCCCTGATTATGTTTCTGCGCAGACCGAATATATCTTGGCCTCCAAGATGGTCTCGGCTCTCAATAAAGCCGATGTCGGCACTTTGTATCAAGATGCTAAAGATACCCAAGAAGCTGCTGCAAATCATCTGCGCATTTTGGGTGGTAGCGATCAAGATATTCAAAGATTGAGAGCAAACGGTGTTGCAAGTCCTACATTCCCAATACGGGCCCCAATTGAAGGGGTTGTCATTAAGCGCGCGGTTGATCCTGGTGCTTTTCTCAATACGGGCGACGTTTTGGCAACGATTGCTGACCCCAAAAATTTATGGTTTGTGGGTAGCGTATTTGAACAAGATATTGGCAAGATTAAAGTGGGTGATTTATTCCGCTTAAAGGTGGAGGCCTACCCAGATCGAGAGTTTGTTGCCAAGGCAAATTATGTTGGCGCGTCGATTGATCCGGTAACTCACGCTTTAGTAATCCGTGCTGAAATCGATAATACCGATGGCTTACTCAAGCCGGAGATGTTTGTGACGGGAAGTTTGGTGGTTGGCACGACTACCGCTATTGTCGTTCCCACTTCAGCTCTGATTCAGGCGCGTAATGCCCGCTATGTGATCATCAAAACTGGTCCAGACGCATACAGTCGTCTGCCGGTATATGGTTTTGAATTAAATGATCATGAATTTGCTGTGACGGATGGACTTCAAGCGCATCAAAACCTCTTGATCAAAGGTGCCACTTTGCTTAACCAACGTTTTGTGCGCGAACAAGACTAAGGTCAATAGATGAATATCAATAACGTCCTTAAGCGACGCTTACTGATCCTCTTACTCGCCGTAGGCTTGCTGGTGGCGGGTATTACTAGCTTTCTGAAACTGCCACTGCAGGCTTATCCCGGCGTTGCACCTTTAACCGTACAAGCCATTACGCAATGGCCTGGTGCTAGTACCGCACAAATTGAACAGCAGGTTACGATTCCGGTTGAAAACGGCTTAGCGGGTATTTCCGGAGTCCAAGTTTTTCGCTCAGTATCTCTATTTGGGCTATCGGTAGTTACTGTCAAATTCAAGGACGGTGAAGATAGCTTTAAAGCACGTCAACTCGTTTTTGGCGTGATTGCTAATATCACTTTACCTGCTGGCGCATCTATTAATATTAGTCCTGACTCGGATGCAACCGGTGAGATCATGCGCTATGTAGTGGAGAGCACATATGCCTCTCCCATGGCATTGAAGTCATTTCAGGATTATGAGATCTACAAAGAGCTCAAGCACGTGCAAGGTGTGCCGGATATTTCTTCGTTTGGCGGCAAGACCCGCCAGTATCAAATCATCATTACTCCCGGAGCACTACAAGCTAAAAATGTCACCTTACAGCAGTTAGTTACCGCTGTTACTAACTCCAACGTCAACGTTGGTGGTGGTTTATTACCTGTGGGCGAGCAGCAGCTCGTCGTGCGCGGCGTTGGTTTATTGCAATCGATTGATGATATGAAACGGATTGTGATTGCAGTCAATAATGGCGTCCCAGTGCGAGTAGGTGATGTGGGTGATGTGGTGGTTGGTAATGCTCTGCGTCAAGGTATGTTCCAGTATCAAGACAACTCTGATGCGGTTGAGGGTGTGGTACTGCTTAAGCGCGGTGAAAACGCTTCTGAAGTTCTTAAGCGCGTGAAGGCCAAGGTTGAAGAGCTCAATACCCTTTTGCTTCCCCCTGGCATTGATATTTTTCCATTCTATGATCGTCAAGTTCTTCTAGATATCACTTTAAATACTGTTAAACATACCTTGTTCTTTGGTATTTCTTTGGTATTGATCATTCTGTATATCTTCCTTGGAAACTTTAAGGCAGCAGGAGTAGTCGCTGCAGTGATCCCACTGGCGTTGTGCGTATCTTTTTTCAATATGGATCAATTCCATGTGCCCGCCAACTTGATTTCCTTGGGAGCGATTGACTTCGGGGTGATTGTCGATGCGGCAGTGATCGTGATGGAAAACGTCATGCGTCACTTAGAAGAGCGACATACCAAGCTCAATCAAAGTATTGTGCTCGGTACTAGTGAAGTCCAGCGAGCGATGGTGTTCTCAACCGGCATCATTATTACTGCCTATTCACCATTGTTCTTAATGGGTGGAGTGGAAGGCATTATCTTCCGTCCTATGGCGTTTACGATGGGCTTTGCGCTTCTCGCCTCCATTATCTTGAGCTTAACCTTCGTGCCGGCGATGATCTCGTACATCTTTAAAGAGGGTGAAGAGCATCGTCCGCCCCAGTTTGTTGAGAAAATGCTGGCGATTTATAAGCCACTACTGCGGCACTTGGTTGATCGCCCTAAACAAGTCTTGATGGGCGCAGTCGGTTTGCTGCTATTTACCATTATTAGCGCTACTCAATTGGGTACCGAGTTCTTGCCTACCTTAGAAGAAAACAACCTCTGGGTTCGTGTCACCTTGCCTAATACAGTCGACTTGAAGTATTCAGTTGAGCTGGCAAACCAAATTCGTGAAGAGTTTAAGAATCAACCTGAAGTGAAGTATGTTTCTGTTCAGATTGGACGTCCAGATGACGGTACTGATCCCACGGGTGTCTTTAACCAAGAGTATGGGGTTTACTTCAAGGCTCCTGAAGACATGCCTGCTGGTGCTGGGAAGAAGCAGTTGATTAAACGACTAGAAAAATACCTCGATACCTTGCCGGGTGTTGACTATACCTTCTCGCAATATATTCAAGATAACGTCAATGAAGCGCTCTCGGGTGTTAAAGGGGAGAATTCCGTCAAGATCTTTGGTCCAGATCTTGAGGTTCTGGATATGCAGGCGCGTGATGTCATTAAGCAATTACGGAAGGTTCACGGCATTGTTGACGAAGGTATCTTTAATGAGCTTGGTCAACCTACACTGAATGTCCAGATTGATCGCGTGAAGTGCGCTCGCTTCGGAATTAATGTCAGCGATATTCAAAGTCTCGTTGCGTATTCTATTGGTGGTGCACCCATTACCAATGTTCTTGAAAACGAGAAGACCTTTGGTTTGGCGGTTCGTTTAAATGTGGATAACCGAAATACTGTCGAATCTATTCGCTCACTCTTAATTGATACGGCAGATGGTAGTCGGGTACCTTTAACAATGGTTGCTGATGTCACTGTTTCTGATGGACCTTTCTACATTTATCGTGAAACAGGTCGTCGTTATATCGCCATTAAATTTAGCGTACGTGGCCGCGATTTGGGTAGTGCGGTGAAGGATGCTCAACAACTCGTTAAAGAAAACGTCAATCTTCCAAATGGTTACACCATTAATTGGGATGGCCAATTCAATCAAATGAAAATCGCGCAGAAGAAGTTGATGCTGATCGTCCCATTAACCTTATTGGCGATCGCTTTATTGCTTTACACGGCCTTTGGTAATTTCCGCGATGCATTAGTGGTTCTCCTAAACGTGCCATTTGCTGCGATTGGCGGCATTTTGATTCTCTTGATTACGGGTGAGACCTTTAGTATTTCAGCGGGTATTGGCTTCTTATCGCTCTTCGGCATTGCGATTCAGGATGGTGTCATTCTGATTTCCTATATCAATAAATTATCGCGATCTGATCATCACAACATTAAAGATACGATCGTGGAGGGGGCATCCCTCCGGATGCGTCCAGTCTTAATGACGGCTTTATTGGCTGGTTTAGGTCTCCTGCCCGCAGCGATTTCCCACGCGATTGGTTCTGAGGCACAGCGTCCGTTGGCTTTGGTGATTGTGGGCGGTATGGTGACCACTACCTTGCTGACTTTGCTCGTACTGCCAGTACTGTATGCCTGGATTCGTACCCGCGAACACAAGCCCCGCAGCGCCTAATCCCTGCATGGCGGATTTACTGAGAACCCAGCTAAATAGTTGGATAATTGCCCCATGCATATTCTGATCTCCAACGATGATGGCTATCTGGCCCCAGGCCTTTTAGCCCTTGTCAAAGCCATTCGCCCTTTGGGCAAAATTACTGTCATTGCTCCAGAGCAAAACCATAGCGGAGCCTCGAATTCTTTAACGCTGTCTAGACCCCTCTCGATTCATCGGGTAGCAGGCGGTGAGCGCGATGGATTTATTTTCATCAACGGCACCCCAACAGACTGTGTGCACATTGCCATGACCGGTTTCTTAGATGAAAAGCCTGACCTCGTTGTTTCCGGAATTAATCAAGGCGAGAACATGGGTGAGGATGTTTTGTATTCAGGAACAGTGGCCGCTGCTGTCGAAGGCGTGATGTTTGGTGTACCTGGCATTGCATTTTCACAAATTGATCGGGGCTGGGCTCGCATTGATGATGCTGCTAAAGCAGCGCATGACATCGTCGCGCAAATGATTGCAAAGCCATTGAGTAAAGAAGAGGGCAATGCCACTTTGCTCAATGTCAATATCCCGAATCGTCCTTACGCTGATCTCAATCGCTGGCGCGTCACCCGTTTAGGTAATCGCCACCACTCACAACCCGTAGTCGTACAACAAAACCCCCGTGGTGAATCGATCTATTGGATTGGCGCTGCGGGCGATGCCAAAGACAGCTCGAGTGGGACAGACTTTCATGCGATCGATGAAGGCTGCATTTCCATTACCCCGATGCAACTTGATTTGACCCACCATGCAAGATTGGCAGCGATGCGGGCGAATGGCTGGGATCGCGGTTGAAATCAGCAGCTGAACGATTTGCTGGGCATCGTCAAGCTCTTGCAGCTAAGGTACATGCCGCTGGTGTGAAGCACGGCAAGACCTTAGAAGCGATAGCAACAGTACCGCGTCACGCATTTATGGATGCGGGACTGCATGCGCAGGCTTATGAAGATTCGGCATTACCGATCGGCCATCAACAAACCATTTCTAAGCCATCTGTTGTAGCGCGCATGATTGAGATTCTGCACAAGCCTAAACATCAGCTGGGCAAGGTGCTCGAGATTGGGACTGGTTGTGGATATCAGGCTGCAGTCTTAAGTCTCCTCGCACAAGAGGTTTATTCCATTGAGCGGATTCGGCCCTTGCACGATATGGCCCGAGAAAAACTGCGCCCTTTCCGGATTAAAAACCTCAGACTCATCTATGGCGATGGCATATTAGGCCTACCCCAAGCCGCCCCTTTTGATGCCATTATTCTGGCTGCTGCCGGCCTAGGCATCCCTGATGCCTTGCTTGATCAACTCGCTATAGGAGGGCGCTTGGTCGCCCCCGTGGCCAAGAACGAGAAAGAGCAGCAATTGGTGATGGTCGAGCGGATGAGCTCCCACCGCTACCAAAGGACTGTACTGGACGAGGTCTTTTTTGTCCCCTTACAATCAGGGGTAGTATGAAACTATTCCTATTAAGACCTACCTTCATGTCCAAATCGGTTCTAGCCCTTTTACTCGCATCTGCCATGATCTTCATGCTTGGCTGTTCTGTCCCTCGTACAAAGCCCGCCACTGTGATTGACCGCTCTGGCGGTGCTAGTGAGCCTGCGCCTCCAGGTTATTACCGCGTCAAGAAGGGTGATACTTTATTGCGCATCGCCTTAGATCATGGCCAGTCTTATAAAGACCTCGTGCAGTGGAATAACTTATCGAATCCCAATCAAATTGAGGTGGGTGATCTGATTATGATCAAAGCACCTGCTGGTTCTAAAGTGGCTGCCAAGTCTATTGAGAAAAAAGCCCCTGTCGACACTGGAAAGTCTGATGTCACTAAAGCCGATACCAAGGCTGACGACAACAAACCCGAGGTGGTTGCAGAACCTGGTATTCGTTTGTCTTGGCCAGCTAAAGGTAAAGTCACACAAGAATTCAGTGAGAGTAATAAAGGCATCAATATCGCCGGCAAGCTTGGTGAGCCTGTTACAGCTGCTGCCGATGGCAAAGTCGTCTACGCCGGCAATAGTTTGCGTGGCTATGGAAACTTAGTGATTGTCAAACATGACAATACCTACTTAACTGCCTATGCTTACAATAAAAACCTGTTAGTTAAAGAAGGTGATGCAGTTAAAAAAGGGCAAAAGATTGCAGAGATGGGCGATACCGATACCAATGCAGTGCAGCTGCACTTTGAGTTGCGCGTCAATGGCAAGCCAGTTAATCCCACTCCCTATCTGCAATAAGTCTTGCTGATTAATGGCAACGGTTCTCGTCTTTGATATTGAAACCATTCCTGATGTAGTGGGCTTGCGTCGTCTAGATGATCTGCCGGCTTCCCTATCGGATAGTGAAGTGGCACAAAAGGCCATGGCAGATCGCCTGGCTAAAACAGGGAGTGATTTTTTACCCCTTTACTTACAAAAAATCATTGCCATCTCATGTGTCATTCGGCGCAGTACTAAAGAAGGCCTTCCTCAAATTAAGGTAGGCAGCTTAGGTGCTCCGCAAGATGACGAGAAAGTATTGATTCAAGCCTTCTTTGACCTGATTGAGAAGTACACGCCACAACTGGTTTCTTGGAATGGTAGCGGTTTTGACTTACCCGTTCTACATTACCGTGCGCTAGCGAATCATATTCAAGCGCCACGCTATTGGGAGATGGGTGAGAGCCAAGAAAATGATAGTCGTGATTTCAAGTGGAATAACTACATCAGTCGTTATCACATGCGCCATCTCGATATGATGGATCTCTTGGCTAAATTTAATGGTAGAGCCAATGCACCGCTGGATGGACTAGCTAAGCTTTGTGGCTTCCCTGGCAAGATGGGTATGGATGGGAGTCAAGTTTGGCCTGCCTATCAAGATGGCAAGATTGATGAGATCCGCGCCTATTGTGAAACTGATGTGGTCAATACCTATTTGATGTATTGCCGCTTTCAGCTGATGCGTGGCGGTTTCTCATTAGCGGAGTATCAAGAAGAGATTGCTTTTGTTAAAGCTTATCTCGAAACGCAGTCGAAAGAGCCCAATGGTTCGCAATGGCAAGAATATCTCCAAGGTTTCACTGGAGATGCCTGATCCGGTTTGGGTCGAGTCACTCGATCTAGAAGCACAAGGCATTGCCCGCTTAGCGCCTACCGAGGAGCAGCTAGCCGAAGGCCACAGTGGCAAAGTGCTCTTTATTCAAGGGGCACTACCTACCGAGCGAGTCACCTATACCGTCACCAGAGAAAAATCTCGTTTTAGCAAAGCCAAGGTCGATGAGATCCTCAATCCTGCCGTATTTAGAGCCCAGCCTAAGTGTGAAGCCTTTGGTATCTGCGGCGGTTGTACGATGCAGCACCTCGACATTGCAGCGCAGATTGCAATCAAGCAAAGGGTGCTCGAAGACGATCTCAAACACATTGCCAAAACGCAGGCTGAAGAAATTCTGCGCCCCTTGGGCGGACCTACTTGGGAGTATCGCCATCGCGCCAGATTCAGTGTTGTAAATCGCTCCATTAAAAAAGGCACAGTGCTGGTAGGCTTTCATGAGAACAAGAGCGGCTATGTTGCCGATATGACAGCCTGTGAGATTCTGCCCAAACGAGTTTCTGATTTACTCATCCCACTGCGCAAACTCGTGATGGAACTATCCATCGTCGATGATGTGCCGCAAATTGAGTTGGCAGTGGGGGAGGACGATGTGGTGGCCTTGGTCTTTCGGATTCTCAAACCACTCACCAAGGCAGATGAGCAGGTTCTGAAAACCTTCGCAGAGGAAAAACAAGTTTGGATCTGGCTTCAACCCAAAGGGATTGAAAGCGTAGCGCCGTTCTACCCAGAAACAGGCAAGCTTTGCTATCGACTGCCCGAGTTTGAGATCGAGATGCCATTTAAGCCAGCGGATTTCACCCAAGTCAATCACTTGATGAACCGCGCTCTGGTAAGCAAGGCCATCAAATTGCTTGAGCCAGAACAAGATGAACGGATTTTGGATCTCTTCTGTGGCATTGGTAATTTCACACTGGCATTGGCCAGAAGAGCCAATAGCGTGATGGGTATTGAAGGCCTTGCCAGCCTGACTGAGAGAGCTCAAGATAATGCCAAGCACAATGGCTTACAAAACAAAACCAGCTTCATGCAAAGCAATTTATTTGAAGTGACTTCAGAAACCATCCAATCCTGGGGCAAGGCTGATCGCTGGTTAATCGATCCGCCCCGCGAGGGCGCAATGGAGATCTGCCAAGCATTAGCCAACATTCATGAACAGCAGGGTGATGACATCCAACTCTTGCCCCAGCGCATTGTGTATGTCTCATGCAATCCCAAAACCTTAGCAAGAGATATCGATATTCTGTGCAATCAAGCTGGATACACACTCAAGAGTGCGGGTATCGTCAATATGTTCCCCCATACCTCACATGTGGAATCGATTGCTGTGTTTGATCAGAAATAAAACAAGAGAAAAGATCAGAAAAAAAGCAAGAAAAAAGGCACCGCGAGGTGCCTTTCTGTTTAATCCTCACTCTTTCGAGCAGGAAGTAGTGTGGTCTTAGCGACGATCACCACCAAAGATGCCCAGCAAAGCCAGCAAGTTAGTGAAGACGTTGTAAACGTCGAGGTAGATCGCTAGGGTAGCCATGATGTAATTGGTTTCACCACCATTGATCACGCGTTGCACGTCAACCAAGATGAAGGCAGAGAAGATGGCAATCGCGAGAACCATAACGGTCAACATCAAAGCAGGCAATTGCAACCAGATGTTTGCCAAGGAAGCAACGATCAAGAGCAGTACGCCCACCATTAACCATTTGCCCATACCAGCAAAATCACTCTTGCTTACGGTAGCAATGGTTGCCATCGTGGCAAAAATAGCGGCAGTGCCACCAAAGGCCAACATGATCAGTGCAGCGCCATTGCTGTAGCTATTGAGGGTGAAGCCAACCAAACGGGACAACATAATGCCCATGAAGAAGGTAAAGCCCAGTAGCAACAGAACGCCTACGCCAGTCTCTTTATTTTTCTCAATGGCCCAGAAGAAACCAAAGGCAATCGCCATAAAGACGATGAAACCCATAAAAGGACTGCCAGAAAAAAGGTCCAGATTCATGGCAACGCCGAGCCATGCACCAACAACAGTAGGCAGCATGGATAGGGCTAATAGTGCATAGGTATTACGCAGAACGCGGTTGCGAACTGCAGGGGTACTAATCGAGCTAGATTGCCCAAAGCCGTAAGAGTTCAGATCACTCATATTGACTCCTTCTTTGTAATAAACACACAAGTTCATTAAGAACTATTGGCATTAAGTATAGACAAAGCAGGTGAATTTCAAGCCCTGAGATTGAAGTACCCCGCTAGCCAGTGAGGAATAAGCCCTGATATCCAGTAAATTCAAGGGCTTAGCCCTACTAGACTAAGGGTAAATACCCCTTTGGGATGTATAATTCGGGGGTCGTTGAGGCTTCCCATTGCGTATGACGGGATTTACGCCTTAACCCCAATTTATAAAATTACAAATGGAGTTTTGCATGGCAATTGAGCGCACCCTTTCTATTATCAAACCTGATGCAGTAGCAAAAAACGTGATCGGTAAGATCTATGATCGTTTTGAGCAAGCAGGTTTGAAAATCATCGCATCCAAAATGGCGCACCTTTCTCAATCTGAGGCTGAGCAGTTCTATTCAGTTCACAAAGAGCGCCCTTTCTTCAAAGATCTCGTGAGCTTCATGATTTCTGGTCCAGTGATGATTCAAGTATTACAAGGTGAAGGCGCGATTGCGAAGAACCGTGACTTAATGGGCGCTACCGATCCTAAGAAGGCAGAGAAGGGCACCATTCGTGCTGACTTTGCAGATAGCATCGATGCCAATGCTGTTCATGGATCTGACGCTCCTGAAACTGCCGCTGTGGAAGTCGCTTTCTTCTTCCCTGGTATGCAAGTGTTCAATCGTTAATCCGATTGCATTATTGATATAAAGTTTTTGCATTGACCTCCCCGCGCGTAAATCTCTTGGATTTTGACGCCGACCAAATGGCGGCGTATGTCGCGGGGTTGAACGAGAAGCCCTTTCGAGCAAAACAACTGATGCAATGGATACACCAACGCGGTATATCCGATATCAATGAGATGAGCGATTTGGCTAAAAGCTTCAGAGCCACTCTCGTCGATAAAGCCGAAGTCCTTTCATTACCCATTATTAAAGACGAGCATGCCCATGATGGCACCCGTAAGTGGTTACTCGATGTAGGGGCTGGTAATGCAGTGGAATCCGTTTTCATTCCGGAAGATGACCGCGGTACCTTATGCATTTCTTCCCAAGCGGGCTGCGCAGTCAATTGCCGTTTCTGCTCCACGGGGCATCAAGGCTTTTCTCGTAATCTGACATCAGGCGAGATCATTGGCCAACTCTGGTTTGCAGAGCACCTATTGCGTAACGATCCCGAAGCGATTCGTCGCATTGAGCTCTACCCAACCCCAGGCTATGAGCACACGGGTAGGGTGATCTCGAATGTGGTGATGATGGGCATGGGCGAGCCTTTACTTAACTACGACAACGTCGTGAGTGCCTTGCACCTCATGCTCGATGATCGCGCTTATGGTTTATCACGTCGTCGCGTCACCGTATCGACTTCTGGTGTAGTACCGATGATTGATCGACTGGCCCAAGATTGCCCCGTTGCCTTGGCGGTCTCCTTGCATGCACCCAACGATGCCTTGCGTGATCAACTCGTACCGCTCAATCAAAAGTACCCCTTAAAAGAATTGCTTGATGCTTGTGAGCGCTATCTCCCTTTTGCTCCTAGAGACTTCTTGACCTTTGAGTACTGCATGCTCGATGGTGTAAACGATTCCGATATTCAGGCAAAAGAATTGGTGCGTTTACTCAAAAACATTAAGTGCAAAGTGAACCTGATTCCCTTTAACCCTTTCCCAGAATCTGGACTGAAGCGTTCCACCAATCAACGCATTCATGCGTTTGCCAATATCTTGCTTGAAGCCGGTATGGTTGCTACAGTACGTAAGACCCGGGGTGATGATATTGCTGCAGCATGTGGTCAATTGGCTGGTGATGTGGTGGATCGAACAAGAGTGCGTGAACGTGCTGTGCACGATACAGAAATTGTTGCGTCTAAGGAACACAAAATTGAGTGGTTAGACCGTTTGGATTCTGAGTAATGAAGACCGATATCAATATGAATAATTCCAATTGCCTGCCTCCACTTCCTCTTGGACCAAGCCCTAAGAGAGCGACCCGCCAAGCGACAGTGGCCTGGAAAACTAACATCATTACTGTCGGCGGTGATGCCCCAGTCCGTGTGCAGTCAATGACGAATACCGATACAGCGGATGCGCTTGGTACAGCAATTCAGGTCAAAGAGTTAGCCCGCGCAGGATCAGAGATGGTGCGCATTACCGTGAATACTCCTGAGGCTGCAGCAGCAGTTCCCTATATTCGGGAGCAGTTAGACAAGATGGATGTCTTAGTCCCATTAATCGGCGACTTTCATTACAACGGTCACACTTTATTAAAAGATTTTCCAGAATGCGCTAAAGCCTTATCCAAATACCGCATTAATCCCGGTAACGTCGGTAAGGGCGCCAAACGTGATCCACAATTCGCGCAAATGATTGAAGCCGCTTGCCAATACGATAAGCCGATTCGGATTGGTGTGAACTGGGGCAGCCTCGATCAAGAGCTTTTGGCAAGCATCATGGATAGCAATGCCGCTTTGGCAAATCCCAAGTCAGCACAAGAGGTCATGATTGAAGCCTTGATTCAGTCGGCACTGCAATCTGCCGAGAAAGCAGTAGAGCTGGGTATGAAGGCTGATCAAATTATTCTGTCTTGCAAAGTCAGTAATGTGCAAGACCTTGTTGCGGTGTATCGTGATCTGTCTCGCCGGGCTGACTATCCGCTGCACCTGGGCTTAACCGAAGCGGGGATGGGTAGCAAAGGCATTGTGTCTTCTACTGCGGCAATGGCCATTCTGTTGCAAGAGGGTATTGGCGATACGATTCGCGTTTCTCTTACCCCAGACCCTGGCGCACCTCGTGAGAACGAAGTGATCGTCGCCCAAGAGATATTGCAAACCATGGGATTGCGTAATTTCACACCAATGGTGATTGCTTGCCCTGGTTGTGGCCGTACGACTAGTACGACTTTCCAAGAGCTGGCTGCAGATATTCAGTCTTACCTTCGTCAACAAATGCCCGTTTGGAAAAAGACCCATCCTGGGGTTGAGGATATGAATGTCGCTGTCATGGGCTGTATCGTTAATGGGCCTGGTGAGAGTAAGCATGCCAATATTGGTATTTCCTTGCCTGGTACGGGTGAAACCCCAGCAGCCCCTGTATTTGTGGATGGCGTTAAAGTGAAGACCCTTAGAGGCGACAATATTGCTCAGGACTTCCAAGTCATCGTAGAAGAATATGTGGCGCAAAACTACGCTACCAAATAGAGCTTGCAGAAAACATGACCGATTCAAAGAATAGTAAGCTCACCAAGATCAATGCCGTACGCGGTATGAATGATCTTTTGCCAGCAGATGCTCAGGCTTGGCAGCATCTCGATCATGTCTTACAAGATCTGACCCGTGCTTACGGTTATGAATACCTTCGTACCCCCATTGTTGAAATGACAGCCGTATTTCAAAGGGGGGTTGGGGAAGCAACCGATATCGTTGAAAAAGAAATGTATTCCTTCGAGGATCGTCTTAATGGTGAGCAACTGACTTTACGTCCCGAAGGGACTGCCGCAATTGTGCGTGCTGTGATTGAGAACAATCTGATTTACGAAGGACCTAAACGGCTTTGGTATACCGGACCTATGTTTCGTCATGAGCGTCCACAACGTGGTCGCTATCGCCAATTTCATCAGTTTGGTATTGAGGCTCTCGGTTTTGCTGGACCCGATATCGATGCAGAAATCATTCTGATGGGACAACGTCTCTGGGATGAGTTGGGCCTCAAAGGTGTGCGTCTTGAGATTAACTCTCTAGGTCAGGCCGATGAGAGAGCGCAACATCGCGCTGCACTGGTCACGTATTTTGAGCAGCACCAAGACAATCTGGATGAAGATTCACAGCGCCGCTTATTGACCAATCCATTGCGTATCTTAGATTCTAAAAATCCAGAGATGCAAGCCTTGATCGAGGGCGCACCCAAATTACTGGATTTTCTGGGTGAGGCCTCACTAAAACACTTTGCTGCTGTACAAGATCTACTCAAAGCAAACAATATCCCTTGCAAAATCAATCCTCGTCTCGTGCGTGGTTTGGATTACTACAACCTCACTGTGTTTGAGTGGGTGACTGATGAACTCGGTGCGCAGGGCACGATTGCCGGCGGTGGTCGTTACGATCCCTTAATTGAACGTATGGGTGGCAAAGCAGCGCCTGCTTGTGGCTGGGCAATGGGCATGGAACGCGTTTTGGAGTTGATGAAAGTCTCAGGCTCCTTGCCTGAATCCATCCCTCAATGTGACGTCTACATGTTGCATCAAGGTGGAGAAACCCTCAAGGCAGCATTGGTGATTGCAGAACGTCTGCGCAATGCAGGTATTGATACGATTTTGTTCTGCCCTCCCGATGGAGAATCGGCCAGCTTTAAATCCCAGATGAAGAAGGCAGATGCCAGCGGAGCAGCCTATGCTCTGATTATTGGACCAGATGAGCTGAATAAAAACGAAGCGCAACTCAAAGATCTACGCGGTAGTGGCGAGCAGCAAGCAGTAGCTCTAGAACAGGCGGTTGAGGCCGTGATTAATGCCTTGGTAGGCTCCTCAGAATAGAATAGCTCTTGTACAGAGTATCTTTTCCATCGTTAATGAAATAAATAGTCCGGATTGTTATGCCTTTAGACCTAGAAGAACAAGAACAAGTTGACCAGCTCAAAGCATTCTGGGCTAAGTATCGCAACATCATTACCAGCGTACTGACTGCCGCCTTGGTGATTTATGCTGGATATAGCGGATATCAATGGTGGCGCAATAATCAGGCTGTCGAAGCTTCAAAGCTTTACAACACTCTAGTTACCTCGATTGGGAAGGGCGATAAAGAGCAGACCCTTCGTGCAGCTGATGATTTAGAAAAACAATATTCTGGAACCACATATGCCTCGATGGCCAGTTTGGTTGCAGCTAAGGTGTCCGCAGATAGCGGTAATACCGATAAAGCAATCGACTATTTACGTTGGACCGCAGACCACGCTTCCAATGATGCGTATGAAGCGCTCGGTAAGTTACGTTTAGTTACTCAGCTTATTGAGCGCGGAACTGCTAAAGATTTTGCAGAAGCAGACGATCTCTTGAAAGACAAGCCAGTTAAAGGTTTTGAAGCCCTTTGGCTGGAGCGTCGTGGCGATTGGTATTTAGCTCAACAAAAAATAACAGACGCTAAAAAATCCTATGAAGCGGCATGGAAGCAATTAGACCAAACGAAAGAATTTCCGGAAGAGGGGCGTCGCCTCTTAAAAGTGAAGCTTGATGCTGTTGGAGGAGTAACTCAGTGAGTTCAATGATGAAAGCCATAACGAAGTTCCTCTCAAGCGCATTGATACTTGCCCTGGCTATCAGTTTAGTTGCCTGCTCTGGTAATAATCGGGTTCGTAAGCCCGCTGAATTAACCGAAGTCAAGAATCAATTTGAGCTCACTCCGGTATGGACTGCCAAGGTGAGTTCTTCAGATCCATTTAACTTTCATTTGGCTGTTGCAGGTGATGGTGTTTATGCAGCATCCCACAATGGGGATCTGACCAAGCTGGATGTGATGACCGGTAAGAAGGTTTGGTCTACCGATGTTCCTGAAAAACTCTCCATCGGCCCTGGTTCGGATGGCAGCACTACTGTGGTGGTTAGCGGTAAAGGCACGGTTTACGCATTCGATGACACCGGTAAACGCATTTGGGATGTCAATATTGGTAGCGAAGTACTCACCGAGCCAGTGGTTGCTGCTGGAGTGGTCGTTATTCGGGCTTTGGATAATCGCTTTATTGGTTTGGATGCCAAGACGGGTGTCCGTAAGTGGATTTATCAACGTCAACAATCTTCACTTTCCTTGCGCGTTGGCTATGGCATGTTAGTCATTAACGACCAGGTGATTGTGACTGGCTTTGCTGGCGGACGTTTTGGCATGATTGCCTTAGCGAATGGCGGCCTGATTTGGGAAACGCCGATTTCTTTTCCGAAAGGATTTTCAGAGATCGAGCGTTTAAATGATGTCACTGCTAAGCCCAGCATGGAGGGTGATGTGCTGTGTGCGGTTTCCTATCAAGGTCGCATTGGTTGTGGTCAGGCACGCGGTGGCAACTTACTCTGGTTTAAAGATTATTCAAGCTTTACAGGTACTGCCCAAAGCCCCGATATGGTTTTCTCTGCCAATGAAAAATCGATCGTGACCGCCTTTGCGTCTAAAGATGGCAGCCAAATTTGGGAAAGTACAAAATTACAGAACCGTGATGTTGGTGAACCTCTAGCCATTGGCAGAGTCTTGTTGATGGGGGATGCACAAGGTTATATCCACGCATTTGATCAAAGCAATGGCGAGATGGTGGCTCGGGTGCGTCATGACAGTAGCCCCATTACTGCTGCACCCATTGCGGTGGGTGGATTAATCTTGGTCACATCCCAAGGTGGAAAAATTGCGGCGTACAGTCCTAAATGAATCCAGTCATCACGATCGTCGGTCGCCCCAATGTTGGGAAGTCCACTCTATTTAACCGTTTAACCCGCTCGCGTGATGCACTCGTAGCGGATTTCTCTGGATTAACGCGGGATCGTCACTACGGTAAAGGCCGTATCGGCGAGCGTGCATTTATCTGTGTTGATACCGGCGGCTTTGAGCCTGTTGCTAAGACCGGCATTGTGGCTGAGATGGCCAAGCAAACCAAACAAGCTGTTGCTGAATCTGATATTGTGATTTTCTTGGTAGATGGTCGCTTAGGTATGGCGCCACAAGATCGTGTGATTGCGGATTTCTTACGCAAGACAGGTCGACCCATCATTCTGGCAGTCAATAAAACAGAAGGCATGCAAGCCGGTGTAGTAACAGCAGACTTTCATGAGCTGGGATTAGGTGAGCCTTTTCCAATCTCCTCCGCGCACGGTGATGGGGTACGTGGCTTAATTGATGATGCACTCGACTCACTCGGCATTGCCGAGCCTGAGCCCGAGGAAGAGGGTGATGCTACTAATCGCCCCGTCAAGATTGCCGTAGTGGGTCGTCCGAATGTGGGTAAATCGACTCTCATCAATAAACTCATTGGTGAAGAGCGGGTCATTGCATTTGATATGCCCGGTACAACCCGCGATGCGATTGAAGTACCGTTTGAGCGTAATGGCAAACCCTTCATCTTGGTCGACACCGCCGGTTTGCGACGCCGCGGTAAAGTATTCGAAGCCATTGAAAAGTTCTCAGTCGTAAAAACCTTACAAGCCATTGCCGATTGCAATGTTGTGATTTTGATGCTCGATGCACAACAAGATATTTCTGAGCAAGATGCCCATATCGCTGGCTTTATTGTGGAAGCAGGCAGAGCCTTGGTAGTTGCGGTTAATAAATGGGATGGTATTGATAGCTATGTCAAAGAGCGTGCCCGTTTGGAGATTGCCCAGAAACTGCGTTTCTTGGATTTTGCAAACGTTCATCCTATCTCTGCCAAAAAAGGGACGGGTCTTAAAGAACTTTTTAAGGATATTGATGCCGCTTATGCAGCAGCGATGGCCAAATTACCAACCCCGCGTTTGACCCGCATCTTGCAAGAAGCGGTAGAGCACCAACAGCCTAAACGGGTGGGCATGGGCCGTCCAAAATTACGTTATGCACACCAAGGGGGTATGAACCCTCCAATTGTGGTGATTCATGGCACTTCCTTGAGTGGCGTGACCGATAGCTATAAGCGCTATCTCGAGGGCCGCTTTCGGGACGTCTTTAAATTACGGGGCACTCCGCTCCGAATTCAGATGAATACCGCCAAAAACCCCTATGTCGATACCGATAAAGGCAAAAAAGGAAAAAAACGGTGATGTAAAAAACGCCCAGATAGGCGTAAGATAGATAGTCCCGCAGCATGAAATTTGCCGGAAAACCATAGTCAATAAAAAAGCAAGACTCCCAAACTATAAGCACACTAATAATCAGTAAGGAGCAGTATGAGCACTAAACCCATTCAGTTATTACAAGACCCGTTCTTAAATACCTTGCGTAAAGAGCACGTGCCTGTCTCGATATATCTCGTGAACGGCATTAAGCTCCAAGGCAATATCGAATCATTTGATCAGTATGTCGTGCTTTTGCGCAATACCGTGACTCAGATGGTTTATAAACATGCCATCTCAACTATTGTTCCCGCACGTGCAGTGGAATTTCGTTTAGAAGAAGGTGGCTCTGTATAACACCGGAGTCGATGCGGCACGCGCCGTTCTGGTTGGAGTAGATACCGGACGCGAAGATTTTGCAGACAGCATGGCCGAGCTCAGTCTTCTGGCTGATAGTGCAGGCTCCATTCCGACCGCAAGTGTCATCGCTCGTAAAGGCAAAACCGATCCGGCTTTATTTATTGGCTCAGGTAAAGTCAATGAGCTCAAGCGCGTTATGGAAGAGCATGACGCTGAGTTAGCCATTTTTAATCATCCCTTATCACCTACTCAGCAACGTAATCTTGAGCGCCATTTGGGTCGGCATGTAATGGACCGTACCGGTCTCATTCTGGACATCTTTAGTCAACGCGCCCAAAGCCATATTGGTAAGACCCAAGTGGAGTTAGCGCAAGTGCGTTATCGCATGTCGCGCCTCGTGCGCGCATGGAGTCACTTGGAGCGACAGCGCGGTGGTATTGGTGTGCGAGGTGGGCCTGGTGAAACCCAGATGGAGTTGGATCGCCGGATGCTGGCGACCAAGGCCAAGCGCCTGGAGAGTGAACTTGAAAAACTCCAGCGTCAGCAAAGAACCCAAAGGCGGTCACGTCATCGTCAAGCAGTCTTTTCAGTCTCCTTGGTGGGATATACCAATGCGGGTAAATCGACTTTATTCAATTCGCTGACCAAAGCGGGCACCTATGCTGCTGACCAACTCTTTGCAACTCTCGATACGACCTCACGCCGCGTTCACCTCGATGGGATTGGTTCTATTGTGGTGTCTGATACGGTTGGATTTATCCGTGAACTACCGCACCAACTGGTGGAAGCCTTTCGGGCGACCTTGGACGAGACTATTCATGCGGATCTGATCCTGCATGTGATTGATGCCTGCAGTCCGGTCATGAAAGAGCAAATTGCCGAGGTTGAGGCCGTTTTGGCTGAAATTGGGGCTGATGAGATCTCCCGTATTGAGATCATGAACAAGATCGATTTAATGCCCCAAACCTTTACTAAAGGCCCTGTTTTGGTGAGGGATGGGCAGGGTATCCCAAAGCAGATTTTCCTGTCCGCCCAGTCAGGCTTGGGCCTCGATTTACTGAGATCAGCGCTGGCAGAGTGCTCAGAAATGACTGATAAAATGAGGGCAGAACAGAGCCGTGCCAAGCAGCAGATGGCCTCGGACGAGTTTTTAGCCCCTTTGCCAGAACGACCAGAAACTGCTGAATTTAATCCTATTCCGAGCATTATTTATTCACCGAATGACGCGTAAATTTCTTAACCTCTTTGCAGTAAACGATTCTGGCGAAAGCCAAGGATCAAAAGAAGCTAAAGATGAGCAGGGGAATGAACAAGCTCTAAAAAGTAATCTGCCACCCAGTTCGCCCAATCGACAGCCTGAAAAGCCGGACGGTCCTCCAGATTTAGATGAGTTGTGGCGTGATTTTAATAATCGCCTCAGCAGCTATTTTGGTGCTAAAGACAATGCCAATCCACTCAGTCGTTACGCTGGTTACGTAGTGGTTATCCTGGCATTTGTCATGCTGTGGCTAGGTAGTGGCTTCTACGTTGTTCCAGAAGGCCGAACTGGTGTTATCAAAACTTTTGGTAAGGATGCGTCCCCAGCGAGTGAGGGTTTTCATTGGCATCAGCCTTGGCCGATACAGAGCGTAGAGCTCGATCCTTTACCTGCAAGTGCTAGTGTTGCTAAGCCCGCTGAGCCAGTGGCGACTCCATCTGCTCCAAGCGCGAGTGCACCCAATAGCACTCCAACAGCTCGCCCTGAAGTGAAACGGGATCTCTTGAGAAGTCGAGATCGGGAGTCCCGATAAGTGATCAATACGAAAACAGTGAAAGAATAGAGCTCAAAATAATGAATCGTTGGTTACTTCCAGAAGATATTGCTGATGTTTTGCCAGCCCAGGCCCGCAAGGTTGAGACTTTGCGCCGAAACATTTTGGATCTCTATCAATCCTACGGTTATGAATTGGTTGCGCCTCCAATTTTGGAGTTTCTGGATTCTTTATTGACCGGTACTGGCTCCGATCTCAACCTACAAACTTTCAAACTGGTTGATCAGTTATCGGGCCGTACCTTGGGTTTGCGTGCTGACATTACGCCACAAGTGGCTCGTATTGATGCCCACTTACTTAATCGCGAGGGCGTAACCCGTCTTTGTTATGCAGGCTCGGTTGCGCACGCGCGTACCCCAGTTGGAAGTACCGCAAGAGAAGAATTGCAACTTGGCGCTGAGATTTATGGCTGCGCAACCTGGCAAGCGGATTTAGAGGCCATTACCTTATTACTTAAGACCTTGAGCTTAGCGGGTTTGGATAAAGTCTATTTAGACCTCTCACACGCCGGTATTCTGAATGGCATCCTTGCTAAAGAGAACCTTGCAAGTATTGAGATGGAAGCTTTGTATGGCTTGCTTCAGAGTAAAGACCGTCCACGCTTAAGTGTTTGGGCAAAATCACTTCCAGAACAAACTGCTAAAGCGCTACTTGCTTTAACTGAGCTCAATGGACCCTGTGCAGAAGTTCTTAACAAAGCAAAGACTGCCTTGCCCCAAACCCCCGAGGTCAAAGAAGCACTTGCGCAGTTAGCCCACTTAATTGAATCAGCGAGTGATCTATCGAAAGGTCTCGAACTGAGTATTGATCTTGCAGATTTACGTGGATATCAATATCACAGCGGCGTGATGTTTGCTGCCTACATTGATAAACTTCCACAGCCTATTGCTAGGGGTGGACGCTATGATCAAGTTGGCAAAGCCTTTGGCCGTGCACGCCCAGCAACGGGATTCTCACTCGATTTATTAACGCTGGCGAGTTTGTCTCCTCATCAAAAGCCGAAGAAGGCGATTCTGGCACCTTGGGATAATGATGCCCAGCTCAAGCAAGTGATTGATAGCCTGCGCCAAGCTGGCGAAGTCATTATTCAGTTGAATGCTGGAGAGCCAATGCAATCTGCTGAATATGTCTGTGACCGCGAGTTAGTGAAGCAAGGTGGCAAGTGGTCGGTGAGTCAAAAGTAAACCCTATTTTATTAATCTTGATTTGGAATGGTTATGTCGGTAAAGCAAGAAGTACATGGTCGTAATGTCGTTGTCATTGGCACACAGTGGGGTGACGAAGGCAAAGGTAAGGTCGTTGATTGGCTGACGGATCATGCACAAGCAGTAGTGCGCTTTCAGGGAGGGCATAACGCAGGCCATACCCTCATCATTGGTGACAAGAAAACCATTCTCCGTCTGATTCCCTCTGGAATCATGCACAAGGATGTGATTTGCTACATCGGTAACGGCGTAGTCCTTTCACCAGAGGCTTTGTTTAAAGAGATTGGTGAACTCGAAGCGGCAGGTCTGGATGTGCAATCCCGTTTGAAGATCTCTGAGGCGGCCACTTTGATCCTGCCGTATCACGTTGCCATTGACCAAGCGCGCGAGAAAAAACGCGGTGAAGCCAAAATTGGCACAACCGGCCGCGGCATTGGCCCTGCTTATGAGGATAAAGTGGCTCGCCGCGCCTTACGTGTACAGGATTTGTTCTATCCAGAAAAGTTTGCTGAGCAACTGCGTGAGAATCTCGAGTTCCACAACTTCATGCTGACAAATTACTACGGTGCAGAGCCTGTAGATTTTCAGCGAACTTTAGATGAAGCAATGTCTTACGCTAAGCGCATCGCGCCGATGGTCGTAGATGTCTCCAGCGCTTTATATGCTGCTGAACAAGCCGGCAAGAATCTGTTATTCGAAGGTGCGCAAGGTACTTTGCTCGATATCGATCACGGCACCTATCCTTATGTCACCTCAAGCAACTGTGTAGCGGGTAATGCTGCTGCAGGGTCTGGTGTTGGCCCAGAGTCTTTGCACTACATCTTGGGTATCACTAAAGCCTATTGCACGCGGGTTGGTGCAGGCCCATTCCCAAGTGAGTTGTATGACCATGACAACCCTGCTAAACAAGATCCGATCGGTATTCGCTTGGCTGAAGTTGGTAAAGAGTTTGGCTCTGTTACCGGTCGTCCACGTCGCACTGGTTGGCTAGATGCTGCTGCACTGAAGCGCTCAATCCAAATTAATGGTTTGACTGGCCTTTGCATTACCAAGTTAGACGTCTTGGATGGCTTAGAGACCATTCGCTTATGCGTAGGTTACAACTTAGATGGCAAGCAACTCGATGTACTTCCTCGTGGTGCTGAGTCGGTTGCCCGCTGCCAACCAATCTATGAAGATTTTCCGGGCTGGCAGGGCAGTACCTTCGGTATTCGGGAGTGGAAAAACTTGCCTACTGAGGCTCAAAATTTCTTACGCAGGATTGAAGCAGTTGCTGGTAAGCCTATTGCGATGGTCTCCACCGGACCAGAGCGCGATGAAACCATTTTGCTCCAGCATCCATTTCAGGATTAATCAAAAATCATAGAACCCATTCTTTTTTAACTTTTCCATTTATTTAGATACATAGGTTTGATCATGACAGCACGTACCACCTGCAATAGCTTACAAGTTGCTACCCCCTTATACCGCTTTATTGAAGACAAAGTTTTGCCTGGTACTGGCATTCAGAGTGCTGATTTCTGGAAGGGTTTTGACGAAATCGTTAAAGATCTCACCCCTAAAAATGAAGCCTTACTAGCTAAGCGTGATCGCTTGCAGCTTGATTTGGATAAATGGCATAAAGCCAATCCAGGCCCAATCAAAGATATGCCAGCCTATCGCAAGTATTTGAACGAGATTGGCTACATCGAGGAGGTGCCTGCCAAGACTTTAGCGACCACTCAAAATGTAGATGATGAACTAGCCCTACAAGCTGGCCCACAACTCGTTGTTCCAGTATTAAATGCGCGCTATGCTTTAAATGCTGCCAATGCCCGCTGGGGATCTTTGTATGATGCTCTATACGGTACAGACGTGATCTCCGAAGAAGATGGTGCAACTAAGGCAGGCGCATACAACCCAATTCGTGGTGCAAAAGTTGTTGCCTATGCGCGTCAGTTTTTGGATCACGCCGCTCCATTATCAAAGGCCTCCTATAGTGATGTAGTTGCGTATTCTGTTATCGACAATAAACTTTCAGTCAAGCTAAAAGATGGAAACACTACTGGTCTAGTTGATGAGAAGCAGTTTGTTGGCTATCAAGGCGAGGCTTCTTCACCATCCTCAGTTTTATTGCGTAATCATGGTATTCATATTGATATCCAAATAGACAAGACTAAAACGATTGGCGCTGCTGATCCGGCTGGCGTAAATGATGTAGTGCTTGAAGCGGCACTTTCAACCATTTTGGATTTAGAGGATTCAGTAGCAGTTGTTGATGCTGATGACAAAGTACTCGCCTATGAGAACTGGTTAGGGATCCTGAAGGGCACGCTGGTTGAAGAGGTTAGCAAGGGTGGCAAGACCTTTACCCGTACCCTCAATCCTGATCGTCAATACAAAGCTGGCATTGGCGCCACTAATGCCAAGGATGGCATCGTGACTCTGCATGGGCGCTCGCTTTTGTTCCTGCGTAACGTTGGCCATTTGATGACTAATCCTGCGATTTTGACGGCAGGTGGTAAAGAGATTTACGAGGGCATCTTGGATGCTGTAGTAACAGTTTTGATCGCCTTATATGACATTAAGCGTCCTGCTTCGCAAAAGATTGGTAATACTCGCAAGGGCTCAGTCTATATTGTTAAGCCAAAAATGCACAGCGCAGAAGAAGTGGCATTTGCTTGTGAGCTCTTTGGTCGGGCTGAGAAATTACTGGGTTTACCCGAGAACACAGTCAAATTAGGCATCATGGACGAAGAGCGCCGTATGAGCGTCAATATCAAGGCCGCGATTGCAGCCGCAAGTGAGCGCGTTGCTTTTATTAACACTGGTTTCTTGGATCGCACTGGCGATGAAATGCATACCGGAATGTATGGCGGCGCTATGGTACGCAAAGGTAGGATGAAAATCGCTAAATGGTTTGGTGCTTATGAGCGTCGTAACGTGTTAGCTGGCTTGGATTGTGGTCTACGTGGCCGCGCTCAGATTGGTAAGGGCATGTGGCCTGCACCAGATTTGATGAAGGAAATGGTAGAGCAAAAAGGGGCACACCCTTTAGCTGGCGCGAATACCGCTTGGGTGCCATCCCCAACTGCCGCTACATTGCATGCAATTCATTATCACCAGGTCGATGTTGCCAAGATCCAAGAGGATATGGAGAAGCAAGATACTGCAGCTGAGTATGAGGCTTTAACCGATGACCTCTTGACTGTACCAATTGCGCTATATCCCGATTGGACTAAAGAGGAGATTCGCGAATCTCTGAATAATAATTGCCAGGGCATTTTGGGATATGTAGTTCGCTGGATTGACCAAGGTGTTGGTTGTTCTAAGGTGCCCGATATTTATAACGTAGGTTTAATGGAAGATCGTGCCACATTGCGTATTTCTAGTCAGCATATTGCAAACTGGTTGCTACACAAATATGTAAGTAAGGAAGAAGTTGAGGAGGCTATGCAACGGATGGCCGCTATTGTTGACGGACAAAACGCAGGCGATCCTTTATATAAGCCAATGATGCCAAATTACAAAGACTCTTATGCGTTTAAAGCAGCGAGTGATTTGATCTTCAAAGGCCTTGAGCAGCCCAATGGCTATACCGAACCATTGCTACATGCTTGGCGCTTAGAGGTAAAAAAAGCTGAGGCTAAAAAGGGACAAGCTTAATTTAGGTGTTCGCTTTTCTGATTCAGCTATTTACATCTCATTCCACTGCCTTCGAGTGGAGTGATGGCGGTAGGCATGCTGCAGGATTTCAGGGTAGAGCAGGCGACTGTGTAGTGAGGGCGATCGCTATAGCGGCTAGTAAGCCCTACACAACCGTCTATGAAGATCTGCGTGAAGCCAATGCGTCTTATGCTGTCAATAAAAAGAATCGATTAGCCAGAAGTCTCAATGCCAGAGGCGCATCACCACGTAATGGCAATCATCGTGATGTCTTTCATGATTACATCCTAAAACAGGGCTTTACTTGGGTGCCTACTATGCAAGTTGGTCAAGGCTGCCAGGTGCACTTGAGGGCTGATGAGTTGCCACATGGCAAACTGATTGTGAGATTATCAAAGCACCTAACGGCAATGATTGATGGCGTGATTTACGATACGCACGATCCATCTAGAGGTGGTAAACGTTGTGTCTACGGCTACTACATCAAACACTAGAAAATCACAGTAAGAAGAACTTTTTCCCTTCATATTTCTTACGCCAAGCTGCTTTATAAGTTTGCGTCATATCGATCATGGCGGAGGTAGTCCAGGCCAAGCAAAAGAAACCCGATAGAGCGATATAAAACGCGAGACTCTTTCTGCCATAGGGCAAAACATCCTCAACAAATCCGATCGTGGTGTAGCAGCTCCCAGCAAACAACACTGCTTTAACTAAATTCGGTAAAAATCCTAAGAGGGCTAGATACACTCCCCAGATATAAATCTCTAAGATATGAACCATGGCGATGCGGATAAAAGAAATATAAAACTGGACAAAGACCCAGTTATATTTCTTGTCTTCTATGTGCGCAATAGCCGATTGGTCAAAACGCATCAACAACCTATTCACAATAGTGCCATGAACCATTAGGATGGCAATCACCCCAATTACGCCGATGAATAGGTCGGTAAATATATACCCAGGCGAAAAGTCAGAAACATCAATAGTAAAAAAGGGCATCTTCGTGTCCGTCTAAGTAAATATATGGATCAAGCATTTATGTTGCTAAGGCCTGATAATAGGTTATTCCATTATTAAAGTATCTTATTGTGACTGATCATCCGCATCCTGGGCAAGCTAAACAAAAAGAGCGTTTCTTTCTCCTGGCGCTAGCTGGAATTCAGTTTACCCATATTCTGGATTTCATGATCATGATGCCTTTGGGGCCGATTTTCATCAAAGTCCTCAATATCAATACCCATCAATTTGGCTTATTGCTCTCTTCATATACCTTTGCTGCAGCCGCCTCAGGAATCTTTGCTACTTACTACATTGATCGTTTTGAGCGTCGTCAGTTGCTACTCAGTTTATATGCCTGCTTCATTGTGGCTACTTTAATCTGCGGTCTTGCCCCCAACTATGTCATCCTATTTATTGCACGGGCATTTGCGGGAGCCTTTGGTGGCATTTTGGGCTCCTTGGTTCAAACCATTATTGCCGACGCGATTCCGTTTGAGCGCAGAGGGAAGGCTCTGGGAACAGTCATGGCTGCATTTTCAGTATCGACTGTTGCAGGAGTGCCGCTGAGCTTGTTCTTGGCAAACCATATTCCTTCATTGGGTTGGCGCGCACCATTCTTTTTTATTGCCATTGTTTCGTGCGTCATTCTATATCTGGCCTATCGCAATATTCCCAGGATCATGGGGCATCTGTCGCACGTTCATGAGGGTAGCCGCTTCCAGCAAATCTATCAAATTGCCTTTGCTCCAAAACATCTCAAGGCTTTTGGTTTTATGTTTCTAATCATGATGACGGGTTTTACAGTAATTCCATACATTGCGCTTTATCTCACTAGTAATGTGGGGATCGCCAATGACTATATTTCTCTGGTGTATCTGTGCGGGGGGGTGGCAACGCTCATTACCTCGCGTTACATTGGTTATTTGGCTGACAAGCACGGTAAAGTATCGGTATTTAAAGTCCTGGCAATTGTGAGTTTGGTGCCAGTTTTAGTGACTACCAATTTACCGCCAGTTCCTCTATGGCTAGTGCTGATCAATTCCACTTTCTTCTTTATTTTGATTTCGGGTCGCATGATTCCAGCAATGGCCATTATTAGTCAAGTGGTAGATGCCAAGATTAGAGGGACTTTCATGAGTCTGATTGGTTCAGTTCAAATGTTTGCATCCGGAGTTGCGTCAGTTGTTGCCGGAGCGATTGTAACGATAGGTGCGGACGGGAATATGCAACATTACAATTTGGTTGGATTCGGGGCAGCGGCCTGTGGTTTGTTAACCTATTACTTAGTCGGTCGTATTCATTCAGATCAAAAACCCGCCCCATCCAGTCATTAAGATTATTTTTTATAGAAGAGTGAAGTCATGATTCAATACTCAAGACCCGATGGTCAAATCGTTAATTCTTACTTAGCTGAACCAGCCAATCCAAGCAATGCGCCAGCAATCGTAGTGATTCAGGAGTGGTGGGGCTTAAATGAGCAGATTAAAGGGGTGGCGGATCAGCTCGCCAAAGCTGGCTACCGCGCCTTAGTTCCCGATCTTTACCGGGGACAACTCGCGCTAGAGGCCCATGAGGCAGAGCACTTAATGCAAGGGCTCAATTTCGGAGATGCGGCAGGGCAAGATATTCGTGGAGCCGTGCAATACCTCAAAAAAATGGGCAGCCCCAAAGTGGCTGTCACCGGATTTTGTATGGGTGGAGCGCTAACCGTGTTGTCTGCCTGCAATGTTCCTGAGTTAGATGCAACGGTAGTTTGGTACGGCTATCCACCATTAGAGTTTGTCAACCCTAAAGCCATTACAAAACCGATGCTTGCCCACTGGGCTTTGCATGATGATGCCTTTGCTATTAGTGGTGTAGATCAGTTAGAGAGCATGCTCAATGATGCAGGAGCGCCAATTGAGTTTTATCGCTACGATGCCAAACATGCATTTGCTAATGAAGAAGCAGACGCTCGTAACTTACCGTATCTGAAATACCATGGTGAGGCAGCTACGCTCGCTTGGGAAAGAACCATGTCTTTTCTTAAGGCTCAATTAAGCGCTTAAAACACCCAATACCTTATGCATCTCTATTCTGAAAACCTCGCTATTGAAATCGCCAACTATTACCGGAACCTCAGCCTAGGTCATGGTGTTATTCCCAAAGTATTTACTTTAGTTAATGCTGAAGGGGATCAATATCTTTTCTTTATCGATGATTTGCGGATGGAAAAGCAAGAAGAGACCCAATTTCTTTCTTACATTGTTCAAACGCATGATGCCGTCTCTTATGCGCGAGGTACTCTCATTATTCTGGGTAAAAAACAAGAATTGATTGAGTTTGCTGTAATCGACCGAGATAGTTCACAAGCAATCGTCTGTTCGGCAGAACTCACCCGCGATATGGATGAAAAGCCCATTGGTCTGACCGAGTTTGAAAAGACTCTGGTGCCCAAGGGAAGCATTGTATTTAATGGACTCTTTGATCCCATCAAACTATCCGATCAGACGATCGAAGACTATGAGGGTCTCTGGGACGAGATGAAATCCAAGATCTTGCACCGCTCAATGGCGATTTAGGGGCCACCTTTTTGCTCTTGTATCATGGGGTCATTAATAGACTCAAACCACAAACCCAATCCTCACACTGAAACTACAGCCCTATGAAACATATTAATAAAATCCTGATCCTGATCCTTTTGGGCTTAGCCAGCCATTTCGCAACAGCGCAAACTGGTGGCGGCACTGTTCTGGTGGTTGTGAATGGCGCCAAAATTACCTCTGGCCAACTCAATGAGTGGGTCAATGTCGCTGTTTCAGAAGGGGCAAAAGACACTCCAGAACTGCGTCAATCCGTCTTAAATGACTTGATTCTGCGCGAAGCGGTTTCTCAAGATGCTAAGAAGACGGGCTTATTGACGACCGGTAATAATGCTTTCAAGATCAAGTTGGCTGAACAAAATGCCGTATTAGAGCTCTGGTTTGCGCAGTACTTCAAAGCGCATCCTTTATCAGAGGCTGACGTTAAAGCCGAATACGAAAAACAGGTCTCTCTCAGCAAAGAGCCACAGAATACTAAAGAGTACAAGCTCTCACAGATTGTTACTAATACCGAAGCAGAGGCAAATCAAATTATTACTCAGCTCAATAAGGGCGCATCCTTTGCAGTCTTGGCGCAAGAAAAGTCTCTTGATAAAACCTCAGGGGCAAGAGGCGGAATAATGGGCTGGGCTTTGCCAAGCCAGCTAGTTCCCCCCATCAACAGTGTTGTCCCTAATATGGCTAAAGGGCAGTTCACAGTTAAGCCAATCCAGACTAATAATGGCTGGCATATTGTGATGGTCGATGATGTGAAGCCATTTGTATTGCCAAGCTTTGATGAAGCTAAAGCCGGTATCGCCCAAGCCTTAGTGCAACAAAGACGTCAAGAGGCAGTAAGTGCGCTGATGAAGACGATCAAAATTAGCCAGCCTGGCAAGTAACTCTATAAGACAAGGCGAGGCGAGGGGAGGCAAGAACTATGTTGGAGACTTCATTGGGTTTAGCGCAAATCATTCGCTATGTCAGCGATGTGATGGATGCTTTGGGTGTTGCTGTTGTTTCCCTGGGTGTTCTATGGGGCTTATTGGGCTTCATTAGAAACATCGCTCAACGACCCATCGATGATTCCTATAAAGCGTTTCGAGATCAAATTATTCGTGCCTTATTGCTCGGTTTAGAGATTCTGGTTGCAAGCGATATCATTCGAACCGTTGCAATTAACCCGACCCTAATGAGCGTTGCCATCTTGGGCGCCATTATTACCTTGCGTTGTTTCTTGAGTTGGTCTTTGACACTCGAAATGACCGGCAGGTGGCCCTGGCAGACTGCTGAAAAATAGAAGTTTGGTGCCCAGAAAGGGACTCGAACCCCCACAATCTTTCGATCGCCAGCACCTGAAGCTGGTGCGTCTACCAATTTCGCCATCTGGGCGTCTCTATATTATACGGGCAGGTCACTTTGAGGTGTTTTGAGCCCCTTTTGGGCTTTTCCAAAGAGGACACGCTGATTTGATACAGTTGGTCTAGTAAATAACAAAAATGGCTTTAAATTAGCTGTATACGGCAAGTAATGCCAGAGGAAATCAATGCGTAAAGCAGATCATGTGGTGCCCCGCGATGACAATCGTTTAGGTACCGTTCAAGGCCACAGAGATGGTTTTGGTTTTGTAATCCCCGATGATGGTGGTGAGGATATCTTCCTCTCCGAAAAAGAGATGTCCCGCGTGATGCACGGTGACCGGGTCAATGTCAAAGTGTTGGGCACTGATCGCAGAGGTCGACCAGAGGGACAAATTGTTGAAGTCGTAGTGCATGCTAATAAGCTCGTCATTGGTCGACTGCTCAATGAAAATGGTGTTCTCATTGTTGCTCCGGAAGATAAACGGATTGGTCACGACATTCTGATCCCGCCCAAGGGTCAGGGTATCGCGAAACTCGGCCAAGTCGTCAGCGTTGAAATTATTGACTACCCCGATAGCTATCGCCAAGCAGTAGGTAGGGTAGTTGAAGTACTGGGAGAGATTGATGACCCTGGTATGGAAATCGAGATCGCCGTTCGTAAGTACGGTGTACCTCATGAATTCTCTGCTGCTGCAATGAAAGAAGCTGCAGCACTGCCCGATACCGTTCAGCAATCAGATTTAGAAGGTCGTGTTGACTTGCGTGATGTTCCACTGGTCACGATTGATGGTGCTGATGCCCGTGATTTTGATGATGCGGTCTACGCTGAGCCCGTCATGTACGGAAAAAGTAAAGCTTGGCGTTTGATCGTAGCAATTGCAGACGTATCGCACTACGTTAAACCTGGTCATCCTTTAGATGATGACGGTCTGTTACGAGCAACCTCAGTGTATTTCCCAAGACGTGTCATTCCGATGTTGCCAGAGAAGATCTCTAACGGTCTTTGCTCTCTAAATCCCGGCGTAGACCGACTCTGTATGGTGTGTGATTCTGTAGTAGATAACAACGGCATCGTATTGGCTTATCAGTTCTATCCAGCAGTGATGCATTCTGCGCAACGCTTTACCTATGACATCGTTTGGGAGATTCTCTCAAACAGCAAAGGCCCAGAAGCAGCCCGCTTTGCTGAGTTCCGTCCATTGCTCATGAATTTGTATTCTCTTTTCAAGATCTTGTTATCCGCCAGAGAAAAGCGTGGTGCGATTGAATTTGAGACTACTGAAACCCAGATTATCAGTAATGAGCTCGGTAAGATCATGCGTATTGAGCCCCGCACGCGTAATGATGCGCATCGCCTGATTGAAGAATGTATGCTGACGGCTAACGTCTGTGCCGCTGACTTTATTGAGAAGAACAAGCATCTTGGCTTATATCGTGTTCACGGTGAGCCATCTGAAGAGAAGTTAGTAACCTTGCGTCAAGTTCTGCGTACTTCTGGCCTGTCATTAGGCGGTGGTGAAAAACCCAAGCCACGCGACTTTGCGAAGTTAATCAAAGAAGTTAAAGAGCGTCCTGATGCCAATATGTTGCAATCGGTGGTTTTGCGCTCGATGCAACAGGCGATGTACCAACCCGATAACGAAGGCCACTTCGGTCTAGCTTATCCAGCGTATTCTCATTTCACGAGCCCGATTCGCCGTTACCCCGATCTATTAACCCATCGGGTGATCAAAGCGATTCTGCAGAAAAAACCCTACATCCCTGTCTTGCCTCCTAAAGTTCCTCTGAACTTAACCCTGCCTCGTAAAGGTAAAGCACGTCAGAATGCGGTAGATGCGAAAAAATCCCATACCGATGCGAAGACTGCGGCAGAAAAAGGCACTAAGTTACCAAAAGGCGCAAATGCAGCATTACCCATTTGGGGTCAGCTGGGTGTGCACTGTTCATCGAATGAACGCCGCGCCGATGAAGCCTCACGTGACGTAGAAGCATGGCTCAAGTGCTATTACATGCGCGATCACCTGGGTCAAGAATATGCCGGCACCGTGACTAGTGTGGCTAGTTTTGGTTTATTCATTCAACTGGAGAACCTCTTTGTTGAAGGCATGGTCCATGTCACGGAATTGGGTGGAGATTATTTCCAGTACGATGAAGCCCGCCAAGAATTGCGTGGTGAAAGAACTGGTATTCGTTATCGTTTGGGCGACAGAATGCATGTACTAGTCAGTCGCGTCGATTTAGATGCCCGCAAAATTGAATTTAGCCTCATGAAAGCTGTTGGTGCTGAGCCAGGCAATAATTTCAATCGACGCTCAATGGTTCTAGCAACAGAGACAGGAAGGCCCAATAAAAAGGCGGCCTCCAAGAAATCACGTCCGCAAAGCAAAACACCTCAAAAACCCAGCGGCATCAATGTCAATGCAGCCAAGACTTCAGGTAATTTAGGGGCTTCACAATCCAAAGGTAAATCAAACCGTAATAACGGTAAGAACGGAAAAGCCAAAGCAGCCAATCCTGGACGTATGCCTGGTAAAGCAGCGGGTAGTAAGCCACCTGTCCGCAATACCAAAGCACGTCGTAAATAAGTAGACTATCGACATGAAACAAATCTTAGTAGGATTTCATGCGGTACAAGCCCGCTTGCGAGTGGATCCCGATAGCGTGAAGTCAGTTTATTTTGATCCCAGCCGTCGTGATCGACGCATGGGTGACTTTCTCAAACAGGCTGAAGAGATCTTAGGTGAGCGCCTGCATGCTGCTGATGCAGAGCGTTTGCACAAACTTACAGGGCATGATCGCCATCAAGGCGTTGTAGCTCTTGCAGAGAAGATGACTGTAGCGCGTACCATTACAGAAGTCGTTGAAGATGTCCAAGCACAGCAAGAAAAAGCACTCTTCTTGGTCTTGGATGGGGTTACTGATCCCCATAACTTTGGTGCTTGTTTACGGGTTGCTGATGGTGCAGGAGTCGATGCCGTGGTTATTCCAAAAGATCGGTCTGCCTCGATTAATGCCACAGTGAGCAAAGTCTCCAGTGGCGCGTCTGAAGTCATCCCTGTCATTACTGTAACCAATCTGGTACGTAGTATGAAAGAGATGCAAGAAGCGGGTGTTTGGTTGATTGGCACAGACGATGAAGCCAAGAAGTCGATCTACGATGTTGACTTAACAGGACCCATAGGCATTGTGATGGGCGCCGAAGGTGAGGGCATGCGCAGACTCACCAAGGAAACCTGTGATGAGTTGGTCAGAATTCCGATGCAAGGCGTCGTAGAAAGCCTGAATGTCTCGGTAGCGAGCGGCGTTTGCCTCTATGAGGCACTCAGACAGCGCTTAGCTAAGCAAGTTCTCTAACTTCTCAGTATCAATACAGAAGTTCCGAATCCCTTCAGCTAATTTTTCTGTAGCCATCGCATCATTATTGAGTTCAAGCCTAAAGCTCGATTCATCTAGCTTCAACATGTCTATCTCAGCAGATGATTCACTTTTCTCCAGTAATTTACGACTTACTAGCTGATCACTCTTTTGGAGTTCTGCCAAGAGTTCAGGGCTAATCGTTAATAGATCACAGCCCGCTAATTCTAAAATCTGGCTCGTGTTACGAAAACTCGCACCCATAATTTCTGTTTTGATGCCAAAGTGTTTGTAGTGTTGATAGATCCGCTTCACAGATAGTACGCCAGGATCATTAGCGCCAGTGTGGCTAGCATCACTCCACTGACTGCCTAATTTAACTTTGAACCAATCAGTGATACGGCCCACAAATGGGGAGATCAACTTAGCGTTGGCAGCACCACACGCTGCAGCTTGAACCAAAGAGAAGAGCAAAGTCATATTGCAATGAATACCTTCTGCTTCTAAAGCTTTCGCTGCTTCAATGCCTTCCCAAGTGCCAGCCAATTTAATGAGGATGCGTTCGCGCTTGATGCCATGCGATTCATAGAGGCTGATAAGGTGCTTGCCTTTGGCAATCGTTCCAGCGGTATCAAAAGAGAGGCGGGCATCGACTTCAGTGGAGACTCGTCCAGGCACAATCTTCAGAATCTCTAAACCAAAAGCAACCAAAATATAGTCAACCAGTTCAGCAGCTTTCATACCAGGGTGAGCGGCTTTGACCTGATCAACCAGAGCTTGGTAATTACTCTGTTGGGCAGCTTTCAAAATGAGAGAGGGGTTGGTGGTAGCATCCTGAGGTAAAAATTGGCGCATCCGCTCAAAATCCCCGGTATCGGCGACTACGGTGGTGAAAGCTTTGAGTTGTTCTAAGGCGGATGGCATAGTAGTGGCTTCTTAAATAGTTCAGTAGATTGCTTTATCGATATCATATGATATTAATAATTATCCCCTGTGCCACTAGATAGATTAATGAAGAAATTGACTAAGTTAAGGACTGCTTGAGATCATGAATCAAGACCAATTAAAGCAATTAGTTGCCCAGGCAGCTCGTGATGAGGTTCTTCAGCTTCCCGCTGGGCAAGTCCTGGGTGTGGGAACCGGTTCAACCGTCAACTGCTTCATTGATGCCATCGCACCCCACAAAAGCCATTTCGCTGGTGCGGTATCGAGTTCAAATGCCAGCACAGAGCGTCTCCTAAAACATGGCTTCACAGTTTTAGATCCCAATGATGTTGTGCAATTACCAGTCTACGTTGATGGTGCCGATGAGATTGATCCTCAGGGCAATATGATCAAGGGTGGTGGTGGAGCCTTAACCAGAGAGAAGATTATCGCTTCAATGGCCAATCAGTTTTTATGTATCTGTGATGCCTCTAAACAAGTACCCATCTTGGGCCACTTTCCATTGCCGGTTGAGGTTATGCCAATGGCCTGTGCCATTGTGACGCGTGAAATGGAAAAAATTGGCGGGAAGATCACGCTCAGACTTCAAAAAAATACCCGTGAAGATTTAAACCAAACCCCTAGCCAACCCTTTATTACCGATAACGGCGGTTGGATACTGGAAGTTAGTGGTTTAAGTATCAATAACCCACCAGCGCTTGAGGCACAGATCAATCAAATTGCTGGCGTACTGACTGTTGGCATCTTTGCTAAAGAAAAGGCCGATGTCTTATTGGTAAGCAATTCGACAGGCGTTGAACGAATCATTTTGTAAGTTTAAAAAATAAAACCCGACGGGGTATGCCCATCGGGTTTAATTGCCACATTCAATGTGACAGGAGCAAGGGGGAGTTTGATGTCCCTAGTGCCCAATAAGCATAGAGATATGCTTACGTTAGCAGTCTAAATACATTTAGACCAATGTGGGCTACACACCTGCTGTAACACCACACTTTCATCCTATGCCTCTAATAATGCTTCGTCAAGCCCAATTTGGAATTTATTCAGATGGTGGAACGAAACCCTGCGCTGCATCAGCGCCACCCTCATAAAAGTATTTTTCAACTTGCTTAAGAAGGTATTGGCGTGCCCTAGGATCAGCCATATTGAGGCGATTTTCATTAATGAGCATGGTTTGATGCTTTAACCAAGCTGCCCAGGCCTCTTTAGAGACCTCATTCCAGATCTTTTTGCCCAATTCACCAGGAAGTGGAGCGAAATCCATGCCCTCAGCTTCTTTATTGAGTTTGATGCATTGAACCATGCGTGCCATGAAAAGCCTTTCTTATAAATCTTTAGTTAAAACCATGGACTTGCGATCCCAGTTGTAAATCTGCTTTCTTTCTTCGGGCAGATCATCGACTGTGGCGCGTTTGAAGCCACGCTTGAGAAACCAATGCTCGGTTCTTGTTGTGAGAACAAAAAGCTTTTTAATGTTTTCTTGTTTAGCCCGCATCTCAATGCGTTTTAAGAGGCGCTCTCCATCACCGGAGCCTTGCACATCGGCATCGACTGCGAGGCAAGCTAACTCACCAACGCCATTAGGGAAAGGGAAGAGAGCGGCACAACCAAACAAGACGCGATCATGCTCAATCACCGAGAAGCGCTGAATATCACGCTCGATCACGTCTTGACCACGAGCGGCTAAGATGCCTTCTTCTTCCAAAGGCATGGTGAGTTGCAAAATACCACCTACATCATCTTGATTCGCTTCTCTCAGGTTCTCAATATCGGAAGACGCGAGCATCATGCCAATACCATCGTGTGTAAAGAGCTCCTCTAAGAGCGCGCCATCCTGATTGCAGGGTAAGAAATGCACACGGCTCACGCCTGAGCGAACGGCTTTACCTGAAATATTGAGTAAGCCTTTGAGGCCAGATTCAATGTCTTTGTGCTCAGTCATGTAATCCTGTAGCTGAGGTAAAGACAATTCCGTAATGAGTTCACCATCAACATCTCTCAAGCCGCTATAAGGGCTTAAGAAAATCAGCTTGTCTGCTTTGAGTGCTGCAGCAGTCGAAGCGGCAACGTCTTCATAAGCCAAGTTAAAGGCTTGGCCGGTTGGCGAGAAGCCTAGCGGTGAGAGCAGCACAATCTTATTGCTATCGAGCGAGAGCGTAATTGAGGTTGAGTCAACCTTACGCACTAAGCCAGTATGAACATAGTCAACTCCATCAACCACACCCACTGGCATTGCAGTAATAAAGTTACCGGAGATGACGGAGATCCGTGAACCCGCCATTGGCGTATTGGGCAAACCGCGGCTAAAAGCCGCTTCGATATCGAGGCGCAATTCACCGGCGGCTTCTTTAACGCACTCCAGTGCAGCAGCATCTGTAATACGGTAAGTATTTAAAGCGCTGGTACCAAACTTGCTCTTGATCTTTCTGAGTTTGAGCTGCTCTTCAATCTGTGGGCGGATACCGTGGACTAAAACAATCCGCATCCCCATCGCGTGAAGCATTGCGATATCTTCAATTAGGTTCTCAAGGCCGATTTCTTTCACGAGCTCACCAGCAAAGGCAATCACAAAGGTCTTTTCACGGAAGCTATGAATGTAGGGCGCAACATCGCGCAGCCAGCCTACGAAGGGAAAGTTTGAGGTCGATTCTTCGTCGCCGGGGACAGGGTTTGGTGCATTTGTGCTCATAGTGAGAAAATTATAGGGTGCAAGAGCCTAAAAACAAACAAAAACCCCCAGAAAGACCGAAAGTGGAGTCTCTAGCTGTGCCTTCACCCAACACTCGTAAGCGCATGGAGATCACCTTTCCCGAGCAATTGCCGGTCTCTGCCCAGCGCAAAGTCATTGCTGAGGCACTCTTAGTCCATCAGGTTGTGATTGTCTGTGGCGAAACAGGTTCAGGCAAAACGACCCAGCTACCGAAGATTTGCCTCGATATTGGTCGAGGTAGTATGAATGGCGGCAAATTGATTGGCCACACCCAACCAAGACGGATTGCAGCAACCGCAACTGCCAAGCGCATTGCCCAAGAGCTGGGAACGCCGATTGGGGTGGATGTGGGTTATCAAGTGCGCTTTGCGGACAAAACCAGCCCAGGCGGATCGATCAAGTTGATGACGGACGGGATCTTACTTGCTGAAACGCAACGGGATCCACAACTGCGTGCTTATGACACCCTCATCATTGACGAAGCCCACGAGCGCAGTCTAAATATTGATTTTCTCTTAGGCTATTTGAGACAGTTACTCCCTAAGCGGCCCGATCTGAAATTGATCATCACCTCAGCAACGATTGATGCCAATCGATTTGCCGAGCATTTTGCTTTAGGTGGTAAGCCGGCCCCCGTGATTGAAGTGAGCGGCAGACTTTTTCCGGTTGAACAACGTTATGCCCCCTTACAAGTCAACGAAGGAAAAAAAGACGCAAAGGAAATTCAGGACATACCCGATGCAGTAGCGCAAGCGATTAATCAAGTGTGGCGTGAAGGTGCCTCTGGTACAGGTGATGTTTTGGTCTTCCTACCGGGTGAGCGAGAAATTCGGGATTGTGCAGAAGTCTTGCGTAAGGATCATGTTCTGCAACAACGCTTTCATCCAGAGATTTTGAGTCTATTTGCAAGGCAGTCAGTAGCAGAACAAGAGCGGGTTTTTAGTCCAGGTAATGGCAGGCGCATCATATTGACCACCAACGTGGCAGAAACCTCTTTAACTGTGCCCAATATTCGGTACGTGATCGATAGTGGCCTTGCTAGAGTTAAACGATATTCTTATCGAAATAAAGTAGAGCAGCTACAAGTTGAGCCTATTTCCCAAGCGGCGGCCAATCAACGGGCAGGTCGTTGCGGTCGCGTATCGGATGGTATTTGTATTCGTTTATACAGTGAGCAGGATTTTCAATCCCGTGACCGCTTTACCGATCCGGAGATTCTGCGCAGCTCATTAGCAGCAGTGCTGCTTCGTATGAGCGCTCTCAAGCTTTCGAAGGTAAACGAATTTCCATTTTTAGACCGACCATTAGGTAGAGCAATCGCTGATGGGATACAGCTCTTAGATGAGCTAGGCGCCATTGAATACGACCCCAATGAGGATGACCAAACCCGTTTCAAGCTCACCCCCATTGGCAAGCAATTGGCAGACCTACCGCTGGATCCTCGCATTGGCCGAATTCTGCTGGCTGCAAAAGACCAACAGGCTCTGCGTGAAGTCACGATCATTGCTTCAGCACTAGCAACACAAGATCCTCGAGAGCGTCCGCTTGAGCAAGCTCAAGCTGCAGACCAAGCCCATTTGCAATTTGCCGATGAGCGCTCGGAGTTTCTGAGCTTTATTAAATTATGGGATTGGTATCAAGATGCGTTGACTCATAAGCACAGCAATCGACAGTTAGAAAATCTGTGTCGCAGTAAATTTCTATCACCACGGCGTTTAAGGGAATGGCGTGACGTGTATGGTCAACTCTATGTAATGTTAGGAGAGAAGGGCTGGAAAGAAAACACGACTCCAGCAACGTATGAGCAAATTCATCTCGCGCTACTGACGGGCCTACTTGGCTTCGTTGCTAAAAAAGAGGAGGATGAAAAATCCCAAGAGCGGGGGAGTAAAACCGGAGCTTATCTCGGGGCCAGAGGCATCCGGCCATTTATTTGGCCAGGATCAACGATCGGTAAAAAAGCCGGAGCATGGTTCTTGGCTGGCGAGATGCAAGAGACCACCCGCATGTATGCGCGCACGATTGCCAAGATTGAACCTCAGTGGATTGAAAAAGTAGCCGCCCATCGCCTTATCAAATCTTTGAGTGACCCTTTTTGGGATAACCGACAGGGTGAGGTCATGGCGTTTGAGCGGGGCACCCTATATGGACTGCCGATCTATCATGGTCGCCGCGTGCGCTATGAGTCGCATGACCCCGAGCTGGCTAGAGAATTATTTATTCGCCAAGCCCTCGTTGAGGAAGCACTCTTTGGGCGGATGGATAGCGCTGCCCTAGAGCGAGAAATCCAGGCAGAGGCAAAAAGAAAATATCCCGAGAGCTTTAACTTCTTTTGGCACAACCACCAACTCATAAAAGAGATTGAGGCTTTAGAGCATCGTTCTCGTCGCCCCGATGTATTGGTCGATGATGATTTGCTCTATGCCTTCTACGATGCACGCCTGCCCAAGACCGTGCTCAACCGCGAAGAGATGAAAGCTTGGTTAAAAACCCCTCAAGCTGATAGTCAAATGCGTTTGTCCAAATCAGACTTGATGCGCCATGAGGCAGCAGGCATTACTGTCGATCGCTATCCTAAAAAATGGATGGTTGGCGGAAGCGAGCTGAGCCTGACCTATCACTTTGAGCCAGGTAGCCCCAAAGACGGTGTGACCTTGGTCGTTCCTCTGACTCTGCTAAATCAAGTTGATGGCCGCCGTTGTGAATGGTTGGTGCCAGGCATGTGTGAAGAGAAGACTCAGCTTTTACTTAAATCTTTGCCACAAAAATTACGGCGCCACTTAGTTCCCTTGCCGGCTTATGCGCAAGAATTCTTGGAGCGCTGTCTTGAGGAAAAGCTGTTCGGAGTTGGTGATTTTGTAGAGCATCTGATTAGAGACATTCAAAAAGAACGGGGCATTGAGATTGCGCGGACCGATTTTCGTCCTGAAGCTTTACCCCAGCATTTATCGATGAACTTTCGATTGATTGATGAGCATGGGCGCCAGCTTGAGCTCGATCGCAATCTCGTCAAGCTCCGCGCAGAGTTTGGCGGCATTGCCCGTGATGCCTTTCAGGCCCTCGCTCAAGAAGGCGATATCACAGCAAAAGCAGAATCCACACAATCGGATGGAGCAAAACCCACGATTGAGATTAGTCAAGGTGGATACCGATCATGGGATTTTGGCGAGCTACCAGAAACACTGGAGATTAAGAAGGGCAATAAGCTGCTGTTTGGCTATCCTGCATTAGTCGATCGTGGAGATTCATGCGATCTTGAAGTCTTTGATGATTTACTAGAGGCCCAGAAAATACATCATCAAGGATTGCGCAAACTCTTCGCAATCGCCAATAAGGACACCATCAAATCCCTGCAAAAACAATTACCGGGTATGCGTGAGCTCGGTTTATTGTTTATCAACATTGGCTCGGTTGATAACTTAGTAGAACAAATTCTGAACCTAGCGATCGAGCGGGCCTTCATGAGCGAATCTTTGCCGATCAATGCTAATCAATTTAATGAGCGATTGCAGACCGGTAAGCCAAGATTGGCTTTGATCGCACAAGAGATCGCTAAGCATGCTTTGAACGCATTACAGGCCAATACTGATGTACAGAAAAAAATGGCGCAGGCTAAAGCATCTTCCGCAACTGCATATGCTGATATTCAGAGTCAATTGCAGGGACTGATATTCCCCAAGTTTGTCTCTGACATTCCTTATCCGCAGCTGGTCCATTTGCCGCGCTACCTCAAGGCGGTTCAGATGCGCATTGATAAGCTCAGGTCTAATCCTGCCAGAGATGCTCAGTGCCAAAAAGATTGGGAGTCTGTTGCAAGACCATGGCAAAAATTACTGCAGGGCTCTAAAGGCTCAGCATCCTATGTGATGGCAGAACATCAAGGCCTTCAGGACTTCCGCTGGCAGCTAGAGGAGCTCAGAGTAGCCCTTTTTGCCCAAGAGCTTAGAACACCGAGTCCCATGTCACTCAAGCGACTCGAAAAGGTCCTGGCAAGCCTGCGCTAGTTGCTTACAATATAGGGATGCGCTTATCTTTGATCAAGACGATTCACCGTCTTGCACTTCCCACTCTTTTTATCATTCAGACCCCATTCGGGATGAGTCTGGCATTGGCTGAACCTGTTCAGCCTAAGCTGGCAGTCATATTGAACTCAGCAGATGCCAGTGTCAGTTTGATTGATATGAATACCCGTCAAGTCGTCAAAACAGTGCCTGTTGGAAAAGAGCCGCATCACCTGATGATGACGCCAGATCAGAAAATCTTGATGATTGCCAATGCTGCTGGTAACGACGTTGTTCTAATGGATCCGACGAGCGGTGAAATTACAGGGCGTATTCCTCACATCATTGATCCATACCAAGTGGGTTACTCACCAAACCACAAATGGTTTGTTGCTAATGGAAATCGCTTGAATCGGGTGGATGTGTATGCAGCTGATAGCGCTAACTTGACTCTTGCAAAATCATTTAAGTTAGGCAGGACACCCAGTCACGTTGCATTTACATCGGATAGCAAAATTGCATTTGTGACTTTGCAAGACTCTAACGAAGTTGCGGCAATCGATCTCGAATCTCAAGCCATTTTGTGGAAAATCCAGACTGGTAAAACACCTGCCGGTTTATGGATGACTCCTGGAGACCAATATCTATTGATTGGCTTGACTGGTGAAGATAACGTTCAAGTCTTAGATTGGAAAACCCAAAAAGAAGTGAAACGGATTCAGACAGGCAAGGGTGCACATAACTTCCGACCCTTGGGCGATAAGAAGCATGTATTTGTCAGCAACCGAGTGGCCTCAAGTATTACCTTGCTCAATATGCAGACCCTTGAAAAAGAGGGCGAGATAACCGGTTTGCCAGCGGGACCCGATGATATGGAAATTACCCCAGACGGTAAGACCATGTGGGTCACCTTCCGTTTTGCTAAAAAGGTTGGTGTGATTGATTTGAGCACTATGAAGCTGGTTTCCGTGATTCCAGTGGGCAGATCTCCCCATGGCGTCTTTTTCTATCCCCGTGCGGCTTGGGAGTAAAACACCATGAGCAATCGTTCAATACTTGCTCTGACCTGGCTCTGTCTTTTCAGCTTTTCAACACAGGCTCAAACCAATGCACCAGCACACTCTTGCAATAAGACGGTGTACTTAACGTTTGATACCGGAAATATGTCGGTAGCACAAACTGTTGCGGATATTTTGAAGCGACACAATATTAAAGCGACATTCTTTCTGGCCAATGAGAAGACCTTTAGAGGTGACTATGCATTAGAGGATTCCTGGAAACCGTTTTGGCAGATGATGCAGCAAGAGGGCCATCATTTTGGTAGTCACACGTATAACCACGATTACTTTGTGAAAGATGGACCACGTAATGAGGTATTCATCAAGCCGCAGTTTGGTCCGCAGGCTGGTAAGACCATGCTCATGAGTGAAGCCAGTTTTTGTAAGGACATCCGAGAGGTTGATCAGCGCTTTGTTGAGTTAACTGGAGAGTCGATTCAAAAAATCTGGCGTGCACCTGGGGGCAAAACCTCACCTCGTCTGATTAGTATGGGCAATTTATGTGGTTATCAACATATTGCTTGGGCACCTTCAGGCTTTTTAGGGGATGAGCTCAATTCAGATAAACATCCCAATGCCATGCTTTTAGAGAAGGCGAGCCAGGGGATAAGGGATGGTGATATCACCATGGCCCATTTAGGAATCTGGTCTAGAAAAGACCCCTGGGCCCCAGCGGTTTTAGAGTCCCTGATTCTGAACCTCAAAAAGCGAGGCTTTTGTTTTGCGACCCTACCCACGAATAGCCCAAATCAGTCAAAATAAGGTATGAATCTGAGCTCAATTCTTGCCGATGTTTCTGATGCTATTTCCAATACTTACGCTGGTATTCAAGAGCGCCTGTTTTCAGGAGTTGTTGAACCTTTGCTATATCAACTTGATTTAACTGGATGGTCTGAGGACGTCTTTGACGGCATTGATTGGTTCTTATTCGGCTGTATTCAGATTGCGTTAATCGTCCTTTTGTTGCGCACATGGGAGCGCTTGAATCCTGCAGAACCCCAGGAAAAATTCTCGAATGCCAGTAAAGCGGATGTAGCCTATTCCCTTTTTCACCGCCTTGGTATCTTCCATGGCCTGTTCTTTATTGCTATCTCAGGATTCTTTTTCCAGCTGGATTCTGTGTTACATGACTTTCGATTCGCGAGACTCAATGTAGAGTCTTGGTGGCCCGGAGTGACATCGATCCCCATCATTAGCTTTTGTATTTATATGATCCTGCTCGATTTAGTCGAATATCTTTACCATCGTGCTACCCATACCTTCAATTGGTGGTGGCAACTACATGCTTTGCATCACAGTCAAACCGTGATGACTGCTTGGTCAGATAATCGTAATCACATTGTGGATGATATTTTGCGTGCAGCTGTTTTTGCTTTATTTGCACTTTTATTTGGAGTTTCACCAGGACAATTTATTTTTCTGGTAGTGGTTAGTCAATTTATTCAAAGCTGGCAACATGCGAATCTCAATATCGATTTAGGAATCGGTAAGTACTTATTGGTGTCACCACTGTTTCACCGCATGCATCATGCGGTTGGCTATGGACATGAAGCAATTGGTAAATCAGGAGTACTTGGAGGTTGTAACTTTGGCGTGCTCTTTCCATGGTGGGATATGTTTTTTAAGACCGCAGTTTTTAGTAAAGCGGTTTACCCCACAGGCGTGCGAGATCTGAAACTTTCTCATAATATTCTGACTCAGCAGTGGCAAACGCTACGCTCTTCTGCAAGAGCAATATTTAAATCATGATTGCTGTCCAGCAAGTAGTTCGTGCATTCGGCTTAGCTTTAGGCGGTACTATGCATCCACGAATGCTGTGGTTGAGTTTGCGCCCATTCTTCATTATCTCGGTATTTTGGGGCTGCCTCATTTGGTTGACATGGACACCAAGCTTGGCAATGCTCAGCTCGTTTCTAACCAATTCTATTTTTACCAATTGGATCCAGGATGGCTTGATATGGGCTGGCTTTGATAATGCCCGCGCTTGGATTGCACCATTCTTTTTTGTGATGATGATCATTCCTTTGATCGCTATCAGTCTGCTAGTCCTCATTGCCTTTACCACTGTGCCAGCAATTGTGAATAGTCTATGCAAGCAATCTTTATATAGCGATCTACAAAGTAAACGGGGCGGCAGCCTGATTGGCAGTTTGTTCTATACCTTTTGGTCTGCTTTTATTTGCCTGGTTCTGGTTATGCTGACTTTGCCTGTGTGGTGGATTCCACCCTTATTTGCGATATTGCCCCCGCTGTTTTGGGGATGGCTGACGATGCGTTTGATGTCCTATGATGTCTTGGCAGGACATGCTAGCAGCGAAGAGCGCGATATCTTGATTCAGCAAAATCGCTGGTCCTTGCTGGTGATGGGAATTGCTTGTGGCATGTTGGGTGCAGTGCCTACCTTCTTTTGGGCTACATCAGCCCTTGCTTTGGTCTTATTCCCAATTGTGAGTTTTGTAGCCTTGTGGATTTATTCTTTGATTTTTGTCTTTGCTGGTTTATGGTTCTCCCATTTTCTATTGGAGGCACTTCAGAATCTAAGGAAAGATGAACTGAGTAAATCCCTTGTAGTAGAGACTCGTGTAATTGATAGCGGAGAGCGGTGAGATGGTCGATGCTTTAAAAACGGTGGAGATTGATTTGCCAAACGATGCCCCAAAGAGCTCAAGACGATTTGGCTTGATTGTGATTGGCGATGAAATTCTCTCCGGTAAGCGTCAAGACAAACATATGAGCAAACTCATCGAGTTGCTTAACGAAAGAGGCCTGAGCTTGTCGTGGGTCCGATATCTTCCTGATGAGCCAGACCAAATCACTGCTTGTTTAAAAGAAAGCTTTGCTAGTGGTGACGTGGTGTTTAGTACTGGCGGTATTGGAGCCACACCCGACGACCATACTAGACAGTGCGCAGCATTAGCACTGGGGACAAAAACGCAATTGCATCCCTCTGCCCAAGAATTGATTGCGGGTCGTATTCAGTCGATGGCAGAAGGGGATCCCATCAAAGCAGATTTAAGTACTCCAGAAAATCAACATCGCTTCAAGATGGGTGAGTTTCCGATTGGGAGTGAGATTATTCCCAATCCCTATAACCAGATCCCCGGGTTTCGAATTAAAGAGCATCACTTTGTGCCAGGCTTTCCAGTTATGGCTGCGCCGATGATGGCATGGTGTCTAGATCATTTCTATAAAGACCTATTTCATCAAGAAAATTGGGCTGAGCAAAGTTTCATAGTCCCCAAGGGTATTGAATCTGCTCTGACGCCGCTGATGGAACGAATTGAGGAGAGCTTTCCAGGGGTAAAGGTTTTTAGCTTGCCCTCAGTTGGGGATCCCGCTAAAGAAGGTGTTTTTGCTGAGCGTCATATTGAATTGGGGATTAAGGGTAATGCCAATTTGCTCGAAAGCGCTTGGTTGGCCCTGAGAACTGGCACAGAATCTCTGGGTTACGAAATACACGAGCTCAAGCCCCAATAATTGCACTAATTTGGTGCAATTAACCTATTAAACCACTTAGAACTTCGATTTATGGCACTTTAATAGTGCAATAATGTCAATTGTTGCTGCTTAGCTTCAGTAAATTACTTGCATCAAATGGGTGATATTGACCCACTAATAAAGACCCCGAATTTAGATAACACAGGAGAGTTGCATGACCAAGACCGTCGCCGATGTAATGAAGTTAGTTAAAGAGAAAGAATGTACTTTCGTTGATTTCCGCTTTGTTGATACCAAAGGTAAAGAACAACACGTATCAGTACCTGTTTCTGCATTTAACGAAGATAAATTTGAAAGCGGTCATGCATTTGACGGTTCCTCTATCGCTGGTTGGAAGGGCATCGAAGCTTCTGACATGTTGTTAATGCCAGATCCAACCGCAGCTTATATCGACCCATTCTATGAAGAGCCAACCTTGGTTCTCACATGCGACGTGATCGAGCCATCTGATGGCAAAGGATATGACCGTGATCCACGCTCTATCGCAAAACGCGCTGAAGCTTACTTAAAGAGCAGTGGCCTTGGTGATGCTGCTTACTTTGGTCCAGAACCAGAGTTCTTCGTATTTGACGGCGTTCAGTGGAATGTCGATATGCAAGGTTGCTCAGTAAAGATTATTTCTGAAGAGGCGCCATGGTCTTCTGGTCTCGATCTCGAAGGTGGCAATACAGGGCATCGTCCAGGCAAAAAGGGTGGTTATTTCCCAGTTGCCCCAGTAGATAGCTTCCAAGATATGCGTTCCGAAATGTGCTTGATTCTCGAATCCTTAGGTATTCCTGTTGAAGTGCATCACCACGAAGTTGCTGGTCAAGGCCAAAACGAATTGGGTACCAAGTTCAGCACACTAGTACAGCGCGCTGATTGGACCATCTGGCAGAAGTATGTTGTACAAAACGTTGCTCATGCTTATGGCAAAACAGCAACCTTCATGCCAAAGCCAGTGGTTGGCGATAACGGCTCTGGTATGCACGTTCACCAATCTGTTTGGAAGAATGGCGAGAACTTATTTGCTGGTAACGGCTACTCAGGTTTATCTGAATTTGCTCTGTACTACATCGGCGGCATCATCAAGCATGCACGTGCTTTGAATGCAATCACCAATCCAGGCACCAACTCCTACAAGCGTTTGGTACCTGGCTTTGAGGCTCCTGTGAAGTTGGCTTACTCAGCTCGCAACCGTTCTGCTTCGATTCGTATTCCTTATGTATCGAATCCTAAGGGCCGCCGGATTGAAACCCGTTTCCCAGATCCATTAGCTAACCCATACTTGGCATTCTCTGCCTTGTTGATGGCTGGCTTGGACGGTGTTCAGAATAAGATTCACCCAGGTGAAGCTGCTGACAAGAACCTGTATGACTTGCCACCAGAAGAAGATGCGAAGATCCCAACCGTATGCCATAGCTTAGATCAGGCTTTGGAGTGCTTGGACAAGGATCGTGAGTTCTTGACCCGTGGTGGTGTGTTTACAAATTCGATGTTAGATGCCTACATTGCATTGAAGATGGAAGAGGTCACACGTTTCCGCATGACTACTCATCCAGTCGAATTTGAAATGTATTACTCCCTGTAAGAGAAGGAAAGAACTTGAGCGCAGGTTTGTTGCGCAATTCGTTCAAGGGAGCAGCTTCGGCTGCTCCTTTTTTTCCGACATTGCTCGATCAAATTCCCAATGCCATCGTGATTTTCGAGGCAGATAGCCAGCAACTGGTTTATGTAAACCCTGCTGCTGAATCTGCTTTGGATTTATCACGTAAATCTCTGGAAGGTCATAACTTTCATGACTTGTTTGGCGATAACCTGCAACTTGGAGAGATGATTCACGAAGTCAAGAGTGGTCAAGCTCCTGCCCAACGTCAGGAACTTTTGCTCCATTCATTGCCTGGTAGCATTCATCAAGAGACGATACCTGCCCATGTCGTGATTGCTCTAATGGATGATTCGGACTTGATGCTGATGGAGTGGTTCCCGATTGATCAACAGTTACGTACTGAGCGAGATGAGCGCGTGACCCAACAAGTTGAAGCTAACAAAGAGCTGATGCGCAACTTAGCGCACGAGATTAAGAATCCCCTTGGCGGTATTCGCGGAGCTGCTCAGCTTTTAGAGTTCGAATTGCCAGAAAAGGGCTTGCGTGAATATACCCAGGTCATTATTAAAGAATCCGATCGCCTGCAGACCCTAGTGGATCGCCTTTTAGCTCCACACCGTAAAGCCCATGTCATGGAGTATTTTAATGTCCATGAGGCTTTAGAGCGGGTGCGTAGTTTAGTGTTGGCTGAGTTCCCGAAGGGCTTGAAGATCGTTCGTAATTACGATACGAGCCTGCCCGATATTTTGGGTGATCGTGAACAGCTCATTCAGGCAGTGCTAAACATTGCCCACAATGCTGCCCAAGCACTGAGCGTTGAAATTGAAGCAGGGGTAGCCCAAATTGAATTGCGTACTCGAGTAGCTCGCTCGGTCACGATCGCTAAACAGCGCTATAAGCTGGCTTTGGATCTTGATGTGATTGATAACGGTCCAGGCATACCCGCTGACATTCGAGAACGGATCTTCTTCCCCCTCGTATCTGGCAGAGAGGGTGGGAGTGGTTTAGGACTCACCCTAGCACAAACCTTTGTTCAGCAACACCAAGGCTCAATCGCCTGTGACAGTAAGCCAGGCTGCACGCATTTTCATATTCAAATTCCGTATCGTAGGCAGGAGAAATCAGAATGAAACCAATTTGGATCGTCGATGATGACCAATCTATCCGTTGGGTTCTCGAAAAAGCGCTGACGCGAGAAGAGATTCCTCATCGCAGCTTTACCAACCCTAATGATGTTCTCAATGCACTAGACAAAGATACGCCGAGCGTATTGATTTCGGATATTCGTATGCCGCGAGGTAATGGCTTGGATCTTTTGCAACATGTAAAGGTTAGCCATCCTAATCTGCCGGTCATCATCATGACTGCTTACTCAGACCTAGACTCAGCTGTCTCTGCATTTCAGAGTGGTGCCTTTGAGTACCTCACTAAACCTTTCGATCTTGATAAGGCGCTTGAGTTAATCCAGCGTGCGATTGAACAAGGACAGCGCAATCAATCTGCTGCCAAAGTATTGGATGACTGGAGACCCGATCAATCTGAAATTATTGGCCAAGCACCTGCAATGCAAGAGATCTTTAGGGCTATTGGTAGGCTGGCACAGTCCCATGCAACCGTATTAATTATGGGTGAATCCGGAACTGGTAAAGAGTTATTAGCCAAGGCTTTGCACAAGCATAGCCCCCGAGCTAAAGGCCCATTCATCTCATTCAGTAGCTCTGCAGTGCCGAAAGACTTGCTCGAGTCTGAATTATTTGGTCATGAACGCGGTGCTTTCCCAGGTGCTCAGACTTTACGACGTGGCCGCCTTGAGCTAGCTGAAGGCGGAACCCTATTTTTGGATGAGATCGGTGATCTTCCTGCTGAATTACAAACCCGTTTGTTAAGAACCCTAACCGACGGCCATTTCTATCGGATTGGCGGTCAAGACCCCATTAAAGCCAATGTTCGTATTATTGCTTCCACACATCAGAATCTCGAGGCGCGAGTATCGGCAGGACTTTTCCGCGAAGACCTTCTGCACCGCTTGAATATTATTCGTTTGCGGATGCCGCCACTAAGAGAGCGTTCTGATGACATTCCTCTGCTGGCAAGACACTTTATGCAAACTTGCGCAAAATCGCTTGGTGTCGAGACAAAAAAGCTATCCGATGAAGTGCTTCAGCATATGGTTAATATGTCTTTCTCGGGTAATGTTCGTCAATTAGAAAACTTATGCCATTGGCTTACCGTTATGACACCCGCTAGCACCATTGGAGTGGGGGATCTACCCAGTGATCTATTAACGGCAACCAATGAACCTACCATCATTGTGCAAGGGGAATCTTCACCAGTTGCTCCCCCAGTGAATCGTTCTAATACCAGTGATTGGGAAAATGGCCTAGGCCGGCTTGCAGTCAAGATGTTGCAGGATGGCGATCAATCGGTATTTGATGCTCTGACTTCACGTTTTGAGAAGGCTGTGCTACAAGCAGCGCTCGAGGTCACACGTGGTCGCAGGGTTGAGGCGGCGCAACGTCTTGGTATAGGACGTAATACGATTACTCGCAAGTTACAGGAATTGGGTATCGATGACTAGTTCTGTTCGTATCGCGGCCTGGAATGTCAACTCTTTGACAGTCCGCTTGCCTCACGTCATACGCTGGCTACAAGATCAAGAAAAAGCAAACGCGCCGATTGATGCGCTCTGTTTGCAAGAGCTCAAGCTCACGGATGAAAAGTATCCACATCGTGCTCTAGAGGATGCAGGCTACCTCAGTTTGGCAGCTGGTCAAAAAACCTATAACGGGGTAGCGATTATCTTACGTAAGGCAGCGCTGGCACCCATTGCGAGTGATATCGAAACAGCCTTCTTGAAACCGATTCGTAATATTCCAGGCCATATTGATGAGCAACAACGGATTCTGGCGGCTACGATTTGTTTTAAAGGAATGCAGCCAATGCGGATCATCTCGGCATACTTTCCGAATGGTCAATCACCAGACAGTGAAAAATTTCAATACAAGTTAAGTTGGCTAGGTGCATTACAAGCCTGGCTAAAGGACGAACTTGCTCAGAACGAGCGTTTGGCTTTATTAGGTGACTTCAATATTGCACCAAGCGATGATGATGTACATGACCCCAAAGCTTGGGAAGGGCAAAACCTAGTATCGCCACCAGAGCGCAATGCCTTCCAAAGCTTACTCAATCTAGGCCTAGTGGATTCCTTCAGAATGTTTGAGCAAGCTCCTAAAACTTATAGCTGGTGGGACTATCGCATGATGGGTTTTAGAAGAAATGCGGGTATGCGCATCGATCATATTTTGCTCAGCAAAGCCTTAGAAAAAAATTGCAGCTATAGCAAAGTCGATAAGCAACCGCGCACTTGGGAGCAACCCTCGGATCATGCGCCTGTGATTGCTCAAATTCAGAGTAATTAGACTACTTAAGCTAGGCCACCATGGCGCAGTAAGGCATCGATCTGCGGTTCTCTGCCTCTAAATGCTTTAAAAGATTCAGCGGCAGGACGACTGCCACCCACCTCTAAAATTTCTTGCCGATACCGTGCGCCAGTCTGTGGATCTAAGACACTCCCGGTGAGCTTGGCAGCATCTTCGAATGCTGAATACACATCTGCAGAAAGTACCTCTGCCCATTTATAGCTGTAATAACCTGCAGCATAGCCACCAGCAAAAATATGACTAAAGGTATTTGGCCAGCGCGAGATCTCTGGCTGAGGAATGACATTGCATTGCTCAGCAATCTTTCTGGAGAGATCTAATACTGCTTGACCATGTGCCGATTGAGCATCAAAAGTTGAGTGTAGTCGCCAATCCAGCAAAGAAAAAGTAATTTGGCGCAGGGTGCCTAAACCATTTTGAAAATTCTTGGCTGCCAGGAGCTTGTCAAACAATTCACGTGGGAGCGATTTTCCAGTCTCAACATGGGCGGTCATTTTTTCTAAAACCTCCCATTCCCAACAGAAGTTTTCCATAAACTGACTTGGTAATTCAACGGCATCCCATTCCACGCCGTTGATGCCGGATACGCCCAAGGCGCCCACCTGAGTAAGAAGGTGATGTAGACCATGACCACTTTCATGAAAGAGGGTAATGACATCATCATGCGCAATGGTTGGTTGACGTACTTGCCCGTCTACTTTCACTGGTGCAGGGAAGTTGCAAACTAAGTAAGCCACAGGCACTTGGATGTCACCGTTGGGTAATTCACGACGTCCACGGGCATCATCCATCCAGGCACCACCACGTTTACCAGGACGAGCATAAGGATCAAGATAGAAATAGGCGACGATTTTTTGCTGGGCATTGCGAATGGCAAAGGATTGCACGTCTTGATGCCAAATAGGTAAATCAGCAGATTCAATCGTGACACCAAATAGGGTCTGTATTACTCTAAATAGTCCTTCAAGCACTTTGCTCAAAGGGAAGTACTGTTTGAGTTCGTTCTCAGAGAAGGCATAGCGCGCCTGTTTAAGTCGCTCGGATGCAAAAGCAATGTCCCAAGGCTTAAGTCCATCTTCTAACTGTAAAGTAGTGCGAGCAAATTCCACTAGTTCTTGCCAGTCTTTTTCAGCAAAAGGCCTAGCTCGTTGTGCTATATCACTCAAAAAGTGATCTACCTCATCAACGCTCTGCGCCATCTTTGGAGTTAAGCTCAGAGCTGCGTAATTAGCAAAGCCTAGCATTTTGGCTTCCTCAGATCGCAAGCGCAGTTGATCCAACATATTTTGGGTGTTGTCCCACGCCATTTGACCCTGACCATACGCAGGGGCTAATTCAGAAGCACGGGTGATATAAGCCTCATACATGAGTTTACGCAATTCCCGATTTTCTGAATACTGCATGACTGGGTAATATGACGGGAAGTGCAGCGTAAACGCCCAACCTGATAACTGTTTTTGCTTGGCCGTATCTGCGGCTGCAGCAATGGCATCCTCAGGCATGCCAACTAAAGCTGCAGGATCGGTAATTTGATGTACAAAGCCATCCGTAGCATCTAAAACATGATCAGAAAATGCTTTACTCAGTTGGGCTTGCTCATCTTGAATGGCAGAAAAACGCGGTTTGTCTGCCTCGGTCAGTTCTGCTCCGCCCAAACGAAAGTCTCGCAAGGAGTTCTCGATCACTTTTTTCTGAGCTCTACTTAAATTTGCAAACTCAGCACTCTTGCTTAGGCTCTTAAACTTCTCATATAAAGCCAGGTTTTGCCCAAGGCTCGACATGAAAGCTGTGACCTTAGGTAACATTTCTCCGTAAGCAGCACGAAGTTCTGCTGAATCAGCCACACTATTTAAATGAGAAACTGCGCCCCAAGCTCGACCGAGGGATTCTGTGGCATCTTCGAGTGGCTCGGCTAACCCTAGCCAAGTAGCAGGGGTCTGCGCTGCGACTGCATGATCTACAGCTCCTTGGGCATGATCAAGCAGGTAACTGATAGCCGGCCCAATATGATCAGGTAAGATTGCCGAGTATTGCGGAATGCCAGAACCAAAAGTGACTAGGGGATTACTCAGGAGATGTTGGGGAATAGACAGTTTCATCCCTCTAGCTTAATGTAAGCCCAGTATTTTTGCCCAGAAGTGGACTGTAATCTTAATGCTTTGGTGCTTTCTCAGCAGCCTCTAAAGTATTCATGAGCAGCATCGTAATGGTCATAGGACCCACACCACCTGGTACTGGCGTAATCCAGCCGGCTACATATTTAGCGGTATCAAAGTCGACATCACCACAAAGCTTGCCGTCTGGTAGGCGGTTAATACCAACATCAATCACAACAGCGCCAGTTTTAATCATGTCACCCGTAATCATATGCGGCTTACCTGTAGCAACCACCAAGATATCGGCATCTTTTGTATGGTGGGCTAGATCCCGCGTTTTACTATTGCAAATGGTGACAGTGGCACCAGCCTGTAATAGAAGCATCGCCATTGGCTTACCAACAATATTCGAAGCCCCGACAATCACTGCACGTGCACCCCGAACTGGATAATCAATGCTTTCTATGATTTTCATGCAACCATAGGGAGTGCAAGGCTTGAACTCAGGTTTGCCAACCATCAAGGCGCCTGCATTGGCTACATGGAAACCATCGACATCTTTTTCAGGAGCTATCGCCTCTAATACTCGTTCCGCTGCAATGTGCTCAGGCAGGGGAAGTTGCACCAAAATTCCATGAATTGATGGATCTGCATTGAGAGTAGCAATGCGGGCTAGTAATTCTTCTTCACCCAGTTCGGCGGAGTAACGCTCCAATACCGAGTGAAAGCCAACGTCTTCACAAGCTTTCACTTTATTGCGGACATAGACTTGGCTGGCGGGATTGTCACCAATCACGATCACTGCCAGACCAGGCCTAACACCTTTGGCCGTCAGAATTGCAGCACGTGCAGCAATTTCTGCACGAAGTTTTTTAGAGAGAAGATTTCCGTCTAGTAACTGCGCGGGCATTATGAATTCGATGGAGGATCAGATAGAGCCAAACGCAGCAAGTCAGCAACGGTATTGACGTTGAGCTTTTCCATAATGTTGGCGCGGTGTGCCTCGACCGTTTTAATCGAGATACTTAAATCATCTGCAATTTGTTTATTCAAACGACCAGCCACAATGCGTTCAAGTACTTGTCTCTCGCGACCGGTTAACTTGCTAAGCAAGCTCTGAGTGATCTTGCGCTGACTCGCTTGTGAGTAATCAACACGCGCTTTTGCAAGCATACGATCGACCAAGCTGCAGAGATCATTTTCTTTAAATGGCTTTTCAATAAAATCAACGGCACCCCGTTTCATGGTGGAGACTGCCATCGAGACATCGCCATGACCGGTGATAAAGGCGATCGGCATTGGATAGTTTTCGCTGATTAAGCGCTCTTGTAATTCAAGACCTGACATGCCTGGCATACGGACATCCAAAATGGCACAGGAGATCGTTGATTTGTCTGTACTTTGTAAGGATTGCATAAAACGCTCGGCACTGGCATGACAGCGCACTACGTAGCCATTACTTTCTAGAAGCCAAGTGAGGGAATCGCGGACGGCTTCATCGTCATCTACGACATAAATCACTTCAGCTTGGTTTGGTTTGGCTATTACGTTCATTTTCAGTTTCCCGGTTAACTTCAGATTCTAAGGGTAAAAGTATTGTAAAGGCGCAGCCTGCTAGCTTGGTTCGCTCGGGATCCATCTGGTTTTTGGCCCAAAGTCGACCATGGTGAGACTCGATAATCGAGCGACAAATATTGAGTCCCATCCCCATGCCCTCGGCCTTGGTACTAAAGAAGGGCTCAAACATCCGGTCGATGACGGATTCGGCGATACCGCCACCGGTATCCGAAACCTGGATACGAAGCATGGCCGGAAAGGTGCTGGTATCCAAATCGGCTGCAATTTTGACCGGCGGGGCAGACCAACGGGACGAGGACGGATAGGCTTCGCGGACGCTGTCTAATGCATTTTTTAGTAAATTGACTAAGACCTGAAGAATCAGAACAGGGTCAACTGGCACTTCGGGGAGATTTTCGGCGATCGAGGAGACTATCGATAGGCGATGACGATTGGCCTCAATTTCGAGTAGCCCCACCGCATCATTAATGATTTCGGTAATTGATGTCATTTCGCGCTGTGGTTCGCTGCGTTTCACAAAACCACGAATGCGCTGAATAATGGTTCCGGCTCGGATAGCCTGTTCAGAGGCTTTCTCTAGGGCGGGCAAAATCTCGCGACTCATATCGCTATCACCAGCCCCTTGCAAACGTTTTACGACGCCCATACAGTAATTCGATATCGCTGAAAGGGGTTGGTTGAGTTCGTGTGCTAAAGAAGATGCCATTTCACCCATCGTCGTTAAGCGGCTGGTGAACTGCATTTTCTCTTCTTGTTGTCTCGAAAGCTCATCAGCTTCTTTGCGGACAGTAATGTCGGTAGCAATGAGGAGTTGGGCCATATGCTCATCAATCCATGGAATAAAACGGCGTCGGACTTCATACCACTTACCGCTCTCATCCGAAGGTTGAATCTCTTCGGACTCAGATTCTTGATATAGAGCCGATGGAGGAATGCCTGGATTGCGATCCCCAGACTCTTCAGTAAGCTCTTGCATCGCATGGTGTGCCATCTCACCGCCAACTAAATCAAAGTGACCTTTAGAGTCATTGCCAAAGCGCTCACGATAAAAGCGGTTCGCAAATAGAAGTGCGCCTGTCTCGATTGAAACTACAGACACGGCTGCATCTAAACCCTCAAGCACCGTAATAAAGCGTTCTTGAGAAGCCGCTAATTCTTCACGGGCTTTAGTAGAGTCGGTAATGTCAATCACTGAAGTGACCCAACCGGTTTGAATGCCTTTTTCATTAACGAGCGGAGCAATAAAGGTTCTGGTATCGATAGGCGTTCCATCATGCCGAACAATGATCCCTCGAATGCCACTTCTCATCGCATCATGATTTTGTGGATCGAGAGCCAAATTCATTTGCTCCTCTTGAGCAGTTTTCTTATCATCGGGCCAAAAAGGGAAAGGGGGTTTTAGTCCAATGAGATTTTTTTCCTGCCAACCAGTCATCTCACAAAAGGCTTTATTAACGTAGGTAATGCGCCCATCCATATCGTGGCCCCGAATTCCTACGGGCGTTGAATCTTCCATTGCATTTCGGAAGTTTGTCTCTAGTTTCAGGTTTGCTTCTGCCTCTTGGCGTACTTGCATTTGTTTTAGAACTGACCACAAGCTCCAAATCACGAAGGCGCTCAAGCCTAATACAACGCCTACTAGCATTCGGAAGGTGAGATTTGTTGGTGCGGGGTAAGTATCAATTCGTAATGTAAGATTGGGGCTAAGGACACCGATATCGAGACTCGTTTGGTTACTGAAAGATCGCTTAGGCGTAGTCCGATCAGAGGAGATCGCTAAAATACGTTCGTTATCTGTTACTAAGGTAAAGCGGTATTGCGCCTTTAACTCGGCAGGAATCATGTCGAGTATTCCCTGCGCGGTGTAAAGCACAGCAATTTCTCCAAGGTTTTCATTGCCCCCGAAGATTGGAATCACTTGCCAAAATACGACCTTCGTATCGGATGAAGCTTTTTCTCCCTCTGGATCATTGAGCACAATAAACTGACTATAGGCGGGCTGCCCTGTTGCATGGCTTATGTTGATAGTTTTGCGGAGTGCTTCCTTAATTCGATTGCCTTGATCACTACCATTGATATCGCTGAGGATTAAATCCCTTTTATTGCGATTGGCTTGGGCAACCCACTGCACTTCATTATTTTTATTAATCCAGAGCAGCTTACTAATTTCATGCGCATTGCCCAGAAGTGCTTCCGCTTGTTGCAAAACATTGCTACGCACTTTGCCATCATCGCCACTGCTGGCAATGTCTCTGCTCATGATCAGCAAGGAGTCAGTATTGTTGCTAAAGCGGAGTTGGATGCGCTGTTTCGCGAAGACCAATTCTCGAAATAAAGCAGCTTCTTGCTGATTTTTTTCTTGTAATTGCAAGGTCCCTAAGATGATTCCCATTACTGCCGTAAAAATCACAATGGCTAGAAGAGGGGTGTAGACAATCCTGAAGCCCCGTATTTTGCGGATCCAGCGAAGGGGGCCCAATACCCATTGCGACACTCGTGTTTGTTTTTTCATCTAATAGCCATTTTGCCTCATCGTCCTGTTGTATTTGATCCAGGCTGCGCTGCAACATAATTCCATATTATGAGAAATACTATCATTATGTGGAAAATTGCTTGTTGATCAAATAAACCCCTTCTAGAATCTCAACATATTTAGAGTGTTTAATAGAAGTTCAAAACAAAGAATAGAAGGAGACCTTCATGGCGGCTATACCAGATCAAATCTTGGGTTCGACTCAGGCATCTGACCAAGATCCAGCAGAAACGCAAGAATGGCTACAAGCGCTGGATGGTGTCATCCGCAATGAAGGTGTGGAACGTGCTGCTTTCTTAATAGATCAGCAAATTGCGCATGCACGCGTTAATGGGGTTGAGCAAGCATTTCATGCAGAGACTCCCTACATCAACACTATTCCAGTAGAGAAGCAAGCAAGATTGCCTGGTGATCAAAACATTGAGCACCGAATTCGTTCTTACACGCGTTGGAACGCAATGGCGATGGTCCTGCGCGCTAATAAAGATACCAACGTTGGTGGTCACATATCTTCATTTCAATCTGCCGCTACTTTGTATGACATCGGTTTTAACCATTTCTGGCATGCACCATCACCAGAGCATGGCGGTGACTTGGTTTTTGTTCAAGGTCACTCGGCTCCAGGTGTTTATGCGCGCGCTTATATGTTGGGGCGCTTATCGGACGAGCAGCTCAATAATTTCCGCCAAGAGGTTGGTGGCAAAGGCATCTCCAGTTACCCCCATCCATGGTTGATGCCAGATTTTTGGCAGTTCCCAACGGTTTCGATGGGCTTAGGCCCGATCATGGCAATTTACCAAGCCCGCTTCATGCGTTACTTGCGCGACCGCGGCTTAGCCAAAACAGATGGACGTAAAGTCTGGGCATTCCTAGGCGACGGTGAGACCGATGAACCAGAGTCTCTTGGTGCGATTGGCATGGCAGGTCGTGAGAAGTTAGACAACCTGATCTTTGTGATTAATTGCAACCTGCAACGCTTAGATGGACCTGTCCGCGGTAATGGAAAAATCATTCAAGAGCTCGAGAGTGAATTCCGTGGTGCTGGTTGGAATGTGATCAAAGTTGTATGGGGCGGTCAGTGGGACGCCTTATTTGCCCGAGATAAGAAGGGCATCTTGATGCAGCGTCTGGGTGAGATCGTTGATGGCCAGTACCAAACTATGAAATCCAAAAATGGGGCTTACGTCCGTGAGACCGTTTTCAATACGCCAGAACTCAAAGCATTGGTCAGTGATTGGAGTGATGAAGAAATTTGGCAACTCAATCGCGGCGGACATGATCCGCATAAAGTCTATGCAGCCTTTCATGCGGCAGTTAACCATAAAGACGAACCCACTGTGATCTTGGCACACACCATTAAAGGTTACGGTATGGGTGGTTCTGGTGAGGCGATGAATATTGCCCACCAGGCTAAGAAAATGAATCCGGATGACGTCCGTCGCTTCCGGGATCGCTTTGAGATCCCCGTTCAGGACGCCGATCTTGAAGAGATTCCGCTGGTCAGCTTCGTAGAGGGAAGCCCAGAGCTGGAATACATGAAGGCACGTCGTCAAGAGTTGGGTGGTTATCTGCCACAACGCCGTATGAAAGCGGAGAGTCTTCCAGTCCCAAGTTTGGAAGTATTTGCCCCAATGCTGGAAGCAACTTCCGAAGGCCGTGAAATTTCTACTACGATGGCTTTCGTCCGTATTCTGAACACGATTGTGCGCGACAAGACTTTGGGTCAACGGGTTGTACCAATCGTTCCTGACGAGTCTCGTACCTTTGGTATGGAGGGCATGTTCCGTCAACTCGGTATTTGGAGTCAGCTCGGACAGCTCTATACACCAGAAGATCATGATCAATTGATGTTCTATAAAGAACATAAGAATGGCCAGATTTTGCAAGAAGGTATTAATGAAGCAGGCGGAATGTGCGATTGGATTGCCGCAGCGACTTCATACTCAACGCATGGCGTACCCATGTTGCCTTTCTATATTTTCTATTCGATGTTCGGTTTCCAGCGCATTGGCGATTTAGCATGGGCAGCAGGCGATATGCGCAGCCGTGGTTTCTTACTAGGCGGTACCGCTGGTAGAACTACTTTGAATGGTGAAGGCTTGCAGCATGAGGATGGTCATAGCCAAGTGTGGAGTGCTGCAGTACCTAACTGCGTTAGCTATGACCCTACATTCTCATTCGAACTCGCCGTAGTGATTCAAGACGGTATGCGTCGTATGCTCGAAGTACAGGATGACGTGTATTACTACATTACCTTGATGAATGAGAACTACACCCATCCTGCAATGCCTAAAGGGGCAGAGCAAGACATCATCAAGGGGATGTACAAACTGAAATCGGTTGGAGAGGCTAACGCAAAATTACGCGTACAACTCCTAGGCTCTGGCACGATCTTCCGGGAAGTCATCGAGGCTTCAGAAATCTTGCATAAAGAATGGGGTGTTTCCTCTGATTTATGGGGTTGCCCAAGCTTTACTGAATTAGCGCGTGATTGGAATACGGTTCATCGTCATAACTTACTCAATCCAAGCAGCGAACCTACGCTTTCTCATGTTGAGAAATGTCTCAAGGGTACTACTGGTCCTGTGATTGCCGCAACGGACTATGTTCGTGTGTTTGCTGAACAAATTCGTCCAGCAATTCAGCATATCGGTCGTCAATACGAAGTTCTTGGTACGGATGGCTTTGGTCGATCCGATACCCGCGAGAACCTACGCGATTTCTTTGAAGTAGATCGCCGTTGGGTAGTGTTGACTGCCTTGCGTTCCCTTGTAGATGCTGGTCAGCTTGATCGTTCCAAATTGGCTGAAGCAATCAAGAAGTATGGAATTGATAGCGCTAAGCCCAACCCAATGACTGTCTAATTAAGACACTAATTTACAGATTAAGACTATGAGCCAATTAATAGAAGTCAAAGTCCCCGACATTGGGGATTACAAAGATGTCCCCGTTATTGAGGTAATGGTCAAGCCAGGCGATACGATTGAAAAAGAACAATCGATCGTTACCCTCGAGTCAGATAAAGCAACAATGGATGTTCCTTCATCCCATTCAGGCGTGGTAAGGGAAGTGAAAGTCAAAGTAGGGGATACGATTTCTGAGGGAGCCATTGTTGTTCTCTTAGAAGAGGGGGCTGGTAGCGCTGCTGCACAAAGCGCCCCAGTTGCACCTACAGTACCTGCTGTATCTGCCCCTCCTGCAAAGACGGCTGCAGTAGAACCACCAGTCAAATTAGCCCCACCACCTCCACCAGCTAGCAATATTCCTGCACCTACTTCTGAAAATATGGGTCATGCTAGTCCATCGGTTCGCAAGTTTGCACGAGAACTGGGCGTCACGATTACCCAAGTCACCGGTTCTGGTCCAAAAGGGCGCATTACTCAAGAAGATGTGCAAGCTTTTGTCAAAGCAGTCATGAGCGGCGGTGGAAGTTCTGCTGCTGCCTCTGGCGGTAGTTTGGGCGGTCTGAATATTATTCCTTGGCCAAAAGTTGATTTCACGAAGTTTGGTGAAGTAGAGCGCTTACCCTTAAATCGCATCAAGAAACTCACAGCAGCGAATCTAGCCCGTAACTGGATCATGATTCCAGCAGTGACCTACCATGAAGATGCTGACATTACTGACTTGGAAGCGTTCCGCGTCGCAACCAATAAAGATAATGAGAAGCAGGGTCTCAAAATTACGATGCTGGCTTTCTTAATGAAGGCTGCTGTAGCAGCGTTAAAAAAATACCCAGAGTTCAATAGCTCTTTAGATGGTGATGAGCTGGTATTGAAGAAGTATTTCAATATCGCCTTTGCAGCAGATACTCCACAGGGCTTAGTGGTTCCCGTGATTCGGGATGCAGATAAAAAAGGCATTGTTGAGATCGCTCGCGAAACTTCAGAGTTAGCTGCCTTAGCTAGGGATGGCAAACTCAAGCCAGATCAAATGCAGGGCGCTAGTTTCACGATCTCTTCTTTAGGTGGTATCGGCGGTACTTACTTTGCGCCGATTGTGAATGCTCCTGAGGTCGCTATTCTGGGTGTCAGCAAAGCGGCCATGAAACCCGTTTGGGATGGTAAGCAATTTGTGCCACGCTTAATTTGCCCTCTGTCGCTTACCGCAGACCATCGCGTGATCGATGGTGCCTTGGCTACACGTTTCAACGTGTACATGGCCCAACTGCTGACCGACTTCCGTCGCGCCACTTTGTAAGAGGGAATCATGTCTAAGCAAAATATTACTGTGCCTGATATTGGCGACTATAGCGATGTGCCAGTCATTGAAGTATTGGTCAAAGTGGGTGACGTCATTGAAAAAGAGCAGGCGCTCTTGGTCTTAGAGTCTGATAAAGCCACCATGGAAGTACCTGCAGATCAAGCAGGAAAAATTCTGAGTCTTTCGCTTAAAGTTGGCGATAAAGTGAGTAAGGGCAGCATCATTGCCGAAATTGAGTCAAGCGGCGCAGTATCTCCTGTGGCAGCACCAGCACCAGTCCAAGCAGCCCAAAATCCAGCCCCACAGCCAGCTCCGCAGTCAATTCCATCGGCTGGTCAATACAGCGGTAAGGTGGATCACGAGTGCGAGGTGCTGGTATTGGGTGCAGGCCCTGGCGGTTATAGCTCAGCCTTTCGTAGTGCTGACCTAGGTATGAAAACAATCCTCGTAGAACGCTATGCCACCTTAGGGGGCGTTTGCTTAAATGTGGGCTGTATTCCCTCAAAGGCACTCTTACATACTGCTGCCGTAATGGATGAAGTAAAGACCATGGTAAAGCATGGCATTACTTTTGGCGCCCCCAAGATTGAAATCGATCAACTCAGAGCGTATAAAGATTCTGTTATCGGAAAGTTAACGGGCGGTTTGGCCGGCATGGCTAAAGCGCGCAAGGTCCAAATCGTTCGTGGCTTAGGACGCTTTTTAGACGCTAATCATATTGAAGTCGATTTAACTGATGGTGCGGGTCAAGACCTTACTGGTAAAAAAGAAGTGGTACGTTTTCAGAAAGCGATCATTGCAGCAGGTAGTCAGCCCGTGAGTTTGCCTTTCTTGCCGGTTGATCCTCGCATTGTCGACAGCACAGGCGCCTTGTTATTAAAGAGTGTGCCAAAGCGCATGCTCGTTATTGGTGGTGGCATTATTGGCCTTGAAATGGCAACAGTCTATAGCACTCTAGGTTCGAAAATCGATATCGCAGAGATGATGGATGGTTTGATGGCCGGAGCAGATCGTGATCTAGAAAAGGTCTGGGAAAAATTTAATGCAGGACGCTTTGAGAAGATCATGCTCAAAACACGTGCAGCTAAAGCGGAAGTGAAACCTGATGGTATTCAAGTGACATTCGAAGGTGAGAATGCACCAGCAGAAGCTCAGACCTATGATTTAGTTCTGGTAGCAGTTGGACGTACTCCGAATGGCAAGAAAATTGATGCAGGTGTAGCAGGTGTTCAAGTTGATGAGCGAGGCTTCATAGCAGTCGACAAGCAAATGCGTACAAATGTTCCCAATATCTTTGCAATTGGCGATATTGTTGGTCAACCCATGCTGGCTCATAAAGCGGTGCACGAGGGTCATGTTGCTGCAGAAGCTGCAGCTGGTCATAAATCCTATTTTGATGCGAAGCAAATTCCGTCGGTTGCCTATACCGATCCCGAGGTAGCTTGGGCTGGATTAACTGAAGAACAATGTAAGGCTCAAGGGATCGCTTATGAAAAGGGCTTATTCCCATGGGCAGCGAGCGGAAGAGCCATTGCGAATGGTCGCGATGAAGGCTTTACTAAATTACTGTTTGATGCCAACACCCATCGCATTATTGGTGGGGGAATTGTCGGAACGCATGCAGGTGATCTCATTGGTGAGGTTTGTCTCGCGATTGAGATGGGTGCTGATGCAGTTGACATTGGTAAAACCATTCATCCGCACCCAACCCTAGGTGAGTCTGTGGGTTTAGCCGCAGAGGCGGCTGAAGGACATTGCACCGACTTGCCACCGGTGAAGAAAAAATAATCTAGGGCAATATCAAACCAAAGAAAAAGGCCCCACTTGGGGCCTTTTATATTGCTGTTACATAAACAATTATTTCTTTGGCTTACTCATTGAGCTAGCTGCCTTTATTGCATTATCAGTAGCATTACTCAGATTGTTTTGAGCAATCTCCACAGCATGCTTGACTGCTTTTTGGCTGGTTTCAAATACATGGTTTGCAGATGCAATGGCTTGTTTCATCGCTTGCACCGCTGCCTCAGATCCAGCAGGCGCATTCTTGGTCCAGCCTTCAACTAAAGAATTGATTTTTTGTTGGCTTGCCTGAAATTCTTTTTCTGCTGATTTGGTGAATGAAGCTTGAGTTTCATGGGCCAATTCATAGAGGTGACGGCTGTAAGCCATCATTTTCTCAGCCATGGGCTTAACGGTTTCAGCTTGATGGGTAAGTAGTTGTTGAATATCTTTCACTTCCATTGCTTTCCTGGCATTGCTCATGCTGTCGCTCAAACTTTGTTTGGCGATATGCATATTGAGTTCTACTAGCTTTTCAATACTCTGAAGGGCTTGATTGGTCAGACCGCTAAGGGTTTCTAAATTCGCCTTTTGGGCTGCTGCCATTTGTTCTGGTGTTAAGTTCATTTCAATCCCTTTCATCGGATCTTTTTTCCGTTCTCACTATGAGCGTTTTATTTCAATTTAGCAATTAGGTGAAGATTGTACCCAATTATGGTGCAGTGCAATATAAAGTGCTAAAAGGGCCATTCTTAGGGCTTTAAAGCAAATCAGCCTAAAATAGAAAAACCAAGCAGTAACCCAATAAAACCCACAATAGGCTGGCATGGATTTTAAGCTCGATAGAGTCATAGCACCCCTTTTTGTCTTTCTCTGGAGCACCGGATTCATCATTGCTAAGCTAGCAATGCCTTATGTGGAGCCAGCCACATTCTTGTTCTGGAGATTTGCTGGGGTGCTTGTAGTGATGGCCTTATTGAACTTTGTTTGGAGAATTGTTTGGCCTAGTAAAGAGCAAATCAAGCATATTGCGATTGCTGGCGCTTTTTTACAGTTTGGCTATGTATTTGGAGTCTGGTCTGCGGTCAGATTGGGAATGGGGGCAGGTCTCGTTTCCATCATGGTCGGTTTGCAGCCTATTTTGACAGCATGGTTCGCCTCCTGGGTTTCGGAGAAAGTGCAACCTAAACAATGGATTGGTCTGGTATTTGGATTTTCAGGAGTGGCTTTAGTCGTCGCTGAAAAAATTGGCTTTACTCATATTCCATTTGTAAGTTACCTCTTTGCCTTAGCTGCTTTACTGTCGATTACCTTTGGTACCTTGTATCAAAAGAAGCATTGCCCGATATTTGATTTACGGGCAGGATCAGCAATTCAATTTGGTATCTCTGCTTTCTTAGCCTTTTGGGTCATGTTCTTCTTTGAGTCCTCTCAGATGGTTTGGAACCTATCTGTGATAGCAGCATTATTCTGGGCGGTCATTCCACTCTCAATTGGATCTATCAGTTTGTTATTTATGATGATTCGTAAGGGTGCAGCCACCAAAGTTACCAGCCTGCTTTATCTAACCCCTCCAACGACAGCCGCGATTGCTTGGCTGATGTTTGATGAACCATTTAACTTATTGATGGTTCTTGGGCTGGCCATCACGATGACTGGCGTAGTTCTGGTCAATAGCGGTAAAGCAAACACAGTACCGTCTGTCGCAGAATAGTGCTCAAAAAGTCGAGCTCACTCTACAGATTAATTATCATCAGGGTTGTTGACAGTTTAGGAAGGTATTTGGGGATGCATTTGAATCAATTTTGTCGAGCGAGCTTATGCTGGATATTCCTAGCGGCATTCACTTGCCAGGCTCAATCGACCTCAACTGCTAGCAACGAGAAAAAATCAAAAGTAAAGACAAAGACGGTTGCCACAGCGAATACGAAAGCCAGTAATCCAGCCCCAGTTGTACCAACAGCTAATTCCACTAAAACCGCCTCAAAGACCACCAAAAAACCCAGAGGGGTGAGGGTTACCGTTACCCGAAAAGCAGCCCCTCCCGTAGAGGCGAGGCCTTCCTTTGCAACGGCCTTAGGATTGCGTGGCCAGCGCGATGAGCTGAGCCTCAAATCAAGTGTAGCGATCGTCGTGAACCAAAATACCAAGGAAGTGTATTTTGAGAAAAATTCAAGTGTGAGTCTACCGATTGCTTCCATTACAAAGCTGATGACAGCGATGGTGGTATTGGACTCTCAGCTACCCTTGGATGAGAACTTAACGATTAATGCTGATGATGCTTATATTTATAAGCACTCCCGATTGGCTGAAGGCACTGTACTTAGTCGCGAAGACGCATTGCATCTTGCTTTGATGTCTTCCGAGAACCGAGCTGCATATACCTTGGGGCGTAATTACCCAGGTGGTATTCCAGCTTTTGTAGATGCCATGAATCGTAAAGCCAAAGAGATTGGCATGGACCATTCGCATTATGCAGACCCAACCGGTTTACTGAGTGAGAACGTATCTTCTGCAGAGGATTTAGTTCGAATGCTTAATGCAGCTTACCAATACAAAATCATTCGGGAGTTCTCTACCTGGCCCGACTTAACCATGGTAATTCGGAATCGGCCGCAAAAGTTTTTGAACACCAATCGTCTAGTGCGATCCGGTGATATGGACATTGGTCTGCAAAAAACGGGTTTTATTAATGCTGCTGGTAAATGTTTAGTAATGCAAGCACGTGTGAACAATACGCCACTCTTGCTGGTCTTCTTGGATTCAGTAGGAACGCAATCCCGCTTTGCAGATGCGGTAAGGGTTCGTGATTGGTATTCTCATATCCCGCCAGGAGAGATCCAGCCCATCCGTCGCCTGATGTAAGACTCAAGCTTCTTTACTTAAACCTTTAAAGCCAATACCTTTAGAGATTTGCAAAGCAGTTTCTTGAAGGGCTTTTAGCCAGTCTGGTTGGATTCGGTCTGTTGGTGCGCTTAAAGATAGACCAGCAACGAGTTTGCCAGTGTCGTCAACGATAGCCGCTGCTACACAACTCACACCAAGTTCTAACTCTTCATTATCTTTTGCGCTACCAAGATCACGCACGCGTGCGAGTTCAGATTCTAGGGTCTTTAAATCAGTGATGCTATTTTTGGTATGTCCCGATAAGCCAGTACGAGTGACATAGGCCCGCACTTGGCTTGGATCATCATGCGATAGAAATAGCTTACCAACTGATGTGAGGTGCAGTGGGGCACGACCACCAATCGCACGTACAACTTGCATGCCAGACCGCTCGCTATACGCTCGGTCAACATAGACAATCTCGTCGCCTTGACGCACTGATAAATTGATTGTTTCACCGGTGAGCTTATGCAACGCTCGCATTGGACCTTGAGCAGCCTCTCGTACTGACAGGCGGGCTTTAACGAGATTACCCAGTTCTAATAAACGCAGACCCAGTCGATACGTTCCGCCATCGCCACGCTCTACCAATCGGCAAGCGACCATATCATTCAGAATACGGTGTGCGGTAGACGGGTGCAGGGCAGTTTTTTCAGCAAGGACTTTTAAGCTGCTGGATTCTTCATGCTCGGCTAAAGCATCGAGCAGGTTCATCATGCGTTCCACCACTTGGATCGCAGTTTTACCAACTTCGCCTGTTTTTTTAATGCCCGCTATGGGTTTCTTGATTTCCATAATGCAATTGTAGCGATTCTCAAGCTAATTGCATATTATGAAATATTAATAACAATACCCCCATTAAAGGGGTAAAAAGTCAATTTCAGATCAAACTTTATGCTGCTTCAAAGCCTTTGCGCACTCACCAATCAATGCGGGGCCACGATAAATGAGACCCGTATAGATTTGAACCAGACTAGCCCCAGCCTGCATCTTTTCCTGGGCATCGACTCCAGACATAATGCCGCCAACGCCAATAATGGGCAGCTCATTCTGAAGCCGTGCTTTGAGTTGTTCAATTACATGGTTGGATTGGTTTTTGACTGGTGCACCGGATAAACCGCCAGCCTCATTACCCGAAGGCAAGTCTTTCACGGCACTGTGATCAATGGTGGTATTGGTGGCAATGACTGCATCAATCCCAAACTCAACCAAAAGGTCGGCTATCAAATGAATATCAGCCTCATCTAAGTCAGGCGCAATCTTTAAGAAAAGCGGTTTGCGAACCCCAAAGCAATCGCTTAAGCGTTCACGAGCAAGATCTAAGGAGCCTAGCAAATTGCGCAACATCGCTTCGCCCTGCAGGTCCCGCAGATTTTGGGTATTTGGGGAGGAGATATTGACTGTGATGTAAGAGGCGATTTCATAAACGGCATTCATGCCCAAGACGTAATCATTAGCAGCTTGATCAATGGGTGTCACTGCATTCTTACCAATATTCAAACCCACAATGCCACCGTTTTGCCAAAATTGGCTGGTGCGAACGCGATTCACACAAGCTTCTACACCATCGTTATTGAAACCCATACGATTGATGAGTGCATTCGCTTTACCAAGTCTAAACATGCGTGGTTTTGGATTGCCTGCTTGGGCTAAGGGGGTAACGGTACCGATTTCTAGAAAGCCAAAGCCTAGACTGGCAAGTGCATCAATATGCTTGCCATCTTTATCGAGACCGGCAGCTAGTCCAACGGGGTTCGGAAATTGAAGGCCACAGAAGGTTCTGGGATCGGGTTCTGGTTTGGAGATAAACGCTTGCAAAAGACCGGATTGCTGAGCCTTATCAAGAGAGGCAAGGGTGAGATTGTGAGCTTGCTCGGGATCTAGCGAGAATAGGAGCGGGCGCAGAAGTCGGTAACTATCGAACATGAGCCTCTATTATCCCTCAGTGATTCGCTGCCAATGGTCATCAATCAAACCTTCGATGGGTTTGTAATTGACCTTGTACGACATTTTTTCACTCTCTTTAATGTAATAGCCTAAATAGAGATAAGGTAGCTTGAGTTTTAAGGCCTGTTGAATCTGCCACAAAATACTGTAGCTGCCATAGCTTGCGCTAGAGTCACTCGTATCGTAGAAAGTATAGACCGAGGAAATCCCTTGTTCTAGTAAATCAATCATGCTAACCATGCGCAATCGACCAGGATGGGGATCGCTTGGCCCATCACGAAATTCAACAATACGAGAATTAACACGACTCTGAACTAAAAACTGCATGTATTGGTCTTGGTCATCTTGATCCATATCGCTGCCAGCATGTCGGGTATGTTGATAGCGTTGGTAGAGTTCGTAATGTTCCTCTTGGTAACCGAGATAGAGGACGTTGACTTGTAAACCTTCGTGTTTTTTGAGTGTCCGGCGTTGACTGCGATTTGGCATGAACTCCTCAACCAAAACACGGGTTGCAATACAGGCCTTGCAGTGATCACAGTACGGACGATAAGTGTAGAGACCGCTACGACGAAAGCCCGCGTTTACCAGCTCGCTATAGACATCCGCATGAATGAGGTGAGAGGGCGTAGCAACTTGGGAGCGCGCAGTTTGATTGGGAAGATAGCTACAGGCATAGGGTGCAGTGGCATAAAACTGTAGAGTGGTTAAGGGTAGTTCTTTAAGCTGCGTCATAGCCAGTACTGAAGTATCTTTTTAGTAAAAGTCCAAGGTAGCTCTATATTAGTTTGATTTAGAGAGGTCTGCAGTGATTGTAAAAAGGTCTCCCGTTTGATAGGGGAGGCGCCTAGTGAGCTTAGGTGGGCTGTCTCTTGTTGACAATCGATCATGGGTACGCCATTTTGGGCACAAAAGGCGCACAGTGCAGCCAAGGCAATCTTAGAGCTATCGCTTTGCTTACTGAACATAGACTCACCAAAGACAGCTTTACCGAAACAAACACAGTAAAGACCCCCAATCAGAATATCTTGATCTGTGACGGCAATGCAATGGGCCTTGCCTGCTTCGAAGAGTGCGGTATATGCGTCAACAATTTCATGGGTGATCCATGTGCTGTCTTGGTCTTTTCGCTTACTGGTTGCACAGGCTCGAACTACTGCTGAAAAGTCCTGGTCAACCAGAATGGCTTTTGAATTATCAGCAATAAAGTTTCGTAAGGATTTTTTGAGAGAATCACTACATTTAAATTCAGTGGGGACTAGGACCATCCGGGGATCCGGTGACCACCAAAGTACGGGTTGATTATCCGAGTACCAAGGGAATAATCCAAGCTGATAAGCAGACTGTAATTGATTGGGATAAATACGCTCGCTAACTGCAAAGAGGCCAGGAACAGTGGCATCAGGATCACTGGTCAATAAGGGATTCGGAAAAGCGTCATTTGGGCCGAGCCAAGGAATGCGATTCATGTAACCCAGGGCTTAAATTTTTTCACTGCGCAGAACATCGCGAGTATGAACAGTAATGGAATCACGATGATCGAGACGTCCAGCAGCCCGATCAGCAAAATACCACTCGAGGGTTTGCTTGACAGTAGGGAATGCTAAATCTTGCCAGGGGATATCCTTTTCTAAGAACATGGCTACCTCTAGGCTTTCAACTCCAGCTTCAAAGTCTGGTGTCCGCATTTGAGCCAAGTAGAAAAGATGCACTTGCTGTGCATGCACAACATTGAGCAGAGAAAATAATGGTCCGATATCGACATTTGCCCCAGCTTCTTCGATGGTTTCCCTAATCGCACCAGCGCTAGTGGTTTCACCAATTTCTAGAAAACCTGCAGGTAGGGTCCAAAAGCCATAACGGGGTTCTATTGCCCGGCGACATAGTAAGACTTGATCCCCATAGATTGGAATACTACCCACCACATTGCGGGGGTTTTCGTAATGAATGCTTCCGCACTGCTCGCAGATATAACGCTCACGAGAGTCGTCTGCTGGAATACGCATAACCAGGGGTGAGGCACATTGCGAACAAAACTTCATGCAAGCTTTCTAGAGATGGGCGGGAACTGCACCGCGTAATGCATTTGTAATGACTATTTTATCTGCCATTAGTACATCTTCTATTGTCAGGTTAGCCTCGCGGGCATTCCAGCTTGGATCACCAAGAATCTGAGCGCGCATCACGCCAGGTAAAAGACCAGCAGTCAGAGGCGGGGTAAGCCACTCAGTCATATTTGGCTTCCGAATAAAGATACTGCTACGACCCCCTTCAGTTACAAAACCGGCTTCATTCGTAAAAAGAGCATCAAACCCCCCATGAGTTTCGGCCAACCGCCATGCTCGGTCATACCAGGTTCGAGAGTGTGATTTATGTTGCAGCAAGCAATCTTGAGACTGCATTACTGAGTAGGCCGGGTCAGCAAGAATATCTTTTGCCCAAAAAAGCTTTACTGATTCAGATAGTGGACTTAATTCTGAAGTGCTATGCGTTAATTTGCCAATTGGACTTAAATCTACTCGAAGACGATATTGGGACGATGGATTTGAACCCAAGCTAAAGTCCCTCCATGCTTGCAAAATATAGTTTTTGGCTACAGGGCGGTCGAAGGGAATGCCTAGATATTGTGCCGAATGCGCAAGCCTGTCGAGATGGGATTCGATCAATTGAACTTCGCCGTGCTTAATCAAGATGGTTTCGAATAAGCCAACTGAGCTCGGGAGCTCTGTCAGAAAAACAGATTTAATCGCACACTCTTGCCATTCTGCATCTGGTTTAGATTCAATGGTGATGCCTGCTCCAACCCCCATCGTCAATGAAGCGTGATTGTAATTAGCGTGATCTATCTCTAGGGTGCGGATCGGAACACTCAAGGCAAAACGGTGATCCGGGTCTAACCAACCAATTGCACCGCAATAGTAGTCGCGACTGGGCTCTAGTCCTTGAATAATTTCCATGCTTCGCTTCTTGGGAGCGCCAGTGACAGAGCCACATGGAAAAACAGCCCGCAGTATGTCCAGAAATTCAGCCCCCCTTTTCAGTTGAGCCTCAACAGTCGAAGTCATTTGCAAGACATCACCATGCCTTGCAACTTCGAATAACTTGGACACTTTGACTGAACCGGTTTGGGCTATACGCCCCAAGTCATTGCGTAGTAAATCCACAATCATGACGTTTTCAGCCTGATTCTTGGGGTCTTCAGAAAGCTCAGTCCCATTGCTATTGAGTGCACTAGCGGTGCCTTTCATCGGCATCGCAGTTAAGGTATCGCCACTACGTTGAATGAATAACTCAGGCGAGTGAGACAAAATAGAGCGACCTGAAGATTGAATGAATGCACCAAAGCGCCCAGGCTGGCGCTTACGTAAGCGACTATAGAGGGCTAGAGGAGACCCATACACCTGACCCCCAAGACGATAGGTGTGATTGATCTGATAGACATCACCAGCCAAGATCCATTCTCGTATCTGATTCAAGTCTGATGAAAATTGCTCAAAGTCGATTGAGGTATTGAGATCGGCGACGCCAGCAAAGGTCTCATTTTCAGGTAAGTGGCTAATGCGCGCTGCCAAAAATTGGTCTACCGCTGGCTTTGAAAGCGCTTCATAGTTTTTAAATGACCAAGCTTCAATTAAAGGATGATCTCTTAAAGGCGGTTTGAGCCCTTGAAAATGCAAACCCAATTCATAAGCTAGGGCAGTAACGAGATATTCACCCCTGGCAGAGGCTTGTGCTAATTCTTTAAAAACCTGCTCGATAGCAGCTTCATTTTCTTCAGGCCGAGCGCTAGGATAAATACACCAATGTTGTATTGGGTCTTGATATAGGCGACTGGTGGGATTGCTTACAGTACTTTGCGAATCATCTAGCAGAATCATGGCAAACAATCCTGAACCTATTCAATGAATTAATTACTTCAATATCGTGGCTGACTCAATAGTCACAGTTTTAGTAGGAACATCGCCCATACGACCCATGCGAGGAGCATTTGCAACCATTGTGGGGATTTGACGAATAGCATCAATAGTTTGCGTTCCAGAGATAACCTTACCAAAGACGGTGTAACCATTACCCATCGCATTGGGATAGTCAAGGCCTTGATTGTCTTTCACGTTAATAAAAAATTGTGCGGTAGCGGAATCAGGATCGGATGTACGAGCCATAGCGATGGTGTAAGTCTGGTTCTTTAAACCATTCTGTGCTTCAGACACAACAGGAGGGTTGGTGGGTTTTTGAACTAAGTCAGGCGTGAATCCGCCGCCCTGAATCATGAAGCCATCAATCACGCGATGAAAAATCGTGCCGTTATAAAAACCACTTTTCACGTAGTTCAAGAAGTTGGCTGTGGTCTTAGGTGCTTTGTCAGCATCCAGCTCTACAACAAAATTACCCATAGTGGTTTTAAATTCAACCTTAGGCCCTGCTAGAGCCATTTGACTGGCCAAGCAAGCGAGAGTGAAAATGAAGCCGGTGAATAGTTTGCGCATGTGGATTCCTTTGGGGTTCATAAATAAAAAAATGAGTTCAATTGAGAGTTTATTTCTTCTTTGCTTCAGTATCGAGTTTGCGTAAGAAAGCCATTTTTTCAGCAATTTGACTCTCTAAGCCCCGATCAACCGGCTCATACCAATGTGGGGCAGGCATTCCTTCTGGAAGATAGCTTTCACCAGCAGCATAGGCATGCGGCTCATCATGAGCATAGCGATAGGCTTTTCCATGACCCAGCTCTTTCATGAGTTGGGTGGGGGCATTGCGTAAATGCGTCGGTACTGGTCTGGTTGCATCCTTGGCAACAAAGTCTTTGGCGGCATTAAAGGCTTTATAGCTTGCATTACTTTTTGCCGCTACCGCTAAATAGACAATAGCCTGCCCTAAGGCAATCTCACCTTCTGGAGAGCCCAGTCGTTCATAAGTGAGCGCAGCATCGTTCGCCAGTTGCATTGCTCTGGGATCAGCTAGGCCAATGTCTTCCCATGCCATCCGAATAATGCGCCTAGCTAAATAGCGTGGATCTGCGCCGCCATCAAGCATGCGACAGAACCAATAAAGTGATGCATCTGGATCAGAGCCGCGCACTGATTTATGTAGAGCAGATATTTGATCGTAGAACTGATCGCCGCCTTTATCGAAGCGGCGAGTTTGCATGCTCAGTGCACTATGAATGAACTCATGATCAATTTTCTTGATCTCTGAGCCAGTCGCCGAGGTGGCATTCCGTATTTGTTCAAGTAAATTCAGTAAACGTCGTGCATCACCATCAGCATGGGCAACTAAAGCATCTAAAGCAGATTCTTCAAACTCCAAGTTTGGAATTGACGAGACGCGAGCTCGCTCAATTAATTGGCTTAACTCAGATGGAGAAAGTGATTTGAGGGTATAGACTTGAGCCCGCGATAAGAGCGCTGAGTTCACCTCAAAGGATGGATTCTCGGTTGTGGCCCCAATAAAGGTAAATAGCCCTGATTCAACATGGGGGAGTAGGGCATCTTGCTGACTCTTATTAAAGCGATGAATCTCATCTACAAATAGGATGGTTTGTCTGCCGTACTGCGCCATATTCTGCTCGGCGCGTTCAATGGCCTCCCGAATTTCTTTAACGCCGGCTAAGACTGCAGACAGTGCAATAAATTCTCGATCAAACGCTTTAGCGGATAAACGGGCGAGAGTAGTTTTACCCACACCAGGAGGGCCCCACAAAATCATCGAGTGTGGCTTGCCAGAGGCAAAGGCAAGGTTGAGTGGCTTACCAGCCGCCAATAAATGGGTTTGACCTATAACGTCTTCAATACTTTGTGGACGCAAAGCTTCAGCTAAGGGTGGCGGTGGGTTACTTTCGAATAGACCGCTCATCAGAATTGGATCAGTTCTGAACAAATAAAATAACCAGCGCTGCCCAAGTCAAACACGCTGCGGCAATATAGCTTAGGCGGGTACGCATCGTTAAAAATGCAGAACGTGCATCATCATTTGTAAAGTAATAGGTATATGTATCTTTATCAATATTACGTTGAATCACCAAGGTCGCCGCCAAAATGATCAGACTGACAGGGATATAGATATGAAGCGCAACCCAAGCGATGAGCGCGGGGGTGATTCCCCAAATCCAGGCATTGCGATCAATCCAGCGATCGCCGCTAGCCGGTTTACCAAGAGTTTGTAAATTAGCACCCCAATGCAATGCCCCCATAAAAGCAACGATGATGGCGCCGTAGCTCGCAATGGATTCGGCACTAAGGTAATTCATTGGAGTGGGAGCCAGTTGCACCATCAAAGCAAGACCAATAAAGGGGATCAAGCCCGCATAGGCTAAATAGCGAACAACTGGCGGTAAGGGGTTCACAAAAATTCCTCTAGATTCTGATGACAATTATTATTGATCGTAGCTCATTGATCATAGGTAAATACGCCACGTCCTGTTTTGCGTCCGAGATAGCCCGCTGCTACCATCTCGCGCAAGAGGGGACAAGGCCGATACTTAGAGTCGCTGAAGTTTTCAAAAAAGACTTCCATAACGGCAAGGCAGGTATCTAAACCGATCAAGTCTGCTAAAGCGAGTGGGCCGATGGGTTGGTTGCAGCCTAGCTTCATCCCAGCATCAATATCTTCCGGACTTGCTAAACCTTCTTGCAATACAAAAAAGGCTTCATTAATCATTGGAATCAAAATGCGATTGACCGCAAAACCGGGCGAATTCTTGACGGTAATCGGCTCTTTACCAATGCGCTTAGCCATTTCAATAATCGCCCTATGAGTTGCATCACTGGTTTGTAATCCGCGTATCACCTCAACTAAAGCCATTAAAGGAGGGGGATTAAAGAAGTGCATCCCGATGAAACGGGTAGGGTCAGAGTTCAGTGCTGCCAGTTTGGTAATCGATAGCGAGGAAGTATTCGTGGCAATGATGGTATCTTTGCCGACGATTTCATCAATCTGATGCAGAATTTTTTCTTTTACTGCTTGATTCTCAGTCGCAGCCTCAATAACTAAAGAGAGCCCCTTGAGATCGGCATATGAGGTGCTAGCTTTAATACGTTTGAGGGCAGCATTTTTATCTTCGGCGCTAAGGGTTTCTTTCTTGATTAAACGGTCAAGACTCTTGCCGATATGACTCAAGCCGCGCTCTACAGCAGCATCATTAATATCAATCATCACAACATCCAGGCCCGCCACTGCGCAAACTTGAGCAATGCCATTGCCCATCGTGCCCGCCCCAATTATGCCAACCGATTGAATACTCATCTCATTTCCTTTTTTGATACTGACTCGCGCCAAATAAGAGGTCTCTCGCTTTATCATCCGTTAAAGGCTTACGTAGATTCGTTAGCACTTCAACACCGCGCCTAACAGCTGGCCTAGCAGAAATCTTTTCAAACCATTTCTTAAAGTGAGGAAACTCATCAATCTCAATCCCTTGATTTTTCCAATTGCGAGTCCAAGGAAAGATCGCGATATCGGCAATCGAGTACTCATTACCAGCGATGAATGGATGTTTGCTAAGTTGTCGATCTAGCACACCATATAAACGTTTCGCTTCATTGGTGTAGCGATTAATTGCGTATTCAATTTTTTCTGGTGCATAAGTGCGGAAGTGATGATTTTGTCCCAGCATTGGACCTAGTCCGCCCATCTGAAACATCAACCATTGCAAGACATCATATTTTGCGCGCGTACTCTTTGGAAGAAATTTGCCGGTTTTAGCAGCAAGGTAAAGCAAGATTGCGCCTGACTCAAAAATACTAATGGGTTTTCCATCGGGGCCATTTGGATCAACGATGGCTGGAATTTTATTGTTGGGACTGATTTTTAAAAAGTCAGGCTTAAATTGATCGCCTGCACCAATATCAATTGGATGAGCCAACCAGTCTTTGCCAAGACGATAGCCACATTCTTCAAGCATGATATGGATCTTGTGCCCATTAGGCGTAGCCCAACTGTAGACATCAATCACTTTTGGGGCCTGCTTTTTACTCATATGGATATTCCTTGTAACTCAATAGTCGGTAATAGGGTAGTTTAGGCAGTTACGGGCACTTAGGTTGAGTAATCGCTAGAATGGTATAAATATTCTTAAATTGTGCCATGTTGATCGTCCTTTCCCCAGCAAAATCCCTTGATTACGAGACTCCCGCTAAAGTTAAGTCAAGTACCTTGCCTGAATTCGTTACCGAGTCAGCAAAGCTCATTGCCGACCTTAAAAAGCTTTCCCCTCAGGAGCTTGCCAAATTAATGGGTGTATCAGACCAACTAGCCGCCCTCAACGTTGGTCGTTATCGTGATTGGCCAAAGAAGTTCACGCCGGAGAACAGTAAGCCTGCCATTTTTGCTTTTGATGGGGACGTCTATGATGGTTTTGCTGTCAACAGCCTCAGCCCAAAGGCTATTGCGTTTGCACAGGACCACATACGGATTTTGTCGGGACTCTACGGTGCTTTGCGCCCTTTAGATCTGATGCAGCCTTATCGCTTAGAAATGGGAACCAACTTTGCGAATGCCAGAGGCAAAGATTTGTATGCTTTTTGGGGTAAGCGGGTAACTGAGGCACTCAAAAAGCTACTTGAGCAAGAAAAAGAGCCATGCTTACTGAATCTGGCTTCCGAGGAGTACTTCAAGGTAGTGCAGCCTAAAGATTTGGCTTGCAGGGTGATTTCACCAGTCTTTCAAGATGCCAAAGACGGTAAGTACAAAATCATCTCGTTTTATGCCAAGCGTGCTCGGGGTTTAATGGCGCGCTATGTGGTTGAGAATCGATTGACCAAACCGGCAGATCTCAAAGGATTTAATTTGGACGGTTATCGGTATTGCGCCAGCGAGTCAAAACCAGATAAGCCGGTATTCCGGCGTGCGGAGAAAAAATAAGCATGGCTATACATCGCAGTAAAAGTTCCCAAAGAAGCTCACCTGAGGTAGAGCGCCTTGTAGCCGACTCGATTTCTTTGGCGGCATCGGGTAGCCAAGTAGAAGACCGTTTCTGGGAGGGGCGGCTGGATGAACGATTACTCCGTTTATTGAAAAGTCAAAATCAGAACGCGATTGATGCTGCGCTCGATCAAACTTTTCGGATTAATACCATTGCATTTGAAGTCTTAGCAGATGCTGCAGAAACCTTAGCCGAGTCTATCCGCATTGAACACGATGGCCAACAATGGGATGCTTTATTACTAGCGATACCGATCGTAGCCCACACGCGCTATCAAATTCCCTCGGGCCCACTGCCAACTACAGTTGTTCAAGCTACAGCGCTTGCTCTTCACAATACCGTAACGGCTGTAGATTCACGCTTAGCCATCGTCCCTTGGCTTTACAGTATTGATCAAATGCCCCAATCGCATTGCCAAACACGAGTATTAACAGAGACACTTGCTATGGCTGCAGTGACAGGTAGTGACATTAAGCTCGAACTGCGCGATATGTCTGAGACGATTGCTGTCCTCGCCGATCCTCGCTTTATTGTTGCTGTAGTTGCAGCACCAACAGGATCGCCATTGTTTCGTTGGCAAGCTGAAACGCCTTTACGACAAGAGCGGGGCGTTAGTCTGATTGGTTGGCAAAACGCTATGCATGATCCAATTGCTTCTTTACTTCCAGGTTGTGAGTTTGAACTTTTATTACCCGAGGCCTACTTTACCAATTGCCGTTTAGCAGATAAACATGTTCGGCCGTTGAGTATTCGAGCCGCTGTTAACTTTCTAGAATCCACTATTGGTGTTCTACCAGCAGGGCTGTCATCGGTAGTTGGTGCTTTTGGTGAAGAGCAGGCAGATGAATATCGAATCTCCTTCAGCATTAAAGGTTCTTCTGAAATTAATTACGGCGTGATTTGGCCTCTATACGACCGCGAGAGCGTTGCTAATGATGCGCTCAATGACTTATCGGACGATGAGAGTCCCATCAAACGCATCTGTGATGCTTTGCATGATGCAGGGGTAGAAGACGTCTTCCGTCATGCGATGCTCTTCGATCCAGAGCTTTGTGATGATTGCGGAGCACCACTTTTTCCCGACCGTTTGGGTGAACAGGTTCATGCGGAAATGCCAGAGGATACGCCGTCTCAACAGCCTCTCTTCCATTAAAAAAGGCCGAGCATTCTCGGCCTTTTGTATTGCATGACTTCAGTTGTGTGTTTACTTTCCTGGAGTGAAGGGCTCCGCATCTGCAAAAAGATGAGGCATTTTTCCTGAACGCATATCGGCTGTCTGACAAGAGTCTGCTAAGCGTGTTCCTGAGCGGATATTAAACAGCATCGCTTTGTTTTGAAGTACAACGAGATCAAAACCTGAGTTGCTATTTTTATAGCGCAGACTGCCAGGAAGAGAGTTCTCCCGTCTCATCTCGTAGTTCTTAGCATCCCAAATCAAAACCAGATTATCTGTGCCACCACTGGTTTTGAACTGATGATTATCGCTACAGCTCCAAGTAAACGCTTCGTCAGCAGCTTGGGCAAAAGCACAAGAAGCCAGTGCTGCAATCACCAACGATATTTTCAGTAATTTGCTTTTGATCATTTAGAAATTTTCTTATGAAAGTAAATGTTTTACGCCTGCTTGTTCTTCAAGAAGTTCATTGAGAGTATGGTCCATACGCTCACGAGAGAACTCGTCGATCTCTAAGCCTTCGACAATTTTGTACTCACCATTTTCGCAAGTGACGGGGAAGCCGTAGATGACATCCTTAGGGATGCCATATTCACCATTTGAAGGAACGCCCATGGTGACCCACTTGCCGTTAGTACCAAGCACCCAATCGTGCATGTGATCGATGGCAGCATTCGCTGCAGATGCAGCAGAAGAAAGGCCACGTGCTTCAATAATGGCTGCACCGCGTTTGCCAACAGTGGGAATATGAACCTCTTTGTTCCACACTGGATCATTGATGAGGGTCTTAACAGACTCACCACCAACTGTTGCAAAGCGATGATCGGGATACATTGTTGGGCTGTGATTACCCCAAACTACGAGTTTCTCAATGTCACCAACAGGCTTACCCATTTTGGCAGCAAGTTGCGATAGTGCGCGATTGTGATCTAAGCGCAACATGGCTGTGAAATTTTTTGCTGGCAAATCTGGAGCAGATTTCATGGCAATGTAAGCGTTGGTATTGGCAGGATTACCAACTACTAAAACTTTGACGGTCCGTTTTGCAACCGCGTTGAGTGCTTTGCCTTGTGCGGTGAAGATTTGTGCGTTTGCTGCCAACAAATCTTTGCGTTCCATGCCAGGACCACGAGGACGTGCCCCAACCAAAAACGCGATGTCTATATCTTTAAAAGCAGTCATTGGATCAGAATGCGCTGTCATGCCAACGAGCAAGGGGAAAGCGCAGTCTTCTAATTCCATCATGACGCCTTGGAGGGCTTTTTGGGCTTTTTCATCTGGAATCTCAAGTAATTGCAAGATCACGGGTTGATCCTTGCCAAGTACGTCGCCATTGGCGATGCGGAATAGGAGGGAATATCCAATTTGACCGGCTGCACCGGTCACGGCGACACGCATTGGGGCTTTTGCCATTACTTTTAACTCCAAAGGAAGGTTAACTGAGGGTTCATTTAAATCCGAAAACTTTTCTATTATCCATTCAAGTGAATTGACTTTAGATTTACACTACCAGAGACGTCTTATATAAGACTTCGACTTAACTAGATTTTAGCGAATTGAAATGTGAAATTGGAGATCTTGTGCCTGAAGTGTTAACCGCGAGTGCGTCGTTTAGCCCCCTTTATCAGCAGATTAAGGCACTCATTCTGGCAAGCCTGCAGGCTGCTGAGTGGTTGCCTGGCGCCCTGATTCCAAGCGAAATGGAGCTGGCAGCCCGTTTTTCAGTCAGCCAAGGCACTGTTCGCAAGGCAATTGACGAATTAGCCGCTCAAAATCTCTTGGTCAGAAGGCAGGGTAAGGGTACTTTTGTAGCCACCCACAATGAAGAAGACTGGCAATACCGTTTTTTACACCTCGTACCCGATGAAGGTCAAAAGTTCCCCCTCATTAGTCAGTTTTTAGTTTGTAAAAAGATCAAGGCCAATGCAACTGATGCCCACTTGCTCAAATTAAAAGCAGGCGATGCGTTAATTAAAGTAAACAGAGTTCAGAGCTTTGCTGGCAAACCCATTGTTTTTGAAGAAATTTTACTTCCAGCTACTCGGTTCAAAGAGCTCGATCTCACGATGCTAACCGAGTGGTCTGGTCCGGTTTATGCCCTCTATGAAACCCGCTTTGCGACCCACATGGTTAGAGCAGAAGAAAAAATCAAGGCGACCGCTATCGATGAGTCGCTAAGCACCTATCTTCATCTCCCCGTTGGGCATCCTGTTTTGCTGGTTGAACGCCTGGCTTTCACTTATGGAAATAAGCCGGTGGAAATTCGTAGAGCGCGCTATGACACAACACAGCAACATTACCAAAATATGCTCAACTAACAGAGTCATAATGTTAGTAAAAACCATTAAACCCCTTATTTCACCTAAAATACCCACACTTTCTAAGGTTTCCAATAGAATATGTTGCAACACAGCAAGACTGAACTGAACCTCCTCCTAAATATCGAGATTGCCCATGGTTGAAGCACAGCAGGATGTTAAAAAAGATAAGCCCGAATTTCGGAATATTGGCTTAGCCCAACTGATTCACTACCGACTCCCTTGGGCCGGTAAGGTATCGATTCTTCATCGCATTAGCGGTGCTGTCTTATTTCTGTTGCTGCCATTTATTTTGTATTTGTTAGATCAGAGCCTAGCCTCCGAACAAACTTACCAAGCCTTCCAAGGTTTGACCAGCAATGTCTTAGTAAAAATCATTTGCTTGGGTTTGATCTGGTGTTTTCTCCATCATTTTTGCGCTGGCATCCGTTATCTGTTGCTCGATCTTGAGATCGGTATCAGCAAATCTGAATCGAATCGCTCTGCAATCATTGTTTTTTTCCTCGGCTTGGGCTTAACGGCAATCGTTGGCCTCAAGATGTTTGCCATCTACTAAGGAAATCTCATGCCTATTTATCAAATCGGTCCTAAGCGCTTAGTAGTCGGTGCACATTACGGCCTGAAAGAGTGGATTATTCAGCGCATCACTGCCATTGTGATGGTGGTGTTCACTGTCGTTCTATTGATTGATTATTGCGTCACTGGTGGAACTGGTTATGCAGCATGGTCAGGCCTATTTAGTAAGCAATTCATGAAGTTGCTCACCCTCTTAGCATTGTTGAGCCTGTTTTATCACGCCTGGATTGGCATTCGGGATATATGGATGGACTACATCAAGCCTGTCAGCATTCGCTTAGGCTTACAGGTCTTAACGGTTTTGTATTTAGTGGCTTGCGCCGCATACGCTGTACAAATTTTGTGGAAAGTGTAATTCGATGACCGAGATTAAAAAATCTTTGCCACGTCGCCGCTTTGATGCCGTCATTGTTGGTGCGGGCGGCTCTGGTATGCGTGCTTCTTTACAGCTTGCTGAAGCAGGCTTAAATGTTGCTGTTTTGAGTAAGGTATTCCCAACACGTTCACATACTGTTGCAGCACAGGGCGGTATTGGCGCAGCGCTTGGCAATATGAACGAAGACAATTGGCACTATCACTTCTATGACACCATCAAGGGCTCTGACTGGCTTGGTGACCAAGACGTGATTGAGTTTATGTGCCGTGAAGCTCCAAAAGTAGTCTACGAGCTAGAGCACTTTGGTATGCCATTTGACCGCAACCCTGACGGTACGATTTATCAGCGTCCATTTGGTGGGCATACAGCGAACTACGGTGAGAAAGCGGTGCAACGTGCATGCGCAGCAGCAGACCGAACTGGTCATGCCATGTTGCACACTCTGTATCAACGCAATGTTCGTGCAAAGACCAATTTCTTTGTCGAGTGGTTGGCTTTGGATTTAATTCGTAATGAAGAGGGTGATGTCGTTGGTATAACTGCCCTTGAAATGGAAACTGGCCAGGTCTACATCCTGGAAGCCAAAGTCGTGATGCTGGCTACTGGTGGTGCTGGCCGTATTTGGGCTGCTTCAACCAATGCCTTTATTAATACCGGTGATGGTATGGGCCTAGCGGCTCGTGCAGGTATTCCGCTGGAAGATATGGAGTTCTGGCAATTCCACCCAACCGGTGTTGCTGGTGCTGGTGTGCTCTTGACTGAAGGTTGTCGTGGTGAAGGTGCCATCCTGCGTAATAAAGACGGTGAGCGCTTTATGGAGCGTTATGCTCCAACCTATAAAGATTTAGCACCACGTGATTTTGTATCACGCTGCATGGACCAAGAGATTAAAGAAGGTCGCGGCTGTGGACCCAATGGCGATTACGTTGAGCTTGATCTCACACACCTCGGTGCTGACACCATCATGAAGCGTCTGCCATCGGTTTATGAGATCGGCATTAACTTTGCGAACGTGGACGTTACTAAGCAACACATTCCTGTAGTACCAACCATTCATTATCAAATGGGTGGTATCCCCACTAATATCAATGGTCAAGTTGTTGTGCCAAAGAACGGCAAGCCAAACGAGATCGTGCATGGTCTCTACGCGATCGGTGAATGCTCCTGCGTATCAGTCCATGGTGCCAACCGTCTGGGTACTAACTCCTTGTTAGATCTCTTGGTATTTGGTCGTGCAGCAGGTAATCATATTGTTGCGGCTGATCTGAAGAAGCAAGAGTTCAAACCATTACCTGCGAATGCGGGCGAACAGACCCTGGCACGCATTGCTAAATTGGATAACTCGTCATCAGGTGACTATGCACAAGATGTCGCTAATGACATTCGCAAGACCATGCAGACTTATGCTGGTGTGTTCCGCAACCAAGAGTTGATGGATGAGGGGCTTCGTCAAATGGCTCAACTGACTGAGCGTGCTAACCATATCTGGCTCAAAGACAAGTCGGAGATTTTTAATACTGCACGTATCGAAGCCTTGGAAGTGGCGAACTTGATTGAAACCGCAAATGCCACTATGTCATCTGCAGCAGCCCGCAAAGAAAGTCGCGGCGCACATTCTCATGATGACCATCCCCATCGTGATGATGATCATTGGATGAAACATACCCTTTGGTATAGCGAAGGCAATCGCCTAGATTACAAAGCAGTGGTGATGAAACCCTTAACAGTTGAATCAATTCCACCAAAAGAACGTACTTTCTAAGCTAGATATCGATAAGAGAGATAAAAGATGAGTGATACCCGGATTTTTGAAATTTATCGTTACGACCCAGAAGTTGATGCAGCGCCTCGCATGCAGCGCTATGAGCTGGAATTAAACGGTGAGCGCATGTTGTTGGATGCCTTGATCTCCTTAAAGAAGCAAGACGAGAGTATTTCATATCGTCGTTCATGCCGCGAGGGTGTTTGCGGATCTGATGCGATGAACATTAACGGCAAGAATGGTTTGGCCTGCTTAACCAATATGTTGACCTTGCCTAAAGTGATTACTCTGCGCCCATTACCTGGCTTGCCAGTGGTGCGTGATTTGATTGTCGATATGACTTTATTCTTCAAGCAGTACCTGTCGATCAAGCCATATTTAGTGAATGACAATCCAGCGCCCGAGAAAGAGCGCTTGCAGAGCCCAGAAGAGCGTGAAGAACTCAATGGTTTGTATGAGTGCATTCTGTGCGCCTCTTGCTCTACTTCATGCCCATCATTCTGGTGGAATCCCGATAAGTTCGTTGGTCCAGCCGGTTTGTTGCAGGCCTATCGTTTTATTGCTGATAGCCGTGACGAAGATACCGCACAGCGTTTAGATAATTTAGAAGACCCATACCGTTTATTCCGTTGTCATACCATTATGAATTGTGTGGATGTCTGCCCTAAGCACTTGAATCCAACCAAGGCCATTGGCAAGATTAAAGAGTTAATGGTGCGTAGGGCTGTCTAAGCTCATGAACTTGAGTAATGCGGAGCTGTATCGTTTAAAGAGTGATGCCCGAAGAGGGTTGTTGGAAAACGACTTAATTCTGCAACGATTTTTTGATCGTCATGCTGCAGATCTCAGCGTAGAAGATGGTCAAGTATTAAAGCAGTTACTAGCATTAGATGACAATGATTTGATGGACTTGTTGCTGGGTCGCAAAGAAGAACTAGCGGTGTTGAAGGAGATTTCAGTCTCTCCTGTATATAAGAAGTTGATGGTGCAGTTGAGAGCTAAATAAGTTTTACTATTTGGGTTGTACTTCAGAATTTTGAATCACTAAAGATTGAAAGATTAGAGGCTAGACATGAATGAATCGAATATTAAAGCAAAGCTATCGTTTTCAGATGGTTCGCCAGACATTGATTTGCCAATCTATCAAGGCAGCGTTGGCCCAGATGTCATCGATATCCGTAAACTTTACGGTCAAACTGGCAAGTTCACTTATGACTCAGGCTTCTTATCTACTGCTTCATGTAACAGCAAGATCACCTATATTGATGGTGACAAAGGCGAACTCCTGTATCGCGGCTACCCCATTGAAGATTTAGCGGGCAAATGTGACTTCTTGGAAGTTTGCTATCTCTTGATTAATGGCAACCTGCCAAACAAAAAACAAGATTCTGATTTCAAAGAAATGATCATGCATCACACGATGGTGCATGAGCAGATGCAATTTTTCTTGCGCGGTTTCCGTCGCGATGCGCATCCAATGGCAGTCTTAACCGGCTTGGTTGGTGCGATGGCCGCTTTCTATCATGACCAGATTGACTACACCGATCCTAAGGCTCGCCAAATTGCACAGATTCGTCTGATTGCCAAAATGCCTACTTTGGTTGCTATGGCCTATAAGTACTCCGTTGGCCAACCCTTTATCTATCCTGATAATAATTTGTCTTACACCGCCAACTTTATGCGGATGATGTTTGCTACTCCTTGCGAGGAGTACAAAGTGAATCCAGTATTGGTTCGTGCTTTAGATCGCATCTTCATTTTGCATGCTGATCACGAGCAAAATGCCTCAACTTCAACGGTGCGTTTGTGTGGCTCGTCAGGTACAAATCCTTTTGCTGCTATTTCTGCTGGTATTGCTTGCTTATGGGGCCCAGCTCACGGCGGTGCAAACGAAGCTTGCTTACAAATGCTCAACGAGATTCAAGCCAATGGTGGGGTTGAGAAAATTGGTGAGTTTATTGCCCAAGTTAAAGACAAGAACTCCAGCGTTCGTTTGATGGGCTTTGGTCATCGCGTCTATAAGAACTTTGATCCACGTGCAAAACTGATGCGTGAAACCTGCTACGAGGTCTTGAAAGAGTTGGGACTTGAGGATGATCCATTATTCAAGTTGGCGATGACACTAGAAAAGATTGCTTTAGAAGATGAGTATTTTGTTAGCCGCAAACTCTATCCAAACGTAGACTTCTACTCAGGCATTGTTCAGCGCGCATTAGGCATTCCAACTGAAATGTTTACCTGTATCTTTGCATTAGCAAGAACAGTGGGTTGGATTGCGCAGTGGGAAGAGATGATTACCGATCCTGAGTACAAGATTGGCCGTCCACGTCAACTGTATACCGGTGAAACTTCACGCAAAGTACCATTGATAGCTGAGCGTAAATAAGGAATTTATGTCACGGACGCTTTACGACAAATTATGGGATGACCATGTCATTTACTCGGAAGAGGATGGCACGGCAACAATCTATATCGATCGTCAGTTATTGCATGAAGTCACTAGCCCTCAAGCATTTGAAGGCTTGAATTTAGCTGGGAGACCTGTTTGGCGTATTTCTGCCAATCTTGCAGTTTCTGATCATAACGTCCCTACGACGGATCGGTCTGAAGGCATTGCTGACCCGATTTCTAAATTGCAGGTTGATACCCTTGATCAAAACTGCGATGCCTTTGGCATTACGCAATACAAGATGAATGACACCCGCCAAGGAATCGTTCATGTGATCGGTCCGGAACAGGGTGCAACCTTGCCAGGTATGACCGTGGTGTGCGGTGATTCCCATACAAGTACTCATGGCGCATTCGGCGCTTTGGCATTTGGTATCGGCACTTCTGAGGTTGAGCATGTCTTAGCGACGCAAACTTTGCTGATGAAGAAGAGCAAGAATATGTTGGTTCGTGTTGATGGACGCTTGCAACCCGGTAGCACCGCAAAAGATATTGTTCTCGCAGTCATCGGTAGAATCGGTACTGCTGGTGGGACTGGCTACACCATTGAGTTCGCAGGTGAAGCTATCCGCAATTTATCGATGGAAGGGCGCATGACGATCTGCAACATGGCAATTGAAGCTGGTGCACGTGCAGGTTTGGTTGCTGTGGATGAGACCACTATTGAATACCTTCAAGGCCGCCCCTATGCACCTAAAGGCGATGCTTTGCGGCATGCCATGCAGTATTGGCGTACTTTGCACTCTGATCCAGGTGCAAAGTTTGATGCAGTTGTTGAATTACGTGCAGAAGAGATCGCCCCACAAGTAACCTGGGGTACTTCTCCAGAGATGGTTCTGCCAATTAGCGATCGTGTACCTGATCCAGAAAAAGAACGCGATCCCAACAAGCGTGATGCCATGGAACGCGCATTGCAGTACATGAACTTGACTCCTAACACACCGCTAAGCAACATCACAGTAGATAAAGTCTTTATTGGATCTTGCACCAATAGCCGCATTGAGGACTTACGTGCAGCAGCGAAAATAGTTGATCGTATTGGTAAAAAGATCGCACCTAATATTAAGTTGGCCCTAGTTGTCCCAGGATCTGGCTTAGTAAAAGCCCAAGCAGAGCGCGAAGGCCTTGATCGCGTATTTAAAGCTGCTGGCTTTGAATGGCGTGAACCCGGTTGCTCGATGTGCCTTGCTATGAATGCTGATCGTCTCGAACCAGGCGAGCGTTGCGCATCGACATCAAACCGGAACTTTGAAGGACGACAAGGCAATGGCGGCAGAACGCACCTAGTCAGTCCAGCGATGGCTGCAGCCGCAGCGATTGAAGGCCACTTTGTGGATATTCGGAAAATCTCTTGAGCTTGAATATGATGCGTAAAACCTCACTAATTACTAGACTAATGATTGTCGGTCTTTTTGGTATGGCCTTGGCTGCTTGTGCTAACACCATGGAGGGTGTTGGTAAAGATTTGCAGAATATGGGTACTTCGATGGACTCAAAATCTTCCACTAACAACGCTTCCCAAACCAAAGGGAAAGATGTTATTGTGACCCCGGTGAAATAATCATGGATAAATTTACGGTATATCAAGGTTTGGTTGCACCCCTCAATCGGGAGAATGTGGATACCGATGCGATCATTCCGAAGCAATTTCTGAAGTCGATCAAGAAAACCGGTTTTGGTCAGAACTTATTCGATGAGTGGCGTTATCTTGATCACGGCGAACCAGGACAAGACTGCACTAACCGCCCAATCAATCCAGACTTCGTTTTGAACCAGCCTCGCTATAAAGGCGCTGGAATTTTATTAGCTCGTAAGAATTTTGGCTGTGGCAGCTCGCGTGAGCATGCACCCTGGGCTTTATCTCAATTTGGCTTCAGAGCCATCATCGCCCCCAGCTTTGCTGACATTTTTTATAACAACTGCTTCAAAAACGGCCTGCTACCGATCGTGCTCTCAGAAATTCAGGTTGATCATTTGTTTAACGAAACCCAGGCTTTTAATGGGTACCAGCTCACAATTGATCTGGAAAGCCAGCAGGTCATCCTTCCTGGCGGCGCTAGCTATGCCTTTGAAGTAGCTCCCTTTAGAAAGTACTGCCTCCTCAATGGTTTGGACGATATTGGGCTAACCCTGCGCCATGCAGATAAAATCAAGGCTTATGAAGCTGAGCGCATCCTCAAGATGCCTTGGCTTGCAACCCAACTGCCGTAGTTTTATAGAGTTAAAGGCCTTTCATGAAAATTGCAGTCCTCCCGGGCGATGGTATCGGCTCGGAAATCGTTGCTGAAGCCGTAAAGGTTCTCAACGCCTTAGTTCCTCAGTTAATACTTGAGGAAGCCCCTGTCGGTGGAGCAGCTTATGACTTGCACGGTCATCCATTGCCTCCTGCCACCTTAGAGTTAGCAAAACAGGCTGATGCCATTTTGTTTGGTGCGGTTGGTGACTGGAAATATGACACTCTGGCGCGAGAACTTCGTCCTGAGCAAGCAATTCTGGGTTTGCGTAAACATTTAGAACTCTTTGCCAACTTTCGTCCAGCGATTTGCTACGCAGAACTCACTGCCGCATCTAGCTTAAAAGCGGAGATTGTTGGTGGCTTAGACATTTTGATCGTACGAGAACTGAACGGCGATATTTATTTTGGACAGCCCCGCGGCATTCGGACTTCGGAACTACCTTTGTTTAAGGGTGCGCGTGAAGGCTTTGACACCATGCATTACAGCGAACCTGAGGTAGAGCGCATTGCTAGGGTTGCGTTTGAGGCGGCACGGAAGCGCAGTAAAAAAGTTTGTAGCGTAGATAAAGCCAATGTTCTGGAAACTTCACAGCTGTGGCGTGAAGTGATGACTCGGATTGCAAAAGGGTATCCGGATGTGGAGCTTACCCATATGTATGTCGATAATGCGGCGATGCAGTTGGTTAAAGCACCAAAAGCATTCGATGTGGTCGTCACTGGCAATCTTTTTGGCGACATTCTGTCAGATGAGGCAGCCATGTTGACTGGCTCTATTGGTATGCTGCCATCAGCCTCTTTAGATAAAAACAATAAAGGGCTATATGAACCTAGCCACGGATCTGCGCCTGATATTGCTGGTAAAGGCATCGCCAATCCCTTGGCAACCATTCTTTCAGCGGCAATGATGCTGCGCTATTCATTGGGTATTCCTGAGCAGGCAGATACGATTGAAGCAGCAGTGCAAAAAGTCTTGTCGCAAGGTCTGCGAACAGCTGATATTTACACTGCAGGAAGCACTAAAGTTTCTACCAAACAAATGGGTGACGCTGTCGTTGCAGCTCTTCCTTAACTTTATCAATCACTTAATACATTAGTAGCCTATATGGGAAATCAAAATACACCAGTAGTTGGACTTGTCGGATGGCGCGGCATGGTTGGCAGCGTTTTGATGGAAAGAATGCTGGCTGAGAAAGATTTTGATCTGATTGAGCCAGTATTTTTTAGTACCAGCCAAGTCGGTGGCGAGGTGCCAGCTTTAAATGGTCAAAAAGTTACTCAGTCTGAAGCTACTTTGCAAGACGCTAATGACATTGCTGCACTTGCTCGTTGCGACATTATTTTGACTTGTCAGGGTGGCGACTATACCAATGCCATCTTTCCTAAATTACGAGCTTCCGGTTGGCAAGGCCACTGGATTGATGCTGCCAGTGCTTTGCGCATGAAAGACGATGCGGTCTTAATTTTGGATCCTGTCAATCGTCCTGTGATTGATCGCGCCTTAGCCGCTGGTGGTAAAAATTGGATTGGCAGTAACTGTACTGTTAGCTTAATGATGATGGCAATGGGCGGCTTGGTTAAAGCCGATTTAGTCGAGTGGATTAGTGCCATGACCTACCAGGCTGCATCGGGTGCTGGCGCTCAGAATATGCGTGAATTATTACTGCAAATGGGTGCATTACGTGACAGCGTGGCCACCGAGCTTGCTGATCCTAGTTCCTGGATTTTGGATATTGATCGCAAGGTCACCGCCACATTACGCTCAGCTGATTTTCCTAAACAGAACTTCCGTAATACTGCCCTAGCTGGTAGTTTGATTCCATGGATTGATGTACCAGTTGAAAATGGACAGACTAAAGAAGAGTGGAAGGGCGGTGCAGAGTTCAATAAGATCTTGGGTAAACCCGCTTTTCGTTCGCCTGGTAGCATTCCTATTGATGGCCTCTGTGTTCGTGTAGGTGCAATGCGTTGCCACTCACAAGGCTTAACAGTCAAGCTGAAAAAGGATATTCCGCTCACAGAAATTGAGCGTATTTTGGCCAACGATAATCAGTGGGTCAAGGTAGTGCCCAATGATCGCGAGACTACTGAACGCGAACTATCTCCAGCTGCCATCAGCGGAACCCTGACTGTACCAATTGGACGATTACATAAATTGGCAATGGGTCCTGAGTATTTAGGTGCCTTCACCGTTGGTGACCAGCTGCTATGGGGTGCTGCTGAACCTTTGCGTCGCATGCTGCGCATTCTGTTAGATCACTAAGGATCATCAGTGCGATTTTCTAGAAGGGTTTTTACCCAGCTCGCTTGTGGTTTTTTGCTGAGCTGGTCTTGTGTTGCTGGTGCAATCTCATTAGGTTCGCCTCAAATTCAATCTCAAGTTGGGCAACCCTTACGCGTTGAGATTCCTATTCGCATATCTGCTCAAGAGCAGGATTTATTGGAGAGTCTCAAGGTTCAAGTTCCCAGCGCTGCTGATTATGCTCGTCTTGGAATATCCGGCAAGGTATTGAATTTCAATATGCAATCGATGGTCTATCGCAATAAAGACGAACACTTAATGGTTCTTGTCGAAACGGTTGACCCTATACCTGTCAGTGACGATCCTTTCGTTGATCTTCTGATCCAATTGAATTGGTCAACTGGTAGTCTGAGTAAAGCCTACACCTTGTTACTCGGTGATGCTCAAAAAATCATTGTCAAACCCGGTCAAAATCTCTCTGAAATTGCAGCTCAAATGGCCCCCTATTTAGAGGGTGCTAGCCTAGATCAAACCATGATGGCTTTGTTTAAAGCCAACCCAGATGCATTTGCTAGCGGCTCAATTAATGTTCTTGCAGCGGGGGCGGAGCTTAATAAACCGAGTCAAGCGCTCTTGAGATCGATTAGTCCAGCAGAGGCCAGTCGATTTGTTGCGCAGGCAAATGCTCAATGGCAAGCTAACAAGCAAGATCAGGTTAGCAATTCCAGCGCCAAACAGAATAGCGATAGCAAGAATCTAAACGGTAAAGAAGTTAATAAAGATCGCTTGAAAATTGGTTCTAGTGCAAGTGATGCCCAAGAGAAAGCATATGTAGAAGAGCTTGTGGCTAAAGAAAAAGTCTTAGAGCAAACTCGTGCAAAGATTGCTGAACTAGAAAAAAATATTGCCGAGCTACAAAAGCTAGTAGATCAAGCAAAAGGTAAAAAATCAATTGAAAATAATTATGGCTTGGGTGGGTTTGGTCCCGCATTGATTGGATTAGGTCTGATAGCGTTGACTGGCTTAATGCTTTGGGCTTTAGCCCGCAATGCTCGCAAGTCTGAAACAGTCTCTGTTCCTTCCGATACGACTCAGGCTAAAACTAGGACAGATATGCCAGTTCCTGATCGCGCAAAGTCTCTTTTTGCAGGAATCAACTTGGATCTAGAGGCGCCCGCCAAGGCAGACGTGCAAGCAAATGCTCTGGCTGACACACTGCGGGTTAAGTTGAACTTAGCTCGAGCTTATCTGACGATTGAGGACTATGCCGCAGCTCGAAGATCTCTAGAAGAGATTGTGCTCATGAGCCCTTCTGTTGATCCCTTAATTACCATTGAAGCTCAGGGATTGTTAGCTGAGCTTGCTCAACGCAACGCTTAGAGTGATCTCGTGAGAATTGCACTGGGTTTGCAATATGAGGGCAGCCAGTTTTCTGGTTGGCAAACTCAAGCCTTGCCTATTCGATCGGTTCAAGCAGAATTAGAAAAAGCCATTGAGTCATTCATTGGTAGTGAGGGCGTTGCCAATAATCCAGTCAGAACAATCACTGCAGGCCGAACCGACACCGGCGTTCATGCCCTAGGTCAAGTAGTGCACTTTGATACCTCTACAGAACGCACGGATTGGTCTTGGGTCAGGGGAATCAATGCATTTTTACCACCCGATATTGTGATTAATTGGGCTAAACCCGTTTCAGAAGAATTCAGTGCACGATTTTCAGCCTTTGAAAGAACGTATATCTATGCAGTACATGCCAGTTCTTGCAGAGCCCCTTTACTTTCAAATCGGGCTGGTTTCTTTATGTTGCCTCCAGATACCTGGTTTGATATTCCTGCTATGAAAAAAGCGGCAGAGTGTTTAATTGGAGAACATGATTTCAGCTCCTTTCGGTCTGCTGAATGCCAAAGTAAAACACCAATCAAAACGATGTATTCGATCGATATCGTTTCAGAGCAACCTTGGCTATATTTCCGGATCCGAGGCAATGCCTTTTTGCATCATATGGTGCGCAATTTGATCGGCTGCTTCTTAATGATTGGTGTCGGCAAGCAAGGGCCTGAGTGGATGCAAGAAGTCCTGGTAGCAAAGAATCGCAGTTTGGCGGCACCGACCTTCGCCCCCGATGGGCTTTATCTGGCCAAAATTGCTTATCCAGAGAAATTCGAGATCCCAGACCCATGGCTGCAAAATTCTTTTCTTCCTAGCCAACTCCTCCAGAATTAAGCTATTTCAGGGCTTATCATTCAATTTATGGGCTTACTTCATTTCACTCCTGGCGATACCAGGGTCAAAACCTGTGGTTTACGGACAGAGGCTGATGTCGATGCAGCCGTGCTAGCAGGTGCAGATGCGGTTGGTTTTGTCTTCTATCCACCTAGCCCCAGAGCAGTCACTCCAAAAACGGTAGCTCAGCTCATAAAGCGTTTACCTGCCGGGGTAGACGCAGTTGCTTTGCTTGTAAACCCGACCCAAGCTCAGGTAGATGAGATTCGGTCAACAGCCCCAATTACCCTCTGGCAATTTCATGGGGATGAGTCTGCAGCGGAATGCGCTCAATTTGCCGCAGGACAACCCTGGATCAAAGCCGCCAGAATCGGGCCTAAGTTCGCTTTTGACGAATTTTCTCTACAATATCGAGCTGCAGATGCTTTTCTCCTCGATGCTTTAGTTGAAGGTTATGGAGGAGGGGGCATCCCTTTTGATTGGCAAGGAATTCCGCAAACATGGCTAAGCGTAAACGGGCCTCGGGTCGTTTTGAGTGGTGGATTGAATGCGCACAACGTTGGCGAGGCGATTGCTCGTCTGCATCCTTGCGCGGTTGACATCTCTAGTGGTGTTGAAATCAGCAAGGGCGTAAAAGATCCTGCACTGATCACCCAATTTATTCAAGCGGTCCGTGCAGCTGATGCGAAGCTGTCATCCCCCTAATTGCTGTAACTTGATTTAAGAGGTAGCCATGTACGACAAACCCGATGCAAGAGGACACTTTGGTCCCTACGGTGGTGTGTTTGTTTCCGAAACATTGATGTTTGCTTTGGATGAGCTCAAAGCAGCTTATGCACAATATCAAAATAATCCCCAATTTCTCGCTGAGTTTCACAGTGAACTAAAACATTTTGTTGGACGGCCATCACCGATCTATCATGCCAAACGCATGAGTGAGATTCATGGTGGTGCCCAAATCTATTTCAAGCGAGAAGATCTCAACCATACTGGCGCTCACAAAATTAATAACGTCATTGGTCAAGCGATGCTTGCCAAGCGGATGGGTAAGCCCCGCATCATTGCGGAAACCGGAGCAGGGCAACATGGTGTCGCTACTGCCACAATCTGTGCGCGTTTTGGCTTGGATTGCACCGTCTATCAAGGTTCAGTAGACGTGGCCCGTCAAGCGCAAAACGTTTATCGCATGAAACTTCTTGGTGCCAAGGTTGTGCCAGTAGAGTCTGGTACCAAAACCCTAAAAGATGCTCTTAATGAAGCTATGCGTGACTGGGTTACTAATGTGGAAGATACCTTCTACATTATTGGCACTGTTGCTGGACCACATCCTTATCCGATGATGGTCAGAGATTTTCAGAGTGTGATTGGCGAAGAGTGCAAAGTTCAGATGCCAGATCTAACTGGACGTCAGCCAGACTATGTTTTAGCTTGTGTTGGCGGTGGTTCGAATGCAATGGGCATTTTCTATCCGTATATTGATTACCCTGCAGTCAAACTCATTGGCGTAGAGGCAGCTGGACATGGCTTGATGAGTGGCCTGCATTCCGCAGCTCTCTGTGCTGGAAAGCCCGGCGTCTTGCATGGTAACCGCACCTATCTTTTACAAGATGAGAATGGTCAGATTGCAGAGACTCACTCAGTATCAGCAGGTATGGATTACCCTGGGGTAGGTCCTGAGCATGCTTGGTTAAAAGACTCTGGCCGCGCTGGATACGTCGCAATTGACGATAAAGAAGCACTGCAAGCCTTCCATGATTGTTGCCGTATTGAAGGCATCATCCCTGCGCTGGAATCTGCCCATGCAATTGCCTATGCCTGTAAATTAGCAGCGACTCTTGGAAAAGATAAGACCATTTTGGTCAATCTATCAGGACGTGGCGATAAAGACATGCATACCGTAGCGCAAGCTACGGGATCTGAAGGCTAATGTTCATGTCCAAAATTACTGCACTTTTTCAGGAACTCAGAGCTACTGGTAAAAAAGGATTGATTCCTTTTATTACTGCAGGTGATCCTCATCCAAACCAAACAGTTGAACTCATGCACGCATTAGTGCGTGGTGGTGCGAACGTCATTGAGTTGGGAGTTCCTTTTTCAGATCCTATGGCCGATGGGCCCGTGATTCAACGATCTTCTGAAAGAGCCTTGTCTCATAAAGTGAGTCTGCATAGCTGTATTGAAATGGTGAAGACTTTTCGTGAAAAGGATCAAAAGACTCCTGTAGTTTTAATGGGCTACGCAAATCCTGTTGAACAAATGGGAGCCGAGCGTTTTGCTCGTGAAGCAAAAGCCGCTGGAGTTGATGGTGTCTTGGTGGTGGACTATCCACCTGAAGAATGCACTGAGTTTGCCGTGCTCATGAAAGCCGCTGGTGTTGATCCTATTTTCTTATTGGCACCAACTTCTTCACAGGCTCGCATTCAGGAGGCAGCCAAAATTGCATCGGGCTATATTTACTATGTATCGTTGCGTGGCGTCACTGGCGCATCGAATCTGAATACTCAAGATGTAGCGAGCATCATTCCGCAAATCCGCGAAGTGAGCAATATTCCGATTGCAGTGGGTTTTGGTATCCATGATGCCGCTAGTGCTAAAGCGGTTTCACAAACTGCAGACGCCGTTGTGATTGGTAGTCGTATCATCCGTCTCTTAGAAGAGGCCCCAGAAGGTGAGGCGGTACAATCACTAGAGCGCTTCATACATGAAATTCGGATAGCCTTAGACAGTTGATATCAATATGAGTTGGATCGATAAGTTACTACCGCCCCAAATTCAGCAAACAGATCCTGCCAATCGCAAGTCTGTACCTGAGGGTCTCTGGGTTAAATGCCCCGCTTGTGAAGCTGTGCTCTATAGCACTGATATTGAAGCCAATTTGTCCGTCTGTCCTAAATGCAGTCACCATATGCGCATTTCTGCACGCCAACGTTTGGATAGCCTCTTGGATCCCAAAGGCCGATATGAAATCGGTGCGGATATATTTCCAGTTGATGCCCTCAAATTTAAAGACTCCAAAAAATATCCTGATCGTCTGAAGGAGGCTGCCGATGCCTCTGGTGAATCTGAAGCGCTGATTGTGTTGGGTGGAAAAATTGAGAGTATTTCAGCCATAGTAGCTTGCTTTGAATTTCAATTTATGGGTGGCTCGATGGGCTCTGTAGTGGGCGAGCGTTTTACCCGTGGCGTACAAGAGGCTATCGATAAAAAATGTGCCTTCATTTCAATCACTGCAACTGGCGGTGCCCGTATGCAAGAGAGTCTGCTCTCTTTATTTCAGATGGCCAAAACCAATTCCATGCTGACATTGCTCTCTAAAAAAGGTTTGCCTTACATTAGCATCTTGACTGACCCCACCATGGGCGGTATCTCTGCCAGCTTTGCATTTATGGGCGATGTTGTGATTGCTGAACCTAAAGCCTTGATTGGCTTTGCTGGTCCCCGCGTGATTGAACAAACAGTGCGTGAGAAGCTCCCCGAGGGCTTTCAACGTTCTGAGTTTCTGATGCAAAAAGGTGGTATTGATATGATTGTGGATCGCCGCCAGCTGCGTTCTGAAGTAGCCCGTTTACTGGCATTACTTCAGCAAATGCCTGAGCCAGATAGCTCCAGCTCTCATTAATTTGTAATCAATCCTATCAACATTAGCTGAATTTGTCTAAGGTCCAAAATCCAACCCTGTTTTCTAGCCTCCCGGCTTGGCTCACCTACCTAGAATCGGCTCATCCTGTCGGCATCGATATGGGCCTTGATCGCATTAATCGAGTCAAAGCTGCTTTAAATCTTCAATTCAATTGTCCAGTAATCACGGTTGCGGGTACGAATGGCAAGGGGTCTACGTGCGCTTATTTGGAGGCCATCTTATTGGCCGCTGGATATCGAGTGGCAATGCATACGTCGCCCCATTTACTGCGCTTTAATGAACGTGTAAGAGTGAATGGTGTCGAGGTCTCTGATGCGCTTCTATTAGAGTATTTTGCAAAAGTAGAACAGGCAAGGGCTAGCCTTACAGATGCTCCAACATTAACCTACTTTGAGTTCACAACTCTGTCCATCATGTTGCTGTTCTCTGAAACACCATTGGATGCAGTCATTCTGGAAGTCGGCATGGGTGGGCGTTTAGATGCTGTGAACTGCGTTGATGCGGATTGTGCGATCGTTACTAGCATTGATATTGACCACGCTGATTTCTTGGGAAGTACTCGTGAGGCTATTGCTTTAGAAAAGGCAGGAATATTTCGTGAAGGAATACCTACTATTTGTGCTGATCCCGTTCCGCCTCAATCCTTGATTGACTATGCTCAAAAACTGCAATGCGATCTATGGCTACAAGGTCGAGATTTTCAGTTTCTGGGTGATAAACAGCAGTGGGGTTGGAGCGGCAGAGGTAAACGGTTTAGTGGCTTAGGCTACCCAGCTTTGAGAGGTGCCAATCAGATTCTCAACGCGAGTGGTGTCATTGCCGCCTTAATGGCCTTACACCAGCGTTTACCAGTGAGCGCCCAGGATATCCGCAATGGATTTGCTTTAGTTGAATTGCCCGGACGCTTTCAGGTTCTTCCTGGACAGCCAACGGTGGTGTTGGATGTGGCTCACAACCCCCATGCTGCTGCTACTTTAGCGCAAGGCCTTGATAAGATGGGCTACCACCCCTATACCTACGCAGTATTCGGCGCCATGGCTGACAAAGATATAGCTGGCGTGATTAAGCCTTTTCTAGGCATTGTGGATTTTTGGTATTGCACCGATTTGCCTACCCCCCGAGCCGCCAGTGCGCAGGCTTTAGCCTCCCAGCTAGAGCAGTTGGGGGTGCAGGTAAAAAATGGTCAAGACGGGGGCATTGAAAGCTTCCAAAGTCCTGCTTTAGCCTATGAAAAAGCCCTTTCTGAGGCTGGAGAGGGTGATAGAATTATCATCTTCGGATCCTTCTATACTGTTGCAGGCGTAATGGCTTATCGAAACAACCAGGCGCATTGATCCATGATTCGTTTACCGCAGCTTTTTAAGCGAAAATCGCAGTCTGATGACCTTCAAAGAGGGTCAGCTGGAACACGTCGCACTCCTAAAAAAATGACGGGCCGCGCTTTTATTCGTTCCCAAGAAAATGAAGAGCCTGCTTTAACCGAAGATCCTGATATTCAACGAGCACGCCACCGTTTAATCGGCGCAGGTGTTTTGGTAATTCTGGCTTTTATTGCCTTGCCCAGAATCCTGGACAGCAAGCCTAAGCCTGTCAATAACGACATTGCTGTAAATATCGTTACGAGTTTGCCAGTTCCTGGCATGAATTCTGAGACAGCAACTGCGCAATCGACCCCATCTTCTGTAGCGCCTATTGCTCCAGTACCTTCTCCAGCACCTAGCAATAAAGTCGAGGCTAAGTCGGATACCAATAAGTTGGACGCAAATACAAATACAAGTCAAAACCAAACTCCACCAGCAGTAAGCGCTACTGATACAAAGCCCAGCGCACCACCAGTTCCCGCTAAATCAGCAGCTTTAGGATTGGCGGCGGGTGAAGAGGTGATTGCTGCGACTAATAAGACCAAACCCAAGACAGATACACCAGCAACCAAGCCTGCTAGCAATACCCCCGGCAAGTTTGTGATTCAGATCGGTGCATTTGCATCTGAAGATCGCGCCAATGGCTGGATCACCAAGATGAAAGATCAAAAGATTCCAAATTACGTTATTAATAAAACCGCCCCTGACGGTGCAAAATTATTTGTTTTGAGAGCGGGTCCCTTTACGGATAAGGAAAGCGCTGAGGCGGCAGAGAAAAAAATTAAGGCTATGGGACTCAATAGTCGCATTGTGGAAACCGGTAAATCCTAATGGACCTCATATCCACCTTAAAGCTAACAACGGTGGATTACTTCACCCTAGTGGTATTACTTGCTTCGGCCTTAATTGGTATCTCACGCGGTTTATTTAAAGAAGTTCTCGCCCTTGCTTCCTGGTTTATTGCTGCTTGGGTTGCTTACCGGTATAGCAGTTATCTTTCTTTAGAGTGGCTATCCAGTTTCCATCTGGAGGAGCTCGTTAGTCTTGGTGCTAGCTTCTTGATTCTGTTTGTTTTGACACTCATTGCTTGCGGTCTGCTCGGAGGCGTTGTACAAAAGATTATTCTCTCTGCAGGATTGAGTTTGACAGACCGTTTTTTGGGCTTAATTTTTGGTCTCATGCGCGGTGTGCTGGTTGTTGTCGTTTTAGCAACACTGGCGCTATTAACTCCTATCCCCCAAACAGTCGCCTGGCAACAAGCCTTAACGAGACCTGCGATTGAAACAGCTGTAGGTTTTATTAAAGGCTGGCTACCAGAAGATTGGGCTAAGCAATTAAATGATGCAGTACCGAAAGTAGTTATTCCATTAACCATAGGGAATTAGACATATGTGTGGCATTGTCGGAACAGTCTCCCATGCACCAGTAAACCAACTACTGTATGACGCCTTATTGCTCTTGCAACATCGTGGTCAAGATGCTGCAGGGATAGCAACGATGAATGGCAATTCATTCACGATGCATAAAGCCAATGGTTTAGTACGTGACGTGTTTAGAACACGCAATATGCGCAGCTTAGTCGGCAATGCTGGAATCGGCCAGGTTCGATATCCCACCGCGGGTTCAGCCAGCAGCGAAGAAGAAGCGCAACCTTTTTACGTCAGCGCCCCATACGGGATTATCTTGGCACACAACGGCAATCTTACGAATGCACCCAGCTTGCGCGTTGAAATGGCTTACCGTGATCGTCGCCATATTAATACCAGCTCTGATACTGAAGTTCTACTAAACGTACTGGCTGATGAGCTTCAAAAAGAAACCAATAGTGCCGCTTTAGATGAGGGCGCAATGTTCAATGCCATCACCGGCGTAACTAAACGTGTGAAGGGCTCATACGCTGTCGTCGCTTTAATCGCAGGTTATGGTTTATTAGCCTTTCGTGATCCATTTGGAATTCGGCCACTATGTATCGGTCGTATAGATACTTCTAAGGGACCAGAGTGGATGGTGGCCTCTGAATCCGTTGCTTTAGAAGGCCTTGGATTTACCTTTGTGCGTGATGTAAACCCAGGTGAAGCAATCTACATCGACCTGGATGGTAATTTTTATTCAAGGCAGTGCGTTACAGAAGCAGTTCTGACGCCTTGCATCTTTGAATATGTGTATATGGCTCGCCCCGACTCTACTATTGATGGGGTCACGGTCTATAACGTGCGGATGCGAATGGGTGATTATCTCGCAGAGAAGATTCGTAAAGAAACGAATGTCAAAGAGATTGATGTTGTGATGCCAATTCCAGATTCAAGTCGGCCAGCTGCAATGCAGGTAGCTAAGCGCTTAGGGATTGATTATCGTGAAGGCTTCTTTAAGAACCGCTATATCGGCCGCACCTTCATCATGCCAGGTCAAGCAGTCCGTAAAAAATCGGTACGGCAAAAGCTCAACGCGATGCGGATTGAATTCAAAGACAAAACCGTTTTGATTGTGGATGACTCGATTGTGCGCGGAACTACCTCATATGAGATTGTGCAAATGGCGCGTGAGTCAGGTGCTAAGAAGGTTATTTTTGCTTCGGCAGCACCGCCCGTGCGCTTCCCTAATGTCTATGGCATTGATATGCCAACCCGGAGCGAGCTGGTAGCTTATGGTCGTACCGATGAAGAGATCAATAAATTGATTGGGGCTGACCAGCTTATATATCAAAGCGTCGAGGACATGAAGCAGGCTGTTCGAGATATTAATCCTGAGCTCAAAAACTTTGAGGCCTCCTGCTTTGATGGTAATTACATTACTGGGGATATCAACGATTCCTATTTGGATGCTTTGGAGGCGGCCCGCAACACGAGTGCTGCAAAGGCAGATCGAGCGGGTGATCCGAGTGACTTTGCCCGTTCACAACTGCATTTGCATCTGGCGACAGAAGACTAAAAACGACACAGAATGCCTCAATTTGAGGCATTTCTTTTATTTGGTGTCAAAATAGCAGTATGAAAAGTAAATCCAAACGACCTCAGGCTGATTTATCTAAGCTAGCGCTAGAGACTATCGCTGTCCGAGCCGGCACACGTCGTACAGAAGAATTTCATGAACATTCTGAGGCACTTTTCCTCACATCCAGTTTTTGTTTTGATAGTGCAGAGTTGGCCGAAACCGGTTTCGCAAATGCAGATAAGGGATTTATCTATTCTCGTTTCACCAATCCAACGGTCAGCATGTTTCAAGATCGATTGGCTGCACTAGAAGGTGGCGAAGCTTGTATTGCGACTTCCTCTGGCATGTCTGCTATTTTGACAACAGCAATGGCGCACCTGCAGGCTGGTGACCACGTAGTTTGTTCTCGCTCGGTATTTGGTGCAACCATTCAGCTATTTAGCAGTATTTTGAGCCGCTTTGGCATCACCACAACTTACGTTGATTTGGTGGACCCTAAGGCGTGGCAGTCTGCTGTGCAAAAAAATACCAAACTCTTTTATCTTGAAACACCTTCTAATCCATTAACCGAGATTGCAGATATCAAAGCCATTGCAGCAATTGCGAAGAAGGCTAAGGCATTATTTGTTGTGGATAACTGCTTTTGCACACCCGCTTTACAAAAGCCTTTAGAGCTTGGCGCGGATGTTGTCATACATTCAGCAACAAAGTATCTAGACGGTCAAGGTCGGGTAGTAGGTGGGGCCATTGTTGGCAAAAAATCATTTATCAACGGCAAAGTCTTCCCATACGTTCGTACCGCAGGACCAACACTTTCGGCTTTCAATGCTTGGGTTTTTCTAAAAGGACTTGAGACCCTGGAATTGCGGATGAAACAGCAAAGTCAAAATGCTTTGGCGCTTGCTCAGTGGATAGAGAAGCAGCCCGGCGTTGAACGTGTTTATCATCCCGGTCTCAAATCCCATCCTCAACATGCGCTAGCTAAACGTCAGCAAAAAGAGGGCGGTGCTATTCTTTCCTTTGTATTAAAGGGCGGTAAGCGTTCAGCCTTTAGATTGATCAATCAAACTAAGCTTTGTTCGATTACTGCCAATCTGGGTGACACGCGCACAACCATTACTCACCCAGCAACAACTACACATTGCCGAGTTTCACCCCAAGCAAGAAAAGAAGCTGGAATAGTTGATGGACTTGTTCGTATTGCAGTCGGTCTTGAGAACGTTAATGATTTGATCAACGACCTCAAGGGTGGTTTCAAAGCCCGATAGCACTTCCAGATTCCTGTAGCCGTCTAGGATCGTTAATTGGTCTTAATGGCATGATGTGAATTTGCTGGGCATCAAACTCAATATGGGCTTCACTACCGAGCTGTATTGCTAAGCGCTTGATCTCTGCTGAAGAGGCCTCCCAATTCACCACAACGTCGCTGCCTTTAATTAGAAATTGAATTGAAGCAATCTGACCAATGCTGCTTAACTGAATGACAGTAGCAGCTAAAGTCTTAGGCATTATTTGTGAATGAACGCTGATTCCACTTTGGGGTATCACCCATGCTACCTTTTGACCTGCCGGAATTTTTCCTTTATCAACCACCTGAAAGACGTGCGGCGATCCATCCAAGCTTAAGGCCCCAGCACTAAATACACCCCTAAAGATATTATTAATGCCGACGAGTTGGGCGACACGGCTATTGCGGGGTTTTTGGAATAGCACCCTTGGACTTGCAGTTTGTAAGCTGATACCTTGATCAATCACGGTGATGCGATCTGCCAATAGGCTGGCCTCTTTCAAATCATGTGTAACCAAAAGAATCGGAATGTTGAGTTCTTTGCGAATACTCGCCAAGGTTTTATACAGATCTTGACGAGTTGGAATATCAATCGCTGAAAAGGGTTCATCTAATAACAAAACCTTTGGTTGCCTGGCTAAAGCGCGCGCTAATGCAACCCGCTGTTGTTGTCCACCAGAAAGCTCTTGTGGCATTCGCTGAGATAGTTCTGAGATTCCCAATTTATCGAGCCACTTTTGCGCAAGCTGTAGTCTTTCGATGGAGTCTGGATGGTGTTTCCGCAGTGGAATAGCAACATTTTCTAATGCGTTGAGATGGGGAAATAGCGCATATTGTTGGAACAGAAACCCGCAAGAGCGGTCAGCCGTTGGTAGATTGACATTAACTTTGGCATGATCAGCACTAAACCAATCAATATCAGCGCACTGAATCAAGCCCTCGTCTGCCTGCATTAATCCTGCGATGACTCTTAAAGTACTGGTTTTGCCGCTACCGGAGGGGCCGACTAAGGCATGCAGTTCGCCTGGCAGGCATTCCAGTTGAATCTGCAGTGGCATTGGAGCAGTTTGGCTAATTTGTAGCTTTAGCATTACCGCTCACCTGAACGTTTCTGTCCATTGCGTGGACTAAATACGCCGTAAGACAGTGCAATCGCAATCAGGGAAATACCCAAGAGCAGTAAAGAGAGTTTTCCTGCACCAGTGCTATCTAAACTCTGAACTCGATCATAGATCGCAATGGATGCAGTCTTTGTTTCCCCAGGAATGGCACCGCCAACCATGAGAACAACTCCGAATTCACCCAATGTATGAGCAAAGGTAAGCGCAGAGGCGCTCAAAATACCACGCCATATCAAAGGCAACTCAATAAACCGAAAGGCTTGCCAAGGTGATAGACCACAGACTTTAGCGGCTTCACGTATTTGAGGATCAATAGCCTCGAAGGCACGTTGGATGGGTTGGATTGCAAAGGGTAGATTCACGATTAAAGAAGCAATCAGAATTCCAGTAAATGAAAAAACGAGTGGAACACCGAAAAATGTTTTACCGCTAAACCCGAGCAAGAAGTAGTAGCCCAGAACAGTTGGAGGTAAAACCAAGGGCAGGGCTAATCCAGCCTCAAGCCAAGCCTTCATTGACCCCGTATTTAAAAGTTGATAAGCGCACCAGACCCCAAGTGGGATCATGATCGCTAGCGTCCAAAGGGCAAGCTTGAGAGATAAATAAATTGAGTCCAAATCCATTAGAACTCGATTGTATTGCGGTATTTGGGGAAATCTAGGGTCAAATTAGGCTAATATTAGGCAATAAAATCAATAATTTGGCTTAATGCCGGTTAATTAGGAAATTCACAGAAATGGTCATGAACGAGCAACGCAGAGCTTTATTAAAGTATTCAGCAGTATTTGGTTTGATGTCCTCGGCTGGTTTAATTTCTACTGCGCAAGCAGAGGAGTGGAATAAGGCGGCTTTTGAAGGTAAAAGCTTGGATGAAGTGTTTAAGGCTTTAGGAGCATCCAGTCCCGATAAGTCCTCAACAGTCGTTTTAAATGCGCCTGATATTGCGGAGAACGGGGCCGTTGTCCCAGTTAGCATCACGAGTAGCTTAAAGGCAGATCAAATAGCGATTTTGGTGGAGAAGAATCCAGCGGTATTAGCCGCTCAATTTTTCATCCCGAATGGCACCGAAGCATTTGTGACTACCAGAATCAAAATGGGCCAAAGCTCTAATGTCTACGCCTTAGTGAAGACAGATGGCAAGTGGGTCATGGCTGTAAAAGAAATCAAAGTAACTTTAGGTGGCTGCGGCGGCTAATTACGCGCAGTGGAGCTACGCACGCAAGTAATCATATTTAAGAGGAATACAGAATGTCTGATCCAATGCGCATAAGGGCCACAGAAAAAGATGGCATTGTGGATGTAAAAATTTTGATGAAGCACGATATGGAATCAGGGCAGCGGAAAGACGCATCTGGAAAACTGATCCCTGCTTGGTTTATCAATATGCTCAATGTCAAAGCCCAAGGTAAGGATGTATTCAATGCAGAGTTTGGCCCTGGTGTCTCTAAGGACCCTTTCCTGAACTTCAAATATAAGGGATCCAAGGGAGATAAGTTGGTCGTCAATTGGATTGATACCAAGGGCGATAAACGAACTGATGAAGCCACGGTTTCTTAATCCCCATTCTCATGTCTAATCTGCTTGCGAAAAAAATGAAATGGATTTCAGTGCTTGCTCTGATGTGCTGGAGTCTTCAGGCATTTTCACAATCGACTGCTGACGACATTGCTAAGTATCGCGAGATGATTGCAGACGGCAATCCATCAGAGCTCTACGAGATGGCTGGCGAAGAGTTATGGAAGAAACCTGCTGGCCCTAAGAATGCTTCCCTTGAGAAATGCAATTTAGGCTTAGGCCCAGGCGTAGTTGATGGCGCTGCAGCCCAACTTCCCAGATACTTTAAAGATACCAACCGGGTACAAGATCTGGAGTCACGTTTAATGACCTGTATGGAAACGCTTCAGGGCATTTCTTTGCAAAGCATTATTGATGCGAAGTTTGGTGAAGGACCCAAAAAAGAGATGGATGCGATCGTAGCCTATGTAGTGACGCATTCGAAGGGTAAAAAAGTACAGGTAAGTATCTCGCATCCTCAAGAAAAGGCGATGTATGAGATGGGTAAGCAGGCTTTCTATTTTGAGGCCGGCCCATTTGATTTCTCGTGCGCTTCATGCCATGGTAGCGATGGCAAGCGGATCCGTTTACAAGATCTACCCAACCTCACTACTCGTGAGGGAGCGATAGCGGGCTGGGGTTCTTGGCCTGCCTACCGAGTTTCTAGTGGCCAATTTTGGACTATGCAACAGCGTTTGAATGATTGCTTTAGACAGCAACGCTTTCCTTTCCCAATTTATGGTTCAGATGTGACCATCGCTTTATCGATGTATATGGCCAAGAATGCCAACGGCGGTATTATTCAAACGCCTGGCCTGAAGAGATAACACCATGAAATTTTTTCTACCCATTCTGCTTGCCTTGCTTTGGTCTTCCACCACTGTCTACGCTCAACAAAAGCAGGATTCTCAATTCAATCGCATGATGAAAGACAGCTTTCGGTCCCAAGGGATAGCGGGGCTTGACCGTATCGTTCAAGATGCTACTCAACGATTTTGTTCCGATCCTAAATTTGCGTCTAGTCCTGCCGGGTTGAAAAAAGCAGAGGAGCTTCAAAAGCTCAATATGGCAACGATTGCGCCACCATCTGATGGTCAGTATCTAGGAGACTGGAAAAACGGAGAGGCTATCGCCCAAAGTGGTCGTGGTGATACGTGGTCAGATAGTGCCTCAACTCCAAATGGAGGTGGTTGTTATAACTGTCATCAGATCAATCAAAAAGAAATTGCCTATGGCAATATTGGCCCAAGCCTGTGGAATTACGGCAAGAACCGTGGGTATTCACAAGAGGTAGTGAGTTATACCTGGAATCGGATTAGTAACTCTAAAGCTTACAACGCCTGTAGCAATATGCCACGCTTTGCCTATTTCAAAATTCTGGATCAAAAGCAAATTCAGGATCTGATGGCTTTGTTATTAGATCCCGCATCACCCGTTAATCAGTAATTAACGATGTCGATCAATCGAAGGGAGTTTTTACAAACTCTAGCCATTGCCTCTGCTGGTGGTTTAGGCCTTCATTCCTCTTTTTCAGCTGCGCAGAAGTCTGCAGATCAATTTTATGAAATACCAAAGTTTGGTAACGTTCATTTGCTGCACTTTACAGATTGCCATGCGCAGTTGCTGCCAATGTATTACCGTGAACCTAATGTCAATATAGGGATTGGTTCGCAGATGAACCGTATGCCGCATTTAGTTGGCGACTATTTTCTGAAGGCAAATCACCTATCTGCTGCCACTCGTGATGCCCATGCCTTTACCTACCTCAATTTCACCGATGCTGCGAATAGCTATGGGCGGATGGGGGGCTTTGCGCATCTAGCAACCCTAGTTAAGCAATTGAAAGCATCTAGACCAGGTGCACTGTTACTCGATGGTGGCGATACTTGGCAGGGCTCTGCAACAGCGCTTTGGTCAAATGGTCAAGATATGGCTAATGCAGCACTAGCTCTAGGCGTTGACATTATGACTGCGCATTGGGAGATGACACTCGGTGAAGTGCGCGTTATGGAAATTATTAACACCGATTTCAAAGGCAAGATCGAGTTTTTAGCTCAAAACATCAAGACTACCGACTTTGAAGATCCCGTTTTTCCATCATATTCATTAAGAAATATGAATGGAGTGCAGGTCGCTATTATTGGGCAAGCTTTTCCCTATACGCCAATTGCCAATCCGGCTTATTTCACTCCAAATTGGACTTTTGGTATTCAAGAAGAGCATCTGCAAAAGACAATCGACGAAGTTGTCAAAAAGGGTGCCAAAGTCGTTGTTTTACTCTCGCATAACGGTATGGATGTAGATTTAAAGCTGGCATCGCGTGTGCGTGGGTTGCATGCTATTTTGGGCGGCCATACCCATGATGGTGTGCCAATTCCGGTGAAGGTAAAAAATCCTGGCGGTATTACCTTAGTGACTAATGCAGGTTCAAACGGTAAATTCTTGGGCGTTCTTGATTTTGATGTTAAAGGCGGCAAGCCCGTTGATTTTCGATATCAGCTCTTACCCATTTTTTCGAATTTGATTCCAGAGGATTTATCTATGGCAAATCTTATTCAAAAAATGCGTAGTCCTTATGAGTCTCGCCTGCAAGAACCGTTAGCAACTACAGATGCACTCTTATACCGACGCGGAAACTTTAATGGTAGCTTTGATCAATTGATTTTGGACGGTTTGCTTGCTCAAAAGGATGCTGAGATCGCATTTTCACCAGGATTTCGTTGGGGAACAGCTTTGCTACCGGGTCAATCAATCACGATGGAGCAACTACTCGATCAAACTGCGATTACTTATCCCTACACCACAGTCAATATGATGTCAGGATCAACGATCAAAACCGTTCTTGAAGATGTTGCAGACAACCTATTCAACCCAGATCCGTATTATCAACAGGGTGGTGATATGGTTAGAGTCGGGGGGCTTCAGTACAGCATTGATCCTGCTGCTTCAATGGGCAATCGAATATCCGAAATGCATCTAAACGGCCAAATAATTGATGCAGACAAAAATTACAAAGTTGCAGGTTGGGCTCCAGTCAGCGGGGAATCTAAAGAAAAGGGTGGTGAGCCTATTTGGGATCTGGTGGCACGGCATCTTAAAGAGATCAAAACGGTTAAGGCACGTCGTTTAAATACCCCAACTATCCGAGGTATGAAAGCGAACCAAGGAATCGAAGATATTTAGGGTTTTTTCTGTTGTAGCCCTTAAAATAATAGGATTCCTTACAAACTAACTCCCTTGATAACTCGATAATCTTAGGCTATGAATACTGTAGACATCGTGTCGCAAAGCCATACCGTTTTATGGTTTGCATTTGCTATCACCTTTGCGCTTGGAGCTGTGATGCAAAAAACGTCTTTTTGCACCATGGGAGCCATCGCTGATGTCATTTTGATGGACAGCTGGGATCGTGTTAAGCAATGGTCTCTCGCTATTGGCGTTACTATTATCGGCTTTGCTTTGATGAGTACTTTTGGTGTGATTGATCCGCTCAAGAGTATTTACACCTCTAGCAAATTATTAATTCTTTCTACTTTGATAGGAAGTACATTATTTGGCTTGGGTATGATGCTCGCTTCGGGCTGCGGTAGCAAAACCTTAGTGAGAATTGGTGGTGGCAATTTAAAGTCACTCATTGTTTTCTTGGCATTAGGTTTAAGTGCTTACATGACTCTCAAAGGATTTTTGGGCGTCATTCGGGTCAATACACTCGATACCGTTTTCATTTCTCTTGCTACTGCGCAAGATTTACCCAGTATTTTGAGTGGTCTTACCGGCTTGGTGCGCACAGAACTTCACTTGATTCTTGGAGTCGTGATCGGTGGCGCATTTGTTTTGTTTGCCTTAATTCGTAAATCCTTTTGGAGCGCCGAAAATCTTCTTGCAGGAATTTTTGTGGGCTTAGCTATCTGTGCTATTTGGTGGGTATCTGGCTATCTTGGCTATGTTGCCGAGGATCCAAATACCCTAGAGGAAATTTTTATTGCCAGTAATTCAGGAAAAATGGAGAGTCTTTCATTTGTGGCTCCCTATGCTTATACGCTAGATTGGTTGATGTTTTATAGCGATGTCTCCAAGGTGCTGACCATCGGCATTGTTGCAGTAGTGGGAATGATTCTAGGCTCTGCTTCTGTTGCCATTGCTACAAAATCCTTTCGATGGGAATCCTTTCGCAATTCAGAAGATACCGCCAATCACCTGATTGGAGGGGTGCTCATGGGCTTTGGAGGGGTAACTGCTCTGGGTTGTACTATTGGTCAGGGCTTGAGTGGTGTTTCTACTCTGGCATTGGGTTCATTCTTGGCTTTGCCTGGTTTCGTCTTGGGTGCCTATTTGGGGCTAAGATATCTGCAATACAGGATGTCACCCAAACCGTGCGATTAATTTTGAAAGCGTAATATGCAGATTGATTGGCTAGCCTTCACACCAGGACCCTCATTATTAGGGGGAGTCTTATTAGGCATTGCCACTTCTGCATATGTTCTTCTTCATGGTCGCATCTTAGGAATTAGCGGAATTGTTGGCGGCTTGTTGCGACCCGTCAAACAAGCATGGATCTGGAGAATCGTACTTCTCCTTGGCATCCTGACCTCGCCAATATGGTCGATCTTCTTATTCGATATGTATCCAGTGCAAATCATTGAAGCAAATTGGCCTATTGTCATCGTTGCTGGCTTACTGGTTGGCTTCGGCGCTCAGTATGGATCGGGATGTACCAGCGGTCATGGTATCTGTGGATTATCTCGTTTATCACCGCGCTCCTTAGTTGCTATTGTTTCTTTCATGATCTCAGGATTTGCAGTCGCGTATATCCTGCGTCATCTCTTGTGAGAATGTCATGAAAAAACAGTTCAGCTTACTCAGTCAATATTTTATCGGTGTGCTTTTTGGTTTTGGATTAATGATTTCAGGGATGAGTAATCCTCAAAAAATCCTGAATTTTCTCGACATCACTGGTCCTTGGGATCCCTCACTGCTGTTTGTCATGCTTGGTGCCGTCTTAGTTGGTCTTTGCGGCTTTTATGTTGTATCCAAAAGATCGCAGTCTTTTTTTGGTGGAACACTTCACTTACCAGCAAAAAAGGAAATTACTAGACCATTAGTCATTGGCAGTCTGATATTCGGGGCAGGCTGGGGCTTGGCTGGTTTCTGTCCGGGGCCAGCTATTGTCGCCCTAGGCGTAGGCCATCTTAAGGCCTTGGTATTCATTCTAGCGATGTTGGCTGGCATGGAAATCTGTGAACGTTTCTTTATGGGCAGCCCAAAAGCAGACTGATTTAAAATCGCATCACATTAACAGTTTGAATATATTGAGGTTTTTATGAGTCTTACAATTGCTTGTCACAATGACGCCTTTGGTAGCACCGGTCAAATCGAGCCGATGCAGCTCGAAGAAATTGTCGCCCAAGGTTACAAGAGCGTGATCAATAATCGCCCTGATTTTGAAGGTGGTCCAAGCCAACCCCTAAATGAAGTCATCGAAGCCAAGGCGAAGAGTTTAGGTTTGCAATACGCTTATCTCCCTGTAGTCAGCGGTTCGATTACCCCTGAGCAAGTTATAGAGATGGCGCGATTACTCAAAACTTTACCTGGTCCGATCTTGGCATTCTGTCGCTCTGGAGCTCGCTCTACCAATCTGTATCAGCTAGCCCAACAAGTTCGCTAAGGCTGCTTCGAATGCGGATCGAGATACCTGAAAATAAAAAGCTGGTTCATGAAAGTATCATCCCGATTCGTTGGGGGGATATGGATGCCTATCGTCACATCAACAATACAGTCTATTTTCGCTATATGGAGCAAGCCAGAATTGAATGGATTGCGGCGATGGGATATTCAATGGATACGACTATTGAAGGCATGCTGATGGTTAACGGCTTCTGTAATTTTATTCAGCAAATTACCTATCCAGGCGATTTATTAGTCAAGACTTATGTCGGCAACATTGGCAAATCCAGTGTTGATGTCTTTAACACGATGGCCCTCACTACAGAGCCCGAAGCCCTATGTGCAGCCGGTGGCGCAACCATGGTCTGGGTAGATCTGCAGGCTAATAAATCGATGCCTTGGCCAAAACATGTTTTAGATAAGCTCTCCTAGGAAAGCGATTGCAGCCTAAGAATTCACACATTCTGGCAATTGCTCAGTTCGGAAAAGAGCACAATCAATTCGATGCGATCATTGATGTTCGCTCACCCGCTGAATTTGCTTTAGACCATATTCCTGGCGCAATCAATTTCCCCGTTCTCAATAATGAAGAACGAGTCAAGATCGGAACACTTTACAAACAAGTATCACCCTTTGCCGCTAAGAAACTGGGAGCTGCGATCGTTTCACGCAATATTGCACAGCACTTAGAACAATCCTTTCTGGACTTTCCTCGTGAATGGCGTCCTTTGCTGTATTGCTGGCGTGGTGGAGAGCGTAGTGGTGCGTTTACCCATGTCCTCAATCGTATTGGTTGGAAGGCGATGCAATTGGAAGGTGGTTATCAAGGATTTCGCAGGGTAGTCATCGATGACCTAGATCTGGCTGCCAAGCAATTTCAATTCCAGGTGATCTGTGGAATGACTGGTTCAGGTAAGACGCGCATCTTGCATGAACTACAGGCCCTTGGCGCTCAAGTTTTAGATTTAGAGGGCCTTGCGATTCATCGTGGCTCTGTCTTGGGTAATGAGCCTGATATTGATCAACCATCTCAAAAAGGTTTCGAGACGGCGCTATGGAATGCCTTGCATGATCTTGATCCCAACAAACCCGTATTTATTGAATCTGAAAGCAAGAAAGTCGGTGGTGTGCATGTACCTGATGCCTTGATGGAAAAGATCCGTCATGGCCGATGCATTGAGTTGAGATCCAGCGTTGCAACCAGAGTTTCATGGCTCTTACACGAGTACGCCCATTTTTTAACGGACACGACTACATTTAAAGAGAAATTGGCTTTACTTACTTCCCGCTATGGGAAAGTTCAAATTGCTGAGTGGTTGACCCAAATAGATGCTGGACATTTTGATGCCTTGGTCACGGATTTGCTAGTGAAGCACTATGATCCAGCCTATCAATCCTCGATTGTGAGGAATTTTCCTCAATATCGCCCTGATTTATTTGTTGAACTTCAAGATGATAGTGATACTGCCTTTGCTGGCGCTAGTCAAAAAATTATCAGCAAATTTGCCTAAAGAATAAGATAATCCAACTAAATAAAATATCCAATTATTTGATATGACAGATTCAGCAACAGAGCCAATAAGACACTACCGCTATTACGATTTGATTTTGGCCGCTTTTGCAGTCATTTTGCTGTGCTCCAATTTCATTGGCGCTGGTAAAGCTGCAGTAATTGATCTTCCTTACTATGGCCCATTTATTTACGGTGCCGGAATCCTGTTCTTCCCGATTTCCTACTTCTTTGGCGATATCTTGACTGAAGTCTATGGCTATGCCCATGATCGTAGAGCGGTTTGGATGGGATTCGCTGCTCTTGCTTTTGCAGCCATCATGGCACAAGTCGTTATTGCCTTACCGCCTGCACCTGGAGCCTATATGGCAAAGTATCAGGAGGGCATGGAGACCGTTTTTGGTAACTCTTGGCGGATTGCCTTAGCGTCCATGATCGCCTTCTGGTGCGGTAGCTTTTCCAACAGCTTTGTCTTGGCTAAGCTAAAGATTCTCACAAAAGGACGCCATCTCTGGATTAGGGTGGTTGGCTCCACTGGAGTTGGCGGCTTTGTTGATTCTTCCCTGTTCTACATGCTCGCTTTTTATGGCCTATGGCCCACTAACGAAGTAGTTCAGGTTGCGGTAGCCCAATTTTTCTTAAAGACCGCATGGGAAATTTTGGCTATCCCTTTAACCTATTTGGTCGTTAATTTCCTCAAGCGTAAAGAAAATGAGGACTATTACGATACTGATACCAACTTCACCCCATTCAGGGTAAAAGTCTAATTTCCTGTCTTTTACGATAGACCCGTTAAAATAGCGGTCTTAGCTGCCATTGGGCTAGCAAAGCTAAAAATCCATATTTTGTAAATCGCATCTCTAAAGGCTAGAAACATTCGTGCTTACTGCATCTAATATCACCATGCAATTTGGGGCTAAGCCCCTGTTTGAAAACATCTCCGTCAAGTTTGGTGGCGGAAATCGCTATGGTTTGATCGGTGCTAACGGCTGCGGTAAATCTACCTTCATGAAAATCTTGGGAGGCGAATTAGAGCCTACCAGCGGTAATGTCAGCTTAGATCCCGGCATTCGTCTTGGTAAGTTACGTCAGGACCAATTTGCTTATGAGGATGTACGCGTTTTAGACGTCGTGATGATGGGTCACGAGGAGATGTGGAATGCTGCAGCAGAGCGTGATGCAATTTACGCCAATCCAGATGCCACCGATGAAGATTACATGAAGGCAGCCGAGCTTGAAGGTAAGTATGCAGAATATGGTGGCTATACCGCTGAAGCCAAAGCAGGAGAACTGCTGCTCGGTATCGGCATTCCGATTGAACAACACACCGGCCTGATGAGCAATGTGGCGCCTGGTTGGAAATTACGTGTATTGCTTGCTCAGGCCTTATTTTCGGATCCCGATGTCTTGCTGTTAGACGAACCTACCAATAACTTAGATATCCATTCGATTCATTGGCTCGAAGATATTTTGAATGATATTAAGAGCACTATTGTCATTATTTCTCACGATCGTCACTTTTTAAATGAAGTTTGTACTCATATGGCAGATATGGACTTTGGAACTCTAAAGGTCTATCCTGGTAACTATGATTCTTATATGCTTGCTTCAGTACAGGCACGCACACAGCAACTGAGTTCTAACGTGAAAGCCAAAGAAAAGATTGCTGAATTACAGGCATTCGTGGCGCGATTCTCTGCAAATGCATCAAAAGCACGTCAAGCTACTTCACGGCAACGTCAGCTAGAAAAAATCGAGATTGTGGAAGTAAAGCCATCTTCTCGTCAGAATCCGTTTATTCGTTTTGATGCCGATAAAAAACTACATAACATGGCGGTTGAGTGCAATGCACTGACTAAAGCATATGACCGCACCATTTTTAAGAACTTCAAACTTGGAGTAAGAGCAGGTGAGAAGATTGCGATCATTGGGCAAAACGGTGCAGGTAAAACTACTCTGCTCAAAACCATTCTCAGCAAACGTTTTGAGGGTATTGCGGCGGATAGTGGTGATGTCAAGTGGGCAGAAAATGCCAATGTGGGTGTAATGCCTCAAGACAATACCGAGATGTTTGCTAAAGATGAGCTTCTCATGGATTGGATGAACAATTGGCGTAATACTGGCGATGATGACCAGTCTATTCGTGGGACATTAGGACGATTGCTCTTTTCTGGTGACGACATTGGTAAGTCTGTCAAAGTCTTATCCGGGGGTGAAAAGGGCCGAATGATCTGGGGCAAGCTCATGCTCCAGAAATATAACGTCTTAGCGATGGATGAGCCAACCAATCATATGGATATGGAGTCTATTGAAAGTTTACAAATTGCTCTTGAGAAATTCGACGGCACTTTGATTTTCGTATCGCATGATCGTGAATTCGTATCTGCTTTGGCCAATCGCATTTTGGAAGTCAAGATGGATGGCACTGTGAACGATTATTCTGGAACCTACGAAGAATATCTTCGTAGCCAAGAATTGGCTGGCTAATCTCGATTTTTTATTTCTTTAGCTTGGCGTTGAAAGCGCATTGCTGTTCCTTCTGCGCGAATTCGGTTCCAGACTTGAGTCTTTTCTTCAGGATTCAAAAAAACCCAATTGCTCACCTCGGCCAAGGTACGACCGCAGCCTTGGCAAATTTCATCATAGAGAGTGGTGCAGACTCCAATACATGGGGAGTCAGATTCTGCATCCCCGGTTGATAAGGAATTAGCGCTATCGTTTGCGTTTTGGAGGTAGTTATTGTTACTCACGCTAGTACTGTATTCGATTTCAGAGGACTGTGCTCAGCAAGCTCATCAACGTAAGCTGCCATGCCAGCGCGCTCTCTAGTTAGAAAGTGTTTGACTGCTTGTGAAAATTGTGGATTTGCAAGCCAGTGGGCCGATTGCAGAGTCTGCGGCATAAAGCCTCTCGCCATCTTATGTTCACCTTGGGCGCCGCCTTCAAAGGTCTGAATTCCTTCAGAAATACAGTATTCGAGGGCCTGGTAATAGGCAGTCTCGAAATGTAAGCAGGGGATATATTTGAGTGCACCCCAATAACGACCATAGGCTTTGCTTTCTGCTTTATCAACGACCAATAATGAGCTTGCTATTCGATTACCACCTTGGCTGGCTATGATCAGGTGCAAATGATTTGGCATCGCCTTGGAGAGCTTTAAAAAGAATTCAGGGTTTAAATACGGACTGGAATGATGTTCTAAATAGGTTTGTGCATAGCAATCGTAGAAGAATTTCCAATCTTCTGGAGTCGATTGTTCACCAGGGATATGCTGGAACTCAACGAGCTCTTGCTGAACTTGGGCCCTTTCATGACGAATATTCTTGCGTCGTTTTTTATTTAATGCCTCAAGAAATTGTTCAAAACTTTTGTAAGCTTGATTCTGCCAATGAAACTGGACCGAATCTCGCAACATAAAATCATGATCTACAAGTAATTGAATTTCATTTTCACTGGGAAAGAGGATGTGTACTGAAGATAGATCATTCTCCAGGGCAACACTCTTTAAGCCAGTAATCAACAATTCTTGAATAACCTTTGCATGTTCGCCTTCTTTAACCAAGATTCTGGCGCCCTGAACTGGTGTAAAGGGAATTGCACTCAGCACTTTGGGGTAGTAAGATTTGCCGAGCTGGTGATAAGCCTCTGCCCAAGCCCAGTCAAATACAAACTCACCATAAGAATGCTGCTTCAAATAGAGAGGGATGGCTCCAACGAGCCTATCTTGCTGATCTTTAGCAATCAGATGCGTAATTTGCCAGCCTGTTTTGGCCCCGACGCATTCAGTTTCTTCCAAGGCACTGAGAAAGGCATGTCTTAGGAATGGTCCAGCATGGGCAGGGAGAAGGGCATCCCACTGTTCAGGGCTAACTTGAGATAGCCTATCGATAAGAACAAGTCGATAGGGTGTGTCGTTGAATTCAGTTTGCACTGCACTTATTCTTGAATTAACTCAATCTTATATCCATCGGGATCACCAACAAAGGCAATGATGGCATCTCCGCCCTGTACAGGACCTGCCTCACGGGTAACGTTTCCACCAGCAGCTTTAATCTTCGCACAAGCCGCATAGGCATCAGGGACTTGGATCGCAATGTGTCCATAAGCAGTCCCCATTTCATAGGAATCAACCCCGTAGTTATAGGTTAACTCTATCTCAGCTTGTCCATCTTCATTACCTCTACCAAAACCTACAAAAGACAAAGCGTATTTTTGCTCCGGACGAACGGTTGTTCGAAGCAGATTCATACCTAAGACCTTGGTATAAAAATCAACTGAGCGCTGCATGTCGCCAACTCGGAGCATGGTATGGAGAATCATCATGTCGCTATTCACTTTCTTGGGGTGCTATTTCATGAGGTGCATAGGCATGAATGCTTAGCGCATGAATTTCCGCAGGAATATGGTCTTTCAGGGCCGCATAGACTGCACGATGCCTTGCAACAGAGTTAAGACCATTAAATTCAGGAGCAACCAGATGAATTCTGAAGTGTCCACCACCACTGGCAGCACCAGCATGACCAGCATGTAAATGGCTCTCGTCTTCGATCTCCAGATGCGAAAGCTTAAAGGCCTTGTACAAATCGCTTGTGAAGCGCTGGATTCTCTCTTGATTTTGGGTCATTAACTAGCTTGCTCCATGTGTTTGGAAAGCCACACGCCTTGCAATATGACAAACACGATCAGAAGCCCAGTACTACCGAAGAGTTTGAAGTTCACCCAGGTATCTTCAGAGTACTCAAATGCGACGTATAAATTCAGTGCCCCCATGAAAAAGAAAAAGAGGGCCCAAGCTGCGTTTAATTTTTGCCAAGCTGTTTTTTCACTATGGGGCTTTAGAGCAATTTGCTTACCCATCAGAACTTGTATCCAATTTTTCTGAAAAAAATGTGCACTAATCAGTAGCGTGCCAGAAAATAACCAGTACAGGGCTGTGGGCTTAAGTTGGATAAAAGTTTTGTCATGCAGAAAGATGGTTAGGCTTCCGAAGACCACAATGAGAACTAGGCTAACCCATTGCATGGCATCAATTTTGCGATGACGGTAATAGACCCAGAGGATTTGACCGATCGTTGCTACCATCGCAACAATCGTTGCTGTATAGATATCCGCAACTTTAAAGGCAATGAAAAAGAGGATGATTGGAAAGAGATCAAATAAAAATTTCATATACAGATTATGCCGTGATTAGCTCTCATCTATGGAGTTCGTCTTCAAAGCCAGATCGCTGGGCTCAAAACGCAGAGATGCAGAATTAATGCAATACCTTAGTCCAGTAGGGGCAGGGCCATCCTCAAATACATGACCTAGATGGGCATTGCAATTTGAGCAACGTACTTCGGTCCGGATCATGCCATGGCTGCTATCTTTTACCTCTTGTATTGCTGCTGTATTTTCAGGAGCGCTATAGCTCGGCCAACCACAACCCGCATCAAATTTAGTATTCGACATAAACAGAGGCGTATGGCAGCAAACACACTGGTATTGACCCTGATCCCAATGATCCCAATACTTCCCAGTAAATGGTCTCTCAGTCGCGGCTTCTCTGGTAACTTTGTATTCAATATCGCTTAAAGCAGATTTATATTCAGCATCCGTTTTTTTCATGTTGACTCCAGTAATTATGATGAGCAGCTTACTTCAACAGCGCGATGCTCAATAGAGGGTGGATTGGCGTAGGCTTCATTATCTTCTTGCTCATCAAAGGGATGCTCCAAAATACCCAATAGTTTGCTGACCTCAGAATAGTCATGTGCTTGAGCCTTTTCAATAGCATGTTGGGCTAAATGATTGCGCAAAATAAATTTTGGATTACAAGCCTTCATGAGTATCTTCCTTTTTTCATCAACACTCTTCTCGGATTGAAGTCTATGACCATAATCTTTAAACCATTCATCAATGACTGCAAGATGATTAAATAGATCGCGAGCCTCTTTGGGAGGTTGAAGATTGATAGAGTCGTAGTTAGCAAGTGCTCTAAAGAAGAAGGTGAAGTCTACCCTAGCATCGTGCATTGTTTGAAGCAATCTTTCGATGAGGGTGATGTCCTCATGTTGGCTTGTCTGCAGTCCTAGCTTAGTCCTGAATAAACTCTGCCAGTTGTTAGTATAGATCTTCGGAAATTCTTCTAAAGCAGTTCGCAATAATGTCTGTGCTATTTCGCTGGGGTGCTTGAGTTCAAGCAGGGGGCACATGGCACTGGCTAAGCAGGCCATATTCCAGTGCATGATTTGGGGTTGACGATGATAGGCATACCGACCACTGGTATCACTATGGTTACAAATATGATCAATCTGGAAATGATCTAAAAATCCAAATGGACCATAGTCGATGGTTAAGCCCAAGGCGCTGATGTTGTCGGTATTCAATACCCCATGGCAGAACCCAACCGCCTGCCATTGAGCGACTAAGCGTGCAGTTTTTGCTGAGATCGCTTTGAATAAATCAAGATATGGCTCAGTACTTGATTGGCATTCTGGATAAAAGTGCTTGATCAAGTAATCGGCAAGCTCTTGCAAGCGACCTTGCTTTTGTAGCGATGCGTAATGCTCAAAATGACCGATACGAAGAAAACTGGGAGCAAGTCGCGTACATACTGCAGCAGTTTCAATTTCCTCCCTGTGCACTGGTTCGTTTGAACCCACTACGGCAAGTGCTCGACTAGTTGGAATGCCTAAGCCGTGCATAGCCTCGCTACAGAGAAATTCTCTAATTGAAGAGCGGAGTACTGCACGACCATCTCCCATTCTGGAATAGCGGGTTTTTCCAGCGCCTTTGAGTTGCAGCTCCTGACCATGTATATCGCCCAGTAAGATTGCTCGGCCGTCACCTAATTGGCCTGCCCAAACACCAAATTGGTGGCCGCTGTAGGCGGTAGCAATGGGTCTGTCGAATTGGTGAGATCCATGATCAAGGCGATTGCCTGCAAGTACCTCAAGCCATTTAGGATCTTTTGGGTATTTGTCTTGTCCTAAGGGAATATCAATCAGCTTGGCGGCTGAAGCAGAAAAAGCGACCCAATAAGGATCGGGTAAGGGGCTGGGATTGACTTGATGTAATACATCGTCGCCTTGCAGTAAAAATGCCATAGTTTGTCTATTCTAGGGGGATTCTAGAAACTGGGTTGACACCGTAAAAGAGATCAACAATAAGCTTAAAATCAAGCCTATGACAACGCCATTACAAACTCAGACTTCCACCCAGCTAGCCAATTTGGGTGAGGAATTGAACGTCCCATTTTTAAAGTTATTGGGTGTTCGCCTTCTCAGTGCAGAAATGGGCAAGGGTGAAATTTTGCTGGCACTTAAGCCTGAGCATAAAAATACTTGGGAGGTTGCGCATGGTGGTGTTTTGCTGACCTTGATGGATGTGGCTATGGCAGTTGCAGCACGCTCGGCAGATCCTGGAGATCGTAGCGTTGTTACGATTGAATTGAAGAATAACTTTATGCAAGCGGCCAATGGAATCTTGCGCGTGAATGCTGAGACGGTTCGTCATACTGCCACAATGGCATTTTGCGAAGCGAAGTTATATAACGATCATGGTGAAGTCTGCTGTATGGCAACGGGGACATTCAAATACTTGAAACGCTTGCCAACTCGCAATGCCACAGGTGAAAAAGTCATCAACGACGACCTACGTTGGGAATAGTCCCGAACTAAACCGATAAATTGGAACCCGGTGCATTGCTCAGGACACCCGTGATGACATCATGCCCTATGGTTCCATTGGCATCAAAGCGACGTTCCACCATTTCAAAAGAACCATCTTTGCGGACTCTGAGTAGAGAGCTCGAACGAGTGCCGTACGAAGAAGTTTTAACAAACGCAGGAGAGAGCGCTTTCTCCCAATCTTTGCTTACACCAGTACTAGGCAATTCATGATCACTGGCTTCATGGGTGTCTGCCAGTAAACGTAAGTACTGGTCGGCATTCTTCAAACCACCATGATCCATTGCTAAAGTTTGTGCAAAGGCTGCTACACGATGATTTACCTTAGGCCAAGGTGTATCAAGCATGGCATTTGATAGGCCATAAACACCAGGCGTCAAAGGATTTTCAGGAAATACCTTGCGGGGACGAATCTGCTGACCCATCATGAGACGATTACTAACCCAGTGCATCTCCGCATTTGCAGGATTGCTGAAATCAGCCATCAATAGATTAAAGCCGTTGTATTGATCGAATCGCTTTGCATGAGTTTGAATAAATTCCTGGGGACGATCCTTGCCTGCAAGAAACATCAGGGACAGCTCACCACGGGTTCGCGTATCAGGTCGTTTTTCGCTTGGAGCTCTGACATTCGTTAAAGCAGCAAAGCGACCGGTTTTTGTGAAGCCTAGCCATGTACCAGGGCTGCCAAGAACATCTGCGCTATCTCTGCCCGCTAAGACGTCGGGATGCTCCGGCCACCAATGCATTGCTTGAGTGTCACGCTCATAAAATTCATCACGGTTTGCCGCTACTACCAAAGGGTAGTCAGGATGGGATTTCCAGGCAAAAAGAATTAGGCACATACTGGCGAGATCAAAAGTTTAGAAATTAGATTTCAATCAATGGGTAAGGTAATGGATCTATTTTTAACACAGGTCCATCTGCGCCTCCCAAATGAATTTCCCCTTTTTCGAGCGCCTCAAGCTTAAGCTCGACTTGGAGGTCAATTCTGTTGGGGTTGGATGGGTTTTTTGCTGAGAGTACGACCATGCCGGCCGGCTGATTTGGGTCGCTTGCATGAAATAGTTCTGTAGCGGGGCCGCAATGAATAACATCAGCATCCCCGCTTAGGAAGTGTGCCAAATGGAGGCGCCGTTTAATCACACCACGATATTGGCTTCTGGCAACGATTTCTTGACCTGGATAGCAACCCTTTTTGAAATCCACACCATCAACCGATTCAAAATTGATCATTTGTGGCACAAACTGCTCTTGGGTTGCCAGAACAATTCTGGGAATGCCGCTAATAACTTCAAGATCATTCCAAATCTCCAAGACTTCACTATGAGTAGCGTCGTAATGCGCTTGTTTTGGCTTAGCCGAAACAATGCGCTGAGTATTGCGGCTCTCAACACCTAGCTCTGGAAGTTGCAAGGCTATTTCATCAGAGGCAGAAAGATATTGAGCTTGTGCATCCTGATTGAGCTTGCCTTCAATCATCCAATGATCAGAGACGTCGGTGACTTTGACTTTAGATCTCAACACATACATGCCCAAACGCTTTGCAGTACTCCCCGCAATATCTTTTGAGATAAATAAGTAATAGCGTTTCACTTCACTGGACTCTACTGGGTATGTTTGCAGAGCCAGCCAAGCGCTAGCCAATAGACGCCCTTTAGGACTGCAGTAACCAACTAAGCGCACTTGATTATTGCCCTGGGCGACTTCAGTATCTTTCACAGACTGCATACCTAAAACTGTATTTGTCAGCTGGTTTTGGAGAAACTGCTCTGAATCAGGACCTTCCACTAGGATAAGACCCCAGCCTGATAGGGGGGTAGACTCCCAAGCGCCAGAGTTTTGTGTTTTTGTAGTGGAAATTGTGTTCACGCTTTTATCATAGCGTGATGAGTCAAAAATTTCAGAAAATGAATTTATTAAACCTAAAAAAGCAGCCAAGCTGGGTGTTATGGCTGCTTGGCGCATGTGCAGCCCTGTTGATGATTTTCTATGCTGCCATCTTCCTCGTCACAGTTGTGCCAGCAAATTCAAATTTCGCAGCTACCTCAGGCTACAAAGTCAAAATTCAGCCTAAATCTGGGCTTAGTAATATTGCCAGGCAAATGCAGGAGCAGGGCCTTTCAGTCAACCCCTTAGTTTTACAAATTAGTGCCCGAGCTCTATTTGTGGGCTCAAGATTAAAGCCAGGCACCTATCTTTTTCCACTTGATGCAGGGTTGGGAAGAATCTTATTGCAGATGGCTAGGGGGGATCGTGTCAAAGAGAGCGTTGCCATTATTCCAGGTATGACCATTTGGCAAGTCAGAGCTTTGATTGATGCGCATCCAGCTTTGATCCATCAAACACGATCCATGAGTTCAAAAGTGTTACTAGCTCAGTTGCATTTGGCTTATCCCAGTTTAGAGGGGGCATTTTTCCCAGATACTTATGTTTTTGATCCCGAGGAGCTTGATATCGTGATTTATCAGCGAGCAGCTCAAGCAATGCAAAAACAACTTTTATCTGCCTGGTCTGAAAAGACTATCAACAGCCCGCTGAAGACACCTTATGAGCTCCTCATATTGGCTTCCATCATCGAAAAAGAAACCGGGAGGCCCAGCGATCGAAATTTAATTGCCGCAGTATTTCTAAACCGCCTTAAACAAGGCATGAAGCTACAGACGGATCCGACCGTGATTTACGGTATAGGCCCTAAATTTGATGGAAATTTACGTAAAGCCGACTTGAGCAGGAGCAGTCCCTACAATACCTATATGCATATAGGTTTACCCCCCACGCCAATTTCAATGCCAAGTAAGGAGTCTTTACTTGCGGCCGTTGCGCCTGCTGATAGCAAGGCACTCTTTTTTGTTGCAAGGGGTGATGGCACTAGCCATTTCTCTACAACCCTCTCCGAACATGAATCAGCCGTTGATCAATATCAGCGCAAGAAAACATCCCCAATTCAACAACATTAAGTAATATGACGACTACTTCTAATCCGGGATATTTTATTAGCTTCGAAGGGATTGATGGGGCAGGCAAGAGTACACACATCGATGCTTTTGCTAAGCTGATGAAAGAACGTTTTCCTAATCGCGAAGTTGTTTTGACTCGAGAGCCTGGCGGGACAGCATTAGGGGAGCAATTGCGTCAGCTGCTATTAAATGCCCCCATGAATCTAGAGACCGAGGCATTACTCATGTTTGCGGCGCGGCGTGAGCACCTAATCCAAATCATTGAGCCCGCCTTATTGGCTGGGAAAATAGTCATCTCTGATCGTTTTACAGACGCGAGCTTTGCTTACCAAGGCGGCGGTCGAGGTCTGAGTCTTGATAAATTAAATACGCTTGAGAAATGGGTCCAAGGTAAATCTGATCAGACTATTTTGCAACCGAATCTCACGATTCTCTTTGACCTACCTGGATCCGTTGCAGAGGCTCGACGCTCCAAAGTGCGAGCTCCAGATAAATTTGAAAAAATGGACCTGGATTTCTTTGAACGTGTACGTCAAGAGTACTTACGTCGGGCAAAGAATGATATGAAACGTTTTCATATTGTTGATGCCACCCAAACGCAAGAGGTCATTTGGCGTGATCTAGAGCTACTCAAACTGCCAATCTAGCCGATGCTGAATTCATCTACCGATATTGCCGCGCCTAGCATTCCGCCTTGGCTTGAGCCTTTATGGAATAGTGTGGACCTGCAGAATTTTCCACATGCCGTTTTAGTTCATGGTCAGTCTGGTATCGGTAAGTTTGAATTTGCTATTGAATTAGCCAAGGCGCTACTTTGTGAATCGACTGCCACCTCTAAGCCCTGCAATGCTTGTGAGGCCTGTCATTGGTTTGATTCTGGAAATCATCCCGACTTCATTGCTCTCGCACCTGAAACCCATCAAAAAAGATTACCCAAATCAGATTTAGATTTAGATGCGGAGGCGCCGAAGAAAAAAACGGCAAGTGCTGATGATGAAGAAGCATCCGATAAAAAAGAAAAGAAAAATATAGCAATTGAGGATGCTCGAAAAGCCATTGAAGGCCTCTCTATTGGAACGCATCGCGGTGGTAATCGGGTGATCCTAATTTACCCCCTAGAGTCCTTGCGCCCAGACTCTGCTAATACATTACTAAAGTCTCTTGAAGAGCCGCCTGCTCAGACCATATTTCTTCTACTGGCTGATCGTCTTGAGAGAGTGCTGCCTACCATTCGCTCTCGCTGTCGTTTAATTGCAGCCCCAAGACCTGATCGAGAAACGGGTTTATCGTGGTTAAAGGATCGAGTGTCCAAAGCAACTGGTGGAAAGTTAAACGAGGATGAGCTTCAAACTATTTATGACGAACAGGGCGGTGCACCGTTCTCAGTTTTTAATTCTCTGCTTGCCAGATACCATCAAGATGATAAAGATGAACTCTCGATTGCGATACAAGCCTCCAGAATTTTGCTACAGGGCTTATCTCAAGGAAGCCGTATTAATTCTTTAGAGCTTGCTGAAAAAATTCATAAATCACCGATGGGACCCTTGCTCACTTCAGCACAACGATGGGTTGCCGATCTGCTGGCAGTTATAGAAGGGGGCAATGCTCGCTATTTTCCTAAGCATCAGCCAGGCATTCTCACTTTGAGCAAGCAAGCCCGCCTAGCTAAATTACTCCGTTTTTGGAAACTTTTGACAATCACTCGTCGTCACGAAAACCACCCTTTGGCAAATCGGGTTCAGTTGGAAGCTTTGCTTTCTCAGTATCAACAGATCTTTGAAGATTAAAATCACAGTCTATGTTCATAGACTCACACTGCCATCTCGATTTCCCGGAGTTTCAATCCAGACTGCCTGAGGTTTTAAGCAATATGGAGAAAGCCAATGTCCAGCATGCATTGTGTGTTTCGGTCGACTTGCCGGATTTCCCCAAAGTACTCAAGTTGGCCGAGGACCATACTCATCTTTATGCCTCGGTTGGAGTCCATCCAGACTACGAAGACACGCCCGAGCCCAGTTTTGAGTTTTTAGTAGAGACTGCAAAACACCCCAAAATTGTTGCTATTGGCGAAACTGGCTTGGATTATTACCGGATGGGCGACCGCAGCTATGAATCTATGGAGTGGCAACGCGAGCGTTTTAGAACCCATATTAGGGCCGCCATAGCTTCTAAACGCCCGCTAATCATCCATACCCGCTCCGCCTCTGCTGATACCCTCAGAATTCTCCAGGAGGAGGGCGCTAGCAAGATTGGCGGGGTAATGCATTGCTTTACTGAGAGCCTAGAAGTAGCTCAAGCAGCCATGGAAATGGGCTTTTTTATCTCCTTTTCAGGGATTGTGACCTTTAAAAGCGCGAAAGACCTCCAAGAGACGTGTCGTCAGGTCCCGCTCGATAAATTGCTAATTGAGACAGACTCGCCTTATTTGGCACCGGTCCCATATCGCGGCAAGACCAATGAGCCCGCATGGGTTGCCCAAGTGGGCGAGTTTGTGGCGGATTTAAAAGGGGTTTCTGTAGAGCGACTCGCTAAACAAACTTATGATAACTTTTTTGAATGTTTTCAGATAGATAGGGCATTTTCTTGAACATACGCTTGAAGTTATTTTATGCGCTTATCGCACTTAGTTTTTGCCTAGTTGGTGCAGCCAATAGTCAAACACCGTCTCAAATAGCGGATTTCACTAAGGCGGCCAAGTTTGATGATCTGTCTGAGGTTAAAGATCTTGTTAAAGCGGGCGTAAACGTCAATACGACGGATCCCTATGGCGATCCTATGCTGGTATTGGCCGTTAAAGAAAAGTCGCTCAAAGTGTTCGATTATTTACTCTCAAGCCCTGAAATTAACGTTAACAAAGCCAATTCCTATGGCGAAACCCCACTGATGATGGCTTCAATTAATGGGGATCTGGAAATGGTCAAGACTCTTGTTGAAAGCAAGAAAGCGGCTGTAAATAAGAGTGGATGGAATCCATTACTGTATGCCTGTTCAAAAGGCCGACTAGATGTAGCCAAGTATTTAGTCCAGCATGGTTCTGACGTTAATTCCGTCAGCCCAAATGGGAGTACGCCATTAATGATGGCCGCCATGTCTGGCAATGAATATGTTGTTAAATACTTGCTTGACCAAGGCGCTGACTTAAGAATGCGTAATTCTTTGGGCTACAGTGCGATTGATATGGCCGCACAGTATGACCATCCTTGGATAGAAGAAGGCTTGATATCGCGCTGGCAAAAGCTTTATAAAGAGCCATATCCAGGGCGTTCCAGGACCTAGTTTCATCATTGAGCCACAATCCATTATGCGTATAATCATTATTATGTCAAATAAGATATTTAACCATGAATATTGAAATACTCCACTCCCTTGAGAGCTTCAAAACTGTCTATAACCAAGTTGTACAAGAATCAGGCAACAGCGATATCTGGATCATTGCTTTGGCTACAGCGGTGACATTGGCCATTCATAGCTTCATTGTTCTTGCTATAGCAGGTGTATTTCACAATCTAGATAAAAAGATGAAGGATCGCCATATTTATGGGGGTAATTTCGTCGCTTACTTCGTGGCAGTTATGCTGATTGTTTTGAGCCACTTATTACAAATCATGACCTGGACTTATATTTGCCTGGCCTTTGAAGTTTTACCAGACAGCGCTAAAACGTTCTTCTTTGCTGGAGAGATGTACACCACCGTTGGATATGGAAATTATCACTTGAGCAATAAATGGGAAATACTCCCTATTTTTATCGCCTTTACTGGACTATTTGCTGTATCGACTTCGGGCGCGGCACTCTACTCAATGATGGGCGCCCTTGTAGACCGAGGCAATAATGGGAATAAACCTTAGCTTTTAATCCCAGTGGACCCCTACGCGTTTCAAGCTATCTAATAAGCGGCTGTTTTTAGGTAAGTTGGCTGCTAGAAAATCCATCTGATCGGCAAGAATATTCCTGCCCTTGAGGATCATGTCCTCATACAAGCTAGGCATATAGGGGGCATAAAGGAGGCTCATACCTGCATTTTCAGGTGTCCGGTTGCCCTTCCTTTGATTGCATGGCCGGCAAGAAATTACCAAATTCATCCAAGAGTATTTACCGCCGCGACTGTTGGGAACAATATGCTCTGCTTCCGCATCGCCCTCGTGAATGCGTTCCCCGCAGTATGCGCACAAACCTCGATCGCGCCGGAATAACTTTCGCTTGGTGATGCCAGGAATGACATCAAAGAGATTAATTTTTGCTGAACCTTTTACGGCGATGATCGAATGCAGCTCAATAACAGATTGAAGCCCTGTTGCACGGGAGATTCCGCCACGCATTTTTAGAATGGGGTCGCCAAGGGTCCAAAGCACACTGTTATCAGCGTAATGTTTGGTAGCTTCCTCTGCATTGACCCAGCACTGAGGGATACCCCCAGCATCTAATTTCAAAATGCTCAGCACAACCTCTCCTTTCTAGACTATGGCGTTTTAGCCGCTAGTCGTTTGATTCATCTTACCGAAGAATCATGACCGAAGCAATACAGCTGGCCAAAGGAAAGTTTATGCGGCAATAAAGCGTATAACCTCAGGCAAATGCTCTGCATATTCAGAGATGCCATGGTCGCTGCCCTCGAGAATAAGATGCCTTGCTCCTGGATAAAAATCAACCATTTCTTGCCAATCCAAAAGCTCGTCGCCCTTTGCTGCGATTAAAAAATAGCGATCCGGATGACTAATATGATCCACTTGCAGAGCCTTTAATTGATCAATGTATTCAGGACGAAAATCAAAAGGCTCATCACTATCGTAGGCTGTCATCATTCCAACATGGGGAGCCAATTCCCGGGCAGCATAGACTGCAGGATTTAAAACAATCGCTTTTGCTTGGTATTTTTCTGCCAGGTAGTTGGTATAAAAGCCACCCAAAGAGGAGCCAATGATCACCAATCGGTCTGCGCTGCTGTGATCGATATGCTTGGTCACCATGTCCATACTGAGTTTTGGTGAAGCCAGTAGTTGTGGGCAATACCACTCATAAGGGTGGCTAGGGGATGATATCAATTCAATCCCCTGCCCTGTCATAACGGCTTTGCTAGACCTCGGCGATGAACGAAAGCCATGTAAATAGACAACCAGAGTAGATGGCATCGCTTATCAAGTAACAGGTTAATTAAGCTTTCTGACCGATTTCGAAGTTGGCGAGCTTCTCTAAGGCCTTAACCATTGCTGAGTGATCCCACGCCTTACCACCATATGCAGCACAAGAATTAAATAAAGCTTGTGCAGTAGCGGTATTTGGCAGTGAAACACCCAGTTCCTTGGCGCTATTGAGGGCCAAGTTTAAATCCTTTTGATGGAGTTCAATTCTGAAGCCAGGATCAAATGTTCTTTTGACCATGCGTTCGCCATGAACTTCCAAAATTTTGGAGCTAGCAAAACCACCCATAAGTGCTTGGCGAACTTTTGCTGGATCAGCGCCCGCCTTAGCAGCAAATAAGAGCGCCTCGCCCACTGCCTCGATGTTCAAGGCAACAATAATTTGATTGGCGACCTTAGCGGTTTGACCATCACCGTTGCCGCCAACTAGATTAATATTTTTACCCATGAGCTCAAAAATTGGCTTAATGCGCTCAAACACTTTTTCATCACCACCAACCATAATCGATAGCGTTGCATTTTTAGCGCCAACCTCACCACCGGATACTGGGGCATCTAAGTAATCACAGCCTAAAGCATTAATCTTTTTGGCAAATTCCTTAGTCTGAATTGGTGAGATCGAACTCATATCTACAACAATCTTGCCCTTAGATAGGCCAGAGGCAATACCATGTTCACCAAACAAGACTTTTTCAACATCAGGTGTATCGGGCACCATCGTAAAAATAATATCGGCATGTTGAGCAACTTCAGCGGGTGTTTTGCATTGTGTAGCAGCAGATTGAGCAATGTCATCGGGAACCTTACTTCTCGTAGTAACAAATACATCATGCCCAGCTTTAATTAAATGCCCTGCCATAGGAGCGCCCATAATTCCTAGACCAACAAAGCCTAACTTTAATTTATTGCTCATTTCTGGAAACCTCTTCTAATTTGTGGGAAAAAATCTGCTTTAGGTGGGTATTTTAGTGCCATCGCTGCACAAGCGGGATGAAAAAAGCGCAAGATAGTTAGTCTTGCGCTCATGAAACACCGAGAAAGCCAGTCTTATTGTGTTTCAGCCTTCTTTTTATTTTGACGGTAAATAAATGCCGTCAAAATTGGAGTAAGAACAGCTGTGACGATTACAGAAGCCGCTACCTGAATTGTGGCGATTGGGGCAATCGCAGCAAAGGTAGGATCCGCGAGCGCAACTGCTTGGGGCGTGCCGGTCGCATTGCCTGCTGTACTTGAGGCTGCCGCACCGGCAACTCCAGAGCCACCCAATAAGCGATCAGCAAGAATACAAACAATACCTGTAATGACCAAAACGGAGAGGCCAAGCAATATTCCGGGGAGACCAGCCGTTGTTACGGCTGAAAGATTAATACCCTGCCCTAGTGTGAAGGCCATAAAAGGAATGATGATTGGCTCATGTTTACCAAAGAACTCGCGCAAATCTGAATCAAGATTACCCAGAATTGCTCCTGCAATAATTGGTGCGATCACAGAGAACATAGTCAACCAAGGAATGACGGCCAAGCCAGCGCCCACCAAAACCAACATTGTCAGGAAGGGGCCCGTTTCAATACTTTGAGGAACATAGGTTCCAGCATCCTCTTTATTCCCGAAAGTGCTGGTTAATGCTAGAAACATGCCGCCATTGGTATCGTTCATAGCAGCTAATACTGCTAGAGTCGTTAGACCAATGATGTCACCATTAAAGAAGTGGGCAATGCCGAGCGCAACTACGATTGCAATACCCACTTTTGCGAACATGATGCCGAAGCCACGCTTAAGCATCGTTGGCGCTGCATTGAGGGTCATTTTGGTACCCACAGTAAAGAGGTACATCGCTAAAAAGGTTGGATAGCCTTGATTGGTAAGCGCTTGAGTAAAGCCACCAATCTTCATGGCATTTGGTGCAAACGTATTGAGGAGCATACCGATAAACAGTGGCACAACCATCAACCCACCCGGCACCTTATTAATCGCTTGATAAATTTTCATGTAAACAACCCTTTACTTTAAATAGATTTATATCAAAGGCAAAAGCCTTATTGTTATTCTTCATAGATGCAGCTCGAGTAAAAAACTCCCCTGCATATCTATTAAATAGGCTTTGTACAGCATTGTTTATTGATTTAGGTCAATGCCTAGAGAAAACACCTAGTAAATATATAGTTTTTTTAGTGCAACGCAATAACTATGTTGAAACTACTTTAGTTGCTTAGTCATCCAACTCAGACCGCTTAAAGTGTCGGTAGCTGGCTTGTATTCACAGCCAACCCAACCCTTGTAGCCAATCTTTTCTAAAAAACGAAATAAGAATGGGTAATTGATTTCTCCAGTGCCGGGCTCATTACGCCCAGGGTTGTCAGCTAATTGCATGTGTGCAATCCGATGAAAGTATTTTGTGATGGTATTGGCCAATTCTCCTTCCATGCGTTGAGCATGATAGATATCGTATTGAAGGAAAAGATTATCTGCCCCTACCTCATCCAAAATGCTGATGGCTTGCTGAGTGCTGCACAAGTAAAAGCCGGGGATATCGTATTCATTGATTGGTTCAACGAGTAATTTGAGGTGATTCTTTTTGAGCTCAGCAGCTGCGAAACGAAGATTGTTTACGAAAGTTTGATGTAGCAGCTTGTGATCAACGCCAGCGGGAACTTTGCCAGCTAAGCAATTTAATTGACCAACACCCAATATGCCCGCATAACGAATTGCTTCTGCTACACCAGTCTTGAACTCTTCAATACGATCTGGCAGACAAGCAATACCTCTCTCCCCGCCATCCCAATTACCAGCCGGGAGGTTATGTAAAACTAGTTTTAAATGATATTGATCCAGCTTAGCCTTAATATCTTCGGCTGGTATGCCGTAGGGAAATAAAAACTCTACAGCCTTAAATCCTGCTTTGGAGGCCTGTTCAAACCGATCTAAAAATGGGAATTCGTTGAACAGCATAGTGAGATTGGCAGCGAACTGAATCATAAAGACTTTCAAAAATGTAGAAATAAAGAGATTTGATCTTATCAAAGAAAGGGGTGTCCGATAAAGGGGCTCATTTAAAAATGCGATAAGATCTAGAAGTACCGACTTCTCCCTTTTGAGGAATTTTATGAAAACGTATCAGAATCCCCTCACCTATTTAATAGCCTCAACTTGCTTAGTTGCTTCATTGGCGTACAGTCAGACCTCTACTCCTGCCGATAAGCCGATGGTTATTGATGCTGCAGTCACGCAGAATCAATACCAACTCTTTGAAGGTGATGTCCTTGGCATTAATTACAAAACTAGAACGATTACCTTTAAAAATAAAGATGGTGTCTCAAAGTTTGTAGCAGGCCCTGAAGTGAAAAACTTCAATCAACTCAAAAAAGGTGACCACCTCAGCCTGACCTACGAATTAGGGGTTGCGATTGAATTAATTAAAACAAAAAGTGATGGCGTCCGTAGCAAAGTAGAAACCAGTACTTTGACAGAGACCAAGGGTGATAAACCCTCAGAGAAATTAACCAATAAGACTACGATCATTGCCGATATTATTGCTGTCGATCGTGAAAAAAAGCTGGTGACTGTAAAAGGACCAAGCGGAAAAGTGACCACGGTTAGCGTTACCAACCCCACCCTACTCAATGATGTAAATGCAGGCGAACAGGTTAAGGTTATCTACACCGATGCAATGGCCGCCTCCATTACCCGATCCAAAAAATAATTTGTAGTAGATGTCATTCCAGGGAAATCACATGAGGCTTTTCATAAGCCTCATTTTTATTGCGTGCCTTACTGCATGTGCCAATACCACTAAACCAGGCGCTGTCGGAATCAATCGCTCACAATTTATGGTGGTGTCTTCTGCTGATGTAAATAAGCTATCAGCTATCAGCTTTGAAGAGCAAAACAAAAAGGCGAAAGAAAAGAATATTCTGATAACGACTGGCCCGACCTACGAACGCTTAAAACAAGTGGCGAATCGATTAATCCCCCAGACGACAGTTTTTAGAGACGATACCAAGGGCTGGGAATGGCAGTTAAGTTTGATCCAGTCCAATACGCTCAACGCAAGTTGCGCCCCCGGAGGAAAGATCACTTTTTATACCGGGATAATTGATCAACTCAACTTAACTGATGATGAAATTGCCGCCATCATGGGGCATGAGATGGCCCATGCTCTGCGTGAGCATGGTCGTGAGCGCCTATCTGAAGCTTTGGCCCAAAATGCCGTAACTAATGTTGCGCTTGCAGCTGCTGGAGCCAATTACGCCTCAGGCATAAACGCGGCTAACCAGGTTGCGCAATACGTTTTGGTATTGCCTAATTCACGACAGAATGAGTCTGAAGCAGATGCGATTGGTCTCGAGTTAGCCGCGCGAGCTGGTTATAACCCCCGTGCAGCCATCACCGTATGGCAAAAGATGCTCAAGGCCACGCAAGGCAAGAATCCACCAGAGTTTTTATCAACCCACCCTTCTGGCGAAACCAGAATTGAGCAGTTAAATGCCCTAATGCCTGCGGTGGAGCCACTCTATTTAGCGGCTACTAAGGCACCACAATCTCAGCCTGGTAAAACGATTAATAAAATGAATTAATTCTTTGCGGCTGGTGGTGTAGGAATATTGGGTCCCTGCTTTGATTTCACAGGTTGGGCACCAGGAGTAACCGGGGCAGTGGGCGCAGGTTTTACAGGCTGACTTGCAGGCCCTGAAGGACGGACGGCGCTGGAATTGCCTCCGGCAGAAGTCGGCGATTTACCAGCAAAGGGATCATAGCCAAAACCGGCCGCTTGGGCTGCAATGGACATAGAAAGACCGATAAGGATCGCTAGTAAAGACTTCATCCCAATATTCTCCCATAGGAAACCGGAATTTGCCAATATTTACCAGATATCGAGGTTTGAACCCCTTTAATCGCGTACTTCCTGCTCGCGTGCTTTTTTGAGGGAGAGGCTAGCTTGAGTTAAAAGGCGGAAATTGCTATCACTCACTTTAGAGATCAGGACAGCCTTGTAACGCTCTCGCTGGAGCCATTCCACAATCGCAACAGCGATAAACGCGATCGAAATATAAGAAATAAAAACAAAGCCGTCTTGTGGCGTTGGCATTTCATAAGAATCAAAAGGCGGTACAAAGAAGAAAAAGGCAATTGGTACAGAAAGAAAAATCGTCAACAGGCTGGGGATGAAGCCATAAAACAAGGCAATGATGATGGTGTTGAGGATAAAAAAGGTCATTGGAATATTGCCTTGCAAGAAATCATGGAGGCTATACCGTATGCTAAATGCGACAAAAACGCCGAATATTGCAAAAAAATACGCTTGGATCCCGGAATGAGCCCACCGTTTCGAATTCTTAATCTGCATAAGTAATAATGTCGTAATTAATTAATAGGCATCTAATTCGACTCAATGACATCCATAGCCGAGCAAACAGACCGATACGAGACATTCTATCAAGGTAATTCAGGCCATGCGGTAGTTTTATTGCCAGGCCTTTGCGGTTCAGAGCTGGAAATGGGCGTCATTCCCCGACTCCTAAAACAGTCAAATCACACCTATACAGTACCTAAGATCAATGGCTACTCTGCCCATACCGGCCTTTCAAACTATCAAGAGTGGATCGATAGCGTAGACCAATTTATTACTGACCTTGCCCAATCGCATAACTCTGTTTCTGTTGTTGGATTGAGTATGGGCGCGACGCTCGCTCTGGCGGTTGCAGCACGAAATAGTAAAGCTCATAGCGTGGTTGCTCTTTCCCCTGTTTTTATATTTGATGGCTGGGCAATCCCTTGGTATCACCCTTTCCTCGCCCTGGTATTTGCGTTGGGAATCCGTAATTGGCACTACAAAGAAAGAGAGCCGTTTGGCGTCAAAAACCTTGAATTAAGACGCCATATCCGAAAAGCGGTCATGGCTAATAGTGTGAGCGAGCTTGGCGCCGCCCATTTACCTGCAGTTCACCTCTATCAGTCCTTGGAGCTCATTAAGGCAACTAAAAAAGAACTCAGCTCAATAACAGCAGACGCTTTAATCATTCATGCGATTGATGACGAAACTGCATCGCCAAAGAATCCAGAAATAATCCTTAGGGGAATTTCCTCCGAAACCTGTCGAATGATTTGGCTTGGTAATTCTTACCACATGATCACTGTGGATAACGAACGAGAAGTGGTTGCAAATGAGGTCAATAATTTTATTAATCAGGCACTTGAAAAAGAAAAGATCGTTGATAGGCTTGCTGTAGACACGGCTAATCTCGTGATCAAAAATCGTTCTAGAAGTTAATTGATTATGAAAAAAATTTCTATCTCGATCTATAGCTTTCTATTCACATCATTTTTTGTAACGGGTGTCCAAGCACAGTCCTTGCCGCCTTTCAAAGTAGACAATACCCAGTATAGAAGCGTCAGTTTAGGCAACTATCTTAGCGAGCTAAACGAAGAAAATGCCAACCTCAAAATACGCAGGCTGAATATTGCCTCTGCCGACGCAAATGCTAAAGATGCTGGGATGCCCTATCTAAGTCCGATTCTTACCTATGCTCGCGGCAGTATGTATACCCAGGCTCCATATGCTGGTTATACCAACCCTGCCTCCAACACTTTGGGCGCCATGGTCACAATAGAAGGTTGGGGAAAGCGCTCTGCACGCGAAGCTCAAGCCCAAGCGGATGCCAAACGTAAATTGGCTGAGATGATTACGGAGGGCAAAGCAATTGAAACTGAAGCGATGTTTAACTATATAGACGCACTACGCACCAAACTCTTATGGCAGTCCTACCAAGAGGCGATCGATGCGCTAAATCAATATCGCGCTAGCGGATCTACTCAAGCTGCTGAGTTTATTGCTGCACAAAAGGTTCTTGCAAACGATTTGAAGTACTACTCCTATGGCATGGCCAATTTTGTTGGCAAGACAGGCTCCGAACTGATCATGCCGGTTGGCACCTTAAATATAGAAGCAAAAAACTTTAAAGTGGAAGACTTAATTGCTCGAGCTCAAGAAAATCGAGCCGATATTGCTTCAGGTCAGGCAGCTGTTGAGTCAGCAGCAGCCAATTTGGAGGTGGTCAAAGCAAGCAAAAATATTGATTTTTTACCTGGCGTTTACTATACCCAAACCCCCTCTTATGCATCCAGCGGCATCAACTATGGAACTCAACAAGCCTTTAGCTTTTTATTGAACGTCCCCCTGGGTAATGGTTTTCTGATGAATTCCGATGTAACCACTGCTGCTAATAGCCAGGCTGAGCTTGAGGTTAGCTTGATGGCAACAAAGGCCAAAATCGTGACCGAGATTAATCAGACCTATCTTCAATACCAGTCTGCAAAAGAGCGTTTGGAGGCAGCCACTAAGGCTTATAACCAAGCCAAAATGAGCAAAAATAACATCCAGGGAATTTTGCGATTTCGCGATGCGGAATATGAGCTTTTTGATGCTCGTACTGTGCATGCTAAAACTCTGATACTCTTAGAAAGACTAAGCGGCAATTTTGAAGTGCCTAATTTGCACTAGGAGCAATCATGAGACCGATTTCATTTATATCTGCGGCATTACTAGTAGCTTTCATTGGAGCAATGGGTTCCAGCGCATTAGCCGTTACAGAGACTGCAGCCCAAAAGGCTTCTGCTGCAGCCTTACTTGCCCAACAACAGGCAGCAGCTAAAGCAGCCGCAACCGCTGCGGCGGCAAAAGCAGCTGGAGCTGCAGCTGCTGCAAAAACAGCTGCAGCTGCTGCAAAAACAGCCGCCTTGAATACGGCTAGTAAAAGTACTACTTCTGTAAGCTCTTCAACCAGTAGTTCAACGACCACTTCAAGCGGTACGAGTAAATCTTCAACATCATCTACAACCTCTTTAGCAAGTACAGCCAAGACAAGCCCATCCAATGCAGTTACATCAGGCGGTACAGGCTCCTCTAAAGCCAATACCTCTTCAGGCAGTGCTAGTTCGAACGCAACTGATAGCTCTAATTATTTAAGCGCTTCGCCGACAGACAATAAAAAGTAATTTTTCAGAAATGGAATATAAAAAAGCCCTTTAAGAAGGGCTTTTTTATTGTATTTGGCGGAACGGACGGGACTCGAACCCGCGACCCTCTGCGTGACAGGCAGATATTCTAACCAACTGAACTACCGCTCCAAATTACAACGCATTTACTTCATGTCACTTTACTTCAACCAGAAAACTGGCGTCCCCAGGGGGATTCGAACCCCCGTACTCACCGTGAAAGGGTGATGTCCTAGGCCTCTAGACGATGGGGACCTGGAACCACGTAATTGTCTTGGTGGATTTCTTGGTGGAGATAAGCGGGATCGAACCGCTGACCTCTTGCATGCCATGCAAGCGCTCTCCCAGCTGAGCTATACCCCCTAAATCTCGCAAAATAACCACAAGACACTCAAAACAATCCAAGATTTTATCCTATTTTGCCCCTTTAGAGCAATTTGCCTACTGGACGACCTTGGCGAGCCGGTTGATGCTTTCCTGTTTCCCTAAAACGACTAAAACAGAGTCGATTGCTGGCGTTTGGGTGGTGGCAAATAAGGCATATCTCACTGGCATTGCTAGGGCTGGCATTTTCAGTTGGTGCTTGGCTAATACTTCTTTAAAAGCAGCCGAATAGCCCTCTTTTGTCGTATCCGCCTTTGTTATTGCCTCTATCAAATCACGAATCACTGGCTTAATCGCCTCAGGAATATTTTGAGCAATCTGCTCCTTTGAAAACTCTGGTGGAGGAGAGTAAAACAACTTAGCCCCTTCCGCAATTTCAATGAGGGTATTGGCCCTATCCTTTAATAAAGCGACAACCTGAACAAAGCTTGGCCCCTGATTGACATCAATGCCCCGCTCATCCGCAAATGGCCTAACTGACTCTGCCAGCTTTTCCGGGTCGGCTTCTTGAATGTAGTGATGATTGAGCCAGAGTAACTTTTCTGGGTTATGTTGGGCTGGTGATCTGCCAAGATTATCCAGATCAAACCAAGCTACAAATTGCTCTCTAGTAAAGACTTCGGCATCGCCATGTGACCATCCTAGTCGTGCAAGGTAGTTCAGAATGGCTTCAGGCAAATACCCTTCTTTTTGATAATCACGCACACTCATTGCACCATTGCGCTTACTCATCTTCTCGCCTTGGTCATTTAACACTGTTGGTAAGTGAGCATAAATGGGAGGAGCTGAGCCAAGGGCTTTGAGAATATTAATTTGGCGCGGTGTGTTGTTGACGTGGTCATCGCCTCGAATCACATGGGTGATTTTCATATCAAGGTCATCAACGACAACGCAGAAGTTATAGGTCGGGGTACCATCAGATCTTGCAATCACGAGATCATCAAGTTCATCGTTGCTAATTTCTATTCTGCCTTTAACAGCATCATCCCAAATGACGGAGCCCCCGATAGGATTCTTAAACCGAATCACAGGTGAAACACCTGGTGGAATTGCTGGCAAAGATTTGCCGGGTTCTGGTCGCCATAGGCCGTTATAGCGTGGCTTTTCTTTATTCGCCATTTGTTGATCGCGCAAACGATTGAGCTCATCCTCACTCATATAGCAAGGGTAAGCAAGCCCACTATCAAGCATTTGTTTGATAAGCTCTTGATAACGATCAATGCGTTGCATTTGATAGATCGGACCTTCATCTACATCTAAGCCTAACCAGGCCATTCCTTCCAGAATCACGTCAACGGATTCTTGGGTGGAGCGCTCTACATCGGTATCTTCAATACGCAGAATGAAATCGCCCTGGTTATGACGAGCAAAAGCCCAGGGATAAAGAGCGCTTCGGAGATTACCGAGATGGATAAAGCCAGTTGGGCTGGGGGCGAAACGTGTACGAATTTGCATAGACCCCATTATCTCAGGTCAGACGAAATCGGAAAAATTCTGAAAAACGTGGATACTTTAGGGTATGAACGAACTTCTTGTATTTATGTGTGATGGGGCCCCTGTTCGAGGTGAAATCGTCTCAATCGGCACCGCTTGGCAGGCGATCTTAGAGAGGCGGAATGATCCACCCGCAGTACGAAAAGTATTGGGGGATTTTGTAGCTGCAGCCACCCTTCTGAGCGCCAGCCTCAAATTTGATGGCACTCTCATTATTCAGGCGCAAAGCCTTGGTCCAATTTCTTTACTAGTGGTCGAATGTAAATCCGACCTCTCTATGCGAGCAACAGTCAAGCTGTCAGTAGACCCTACTGAAATACCTACTGATGCGACCTTAGCCCAAATGCTGGATGCTAGTAATAGCGGTCGTCTCGTTATTACCCTTGACCCTGCCGACCGTCAAGCCGGCAATCCACCTTATCAAGGGATCGTCGCTTTACAAGATCACCAAGGCGCCGTCATCCGCCCTGTTGAAAGTGTTGCCCAAGCAATAAGCTTGTATATGCAAAATTCTGAGCAATTAGAAACGCGAATTTGGTTAGCCTCGAATGAAACTCAAGTTGGCGGCCTACTTTTGCAACGTTTACCGAATTCTGGCGGCCACACCCATTTAGACCCTCAAACTGCTGACGAGGGTTGGATGCGGATTCAAACGCTTGGCGAGACCATTACCGATGAAGAGCTTTTGACCCTTCCGCCTCAAACAATTCTGCGCCGCTTGTTTCTAGAGGAATCTTCACACTATGGGGTGCGCAGCTTCCCCAGCAGACCCATTCACTTTGCTTGCCGCTGCTCACGTTCTAAAGTAGCCGATGTTTTGCGAATGTTAGGCGAACAAGAGGTTGAAAGTATTCTGAGCGAACGAGGTAAAGTAGAAACGGCGTGTGATTTTTGCGGCAAGGAATATCAGTTTGATCCAGTGGACTGTCGTCAGGTCTTTAGCACTGACCTGCTGAGCGATGCTACTAGTCCACCATCCAGTGGGCACTAAATTTTCCTATTTGGCTTTAGTAACCTTCACACCATCAGGTATATCTTGACTTGGGGATGTGGCATTGCTAGGTAGGATTTGGATAAAGAATTCACCGTCCTTAATCATTCCATGCTCTACGCGGGCACGCTCTTCAATCGCACGAGTCCCATCCTTTAAATCAGCAACATCCCCTGCCAGCTTGGCATTGCGCAGTGCTAAAGCACTATTTTTAGCCTGTTGGAGCGCAAGCTGCTTCTCCATCTCGTAGACCTTGAGCCAGCCGCCCTTACCTAGCCATAGTGGGTACTGAATAACCAGCAACAATACCAACATGGAATAGACAATGATGCGCATAGTCGAATCAGGGTGCTTATTTAACTAACGCTTGAGGTTGTAGAAAACAGATTTGCCTGGGTAACTGGCTACGTCACCTAAATCCTCTTCAATGCGGAGTAACTGGTTGTACTTGGCAATCCGATCAGAGCGCGATAAAGAACCTGTCTTGATCTGACCAGCATTGGTGCCCACCGCAATATCAGCAATCGTACTGTCTTCAGTCTCGCCAGAGCGATGTGAAATCACTGCTGTGTAATTAGCGCGTTTCGCCATCTCAATTGCGGCAAAGGTTTCTGTCAATGTGCCAATTTGGTTGATCTTAATCAAGATCGAGTTTGCAATACCCTTGTCGATACCCTCTTGCAAAATTTTGGTATTGGTAACGAAGAGATCATCACCCACTAGCTGAATCTTTTTACCTAGCTTGCGAGTAATGTCTGCCCAACCATCCCAATCACTCTCATGCATGCCATCTTCAATGGATACGATTGGGAATTGATCAGCTAATTGACCAAGGTAGTCAGCAAACTCGCTAGCTGAAAGTTGTAAGCCTTCGCCAGCCAATTGATATTTACCATCTTTATAAAACTCACTAGCAGCGCAGTCTAGAGCCAGCAGCACATCATTACCAGCTTCATATCCAGCGCCTTCTATTGCTTTAAGGATAGTACTTAAGCACTCATGATTACTTTTGAAGTTTGGCGCAAAGCCACCTTCATCGCCTACTGAAGTTGGCATGCCTTGCGCGCCGATAATTTTTTTGAGCTCATGAAAAATTTCAGCTCCACAACGCAAAGCCTCTCTAAAGCTCTTAGCGCCAACCGGCATGATCATAAATTCTTGAATATCCAAGCTGTTATTAGCATGGGCACCGCCGTTGACGATATTCATCATGGGGACAGGAAGCTGCATAGAGCCTGAACCTCCAAAGTAACGGTACAAAGGCAGACCAGCCTCTTCAGCCGCAGCTCTGGCAACTGCCATCGATACCGCAAGGGTTGCGTTCGCACCCAAACGCGCTTTATTCGGTGTGCCATCTAATTGAATGAGGGTGTGATCCAGAAAAGCTTGTTCAGAGGCATCTAAACCCAGAATAGACTCAGCAATTTCCAAATTGATGTTTTGAACCGCTTTTAGAACACCCTTGCCCAAGTAGCGTGATTTATCACCATCCCGTAACTCAATCGCCTCACGAGAACCAGTAGATGCTCCAGAAGGAACAGCAGCACGCCCCATCACACCAGACTCGAGCAGTACATCACACTCAACTGTGGGATTACCGCGAGAATCTAAAACTTCCCTGCCGATGATATCAACAATGGCACTCATGTAATTCTCCTAAAGACTGTAAATGTTATTTAAAACTGTTCTCTAAAAAGGAATTGCCCTTCTTAACGATCGTATCAATCGCTACCAAGGATTCCAGTAGCTCTTTCATACGATTTAAGGGAACAGCATTAGGACCATCTGATAGTGCTTTTGCAGGATCTGGATGGGTCTCCATGAAGAGGCCGCTAATACCCACGGCTACAGCCGCTCTGGCCAACACAGGAACAAATTCCCGTTGACCACCGCTAGTATTACCTTGGCCGCCAGGCAGCTGAACCGAGTGAGTCGCATCAAACACCACAGGTGCATTGGCTTCACGCATGATAGCTAGGCTACGCATATCTGAAACTAAATTGTTGTAACCAAACGAAGCGCCCCGCTCACAGACCATGAATTGATCTGGAAGATTAACTTCTTTTGCAGCAGCTCTTGCTTTTTCAATGACATTTAACATCTCATGCGGCGATAAGAACTGACCCTTCTTAAAGTTGACTGGCTTGCCGCTTTGAGCGCAGGCACGAATGAAATCTGTTTGTCGACATAAGAAAGCCGGGGTCTGTAACACATCAACGACTTTAGCTACTTCATCAATCTCGTTAATGTCGTGTACATCCGTCAACACTGGAACACCAATTTCACGCTTTACCTTAGCAAGTATCTCCAGGCCTTTTTCCATGCCGAGCCCTCGGAATGAAGAGCCAGAGGAGCGATTGGCCTTATCAAAAGATGATTTGTAAATGAATGGAATATTGAGTGCGCCAGTAATGCCTTTCAGTTCACCAGCGATATCCAGAGCAGATTGTTCTGATTCGATCACACAAGGGCCCGCAATCAGAAAGAAGCGTTGATCAAGGCCAACATTAAAGCCACAGAGTTTCATAAAGATGTCCTTAGAGATTCTGTTGAGTGTGAAGATTGATGCAGATACACATCAAGCTGCAATTTTGTGAGCAGTATCATGGTGGGCTAATGCCGCTTTGATATAAGCAAGAAACAAGGGGTGACCATCACGCGGTGTTGAGGTGAACTCTGGATGGAATTGAACACCAAAGAACCAAGGATGCATCGCTTGGGGCAGCTCCATCATTTCAGGAAGGGATTCACTTGGGGTTCTAGCAGAAATGATGAGACCTGACTTCTCAAGGCGCGGTACATAAATATTATTCACTTCGTAACGATGGCGATGACGCTCATTGACTTCTCCGCCATAGATCTTATGGGCCAGTGTATTTGGTAAAACAGGACAACGTTGCGATCCAAGTCGCATGGTTCCGCCGAGATCAGAATCATCACCGCGTTTCTCAACCCGTCCTTCACGATCCATCCATTCAGTAATTAAAGCAACGACTGGATGGTTGGTGTCAGGATCAAATTCGGTACTGTTGGCATGTTCAATATTAGCGACATGACGGGCAAACTCAATGACTGCTAACTGCATACCTAAACAGATACCTAAGTAGGGAATCTGGTTTTCTCTAGCATAACGAATTGCTGCAATCTTGCCTTCAGTTCCACGCTTACCAAATCCACCGGGCACAAGGATAGCGTCTAGATTTTGCAAGCAGTCAACGCCATTCGCTTCAATTTGTTCCGAATCAATATAGGTAATGTTGACTTTGGTGTGATTATGAATACCGGCATGACGCAGAGCTTCAATTAGCGACTTGTATGACTCTGTGAGGTCAACATACTTACCCACCATACCAATAGTGACTTCGTGTTGTGGGTTAGCCATTTCAAATACAAGCTTAGCCCAAACCGAGAGATCGGCAGGTTTAGCCTGAATATCCAGTTCGCGACAGATCAAGTCATCCATCTTTTGTGCGTGGAGCATTTCTGGGATCTTATAAATCGTATCCACATCCCAAACAGATATCACCGCTTCCTCGCGCACATTCGAAAACAGCGAAATCTTCGCTCTTTCATCTTCCGGAATCGGACGATCTGCACGGCAAAGTAATACGGTTGGCATGATGCCAATCTCACGTAATTTTTGAACTGAATGCTGAGTGGGTTTGGTTTTCAACTCACCTGCACTACTAATGTAAGGGACTAAGGTTAAGTGTACGAATGCGCAACTATGGGCTGGCAAACGCAAGCTCATCTGCCTCGCAGCCTCTAAGAATGGTAGTGATTCAATGTCGCCCACTGTTCCGCCAATCTCGCAGATGGCAACATCGGCTTTACCTTCATGGCTCGCAAGTGCACCACGCTCCACAAAGGCCTGAATTTCATTGGTAATGTGGGGGATAACCTGAACTGTTTTACCTAAATACTCGCCACGACGCTCTTTACGAATCACCGATTCATAAATTTGACCAGTTGTGAAGTTGTTGCTCTTGCGCATCTTCGCTGATACGAAGCGCTCATAGTGACCTAAATCCAGATCGGTTTCAGCCCCATCTTCAGTGACAAATACCTCGCCATGCTGAAACGGGCTCATCGTGCCAGGGTCAACGTTGATGTAGGGATCTAATTTTAGGAGGGTGACTTTCAGGCCGCGGGATTCAAGAATCGCGGCAAGCGAGGCAGCTGCAATTCCTTTCCCTAGGGAAGAAACCACGCCACCAGTGACAAAAACGTATTTAGTCATCGCTTAAGCTCTGTTGGAAAAAGTAATTATAACGATAGCTGGTTTGCTAGTTCAGATTTTAAGAAGGTTAAGATGACAGAAATATATCGCTGGACGACGCAGAAAAACATGAAAAATTGCTTCAAAATTGCAAATCCGACACGAATTTTTAGAGTCTGGGCATTGACAGCCCTTGGCGCTTTGATTGCTGGTTCAGCCCTCGCTCAAGATGCAGGCTCGATTGTTGGGCTATGGAAAACCTTTGATGACGAGACCAATCAAGCTGCTGCTCTAGTCCAGATCAGCGAACAAAACGGTCTTTTTGCCGGAAAAGTGATCAAAATTCTGGATCCCAGCGGAATGCCAACCTGCATTAAATGTACCGATTACCGAAAAGATAAGCCCGTAGTTGGCATGGAAATACTGAGCGGGCTCAAAAAAGATGGGGATAGCACATATTCTGGTGGTCGGATCTTAGACCCCGATGATGGGGAAATTTATCGTGCAGACATTAAGTTGCTAGATCAGGGCAATAAACTGGATTTAAGGGCTTACCTGGGCATTCCTCTCATTGGCCGGACCCAGAGCTGGATTCGTGAGAAATAGACTCTAATGCGCCTCTTTTTCGCCATCCTCATTAGCATCTGCACCCTCTTTTACCTTTTGCCGTTTGCTATCGCTTTTAATAAACGCCGCGCCAATACTGGGGCTATTTTTGCCTTGAATCTCTTTTTGGGGTGGTCCTTATTGGGATGGGTAGCGGCCTTAGTTTGGGCCTTAAAAGAAGAAACAGTGATTTGAGCCTTTTTTAGGGATTTTCCCCAAAAATCAGTAGTAAAACCCATATTCACCGCACTTTTGTGGATTTACAATGGGGGTGTTCAGGTATCGGTTTTCATCGGTCCTGCCTGGCTTTTCAATAGTTAACTTATCCCATAGGAAATACGATGTTAGACGCCTACAACGCCCAAGTTGCTGAAAGAGCAGCCCAAGGTATCCCAGCCCTTCCTTTATCCAAAGATCAAACCTCTAAATTGGTTGATTTATTAAAGAACCCAGCCAAAGGGACTGAGACTGAACTGCTTGAACTGATTACCCATCGTGTTCCCGCAGGTGTTGATGAGGCAGCTATGGTGAAGGCTGAGTTTTTGGCAGCGCTTGCCAAGGGCACAGAAAAATCACCTTTGATCTCGCGCATTAAAGCAACTGAACTTTTGGGCACCATGTTAGGTGGCTACAACATCAAACCCCTAGTTGATTTATTGGCTGACGCCGAATGCGGAGCAACGGCTGCACAAGCTCTCAAGAAAACCCTCTTGATGTTTGATTACTTTAATGACGTGCATGAGTTAGCCGATAAAGGCAATGCGCATGCCAAAGCAGTCATGAAAAGCTGGGCCGATGCGGAGTGGTTTACAAGCCGACCAGCGGTGCCAGAGAGCATGAAGCTGACCGTCTTTAAGGTCACTGGCGAAACCAACACCGATGATCTCTCCCCTGCTCCAGATGCTTGGAGTCGTCCTGATATTCCACTGCACGCAACCGTGATGTTGAAAAACCCGCGTGCGGGTATCGAGCCAGACGAGCCTGGCGTGCGCGGTCCAATGAAACAAATCGCTGAACTCCAGAAAAAAGGCAACTTGATTGCTTATGTTGGTGATGTGGTCGGCACCGGTTCATCCCGTAAATCAGCTACCAATTCAGTCTTGTGGTGGACTGGTCAAGACATTCCGTTTGTTCCAAACAAGCGCTTTGGTGGCGTATGTCTCGGTGGCAATATTGCTCCCATCTTCTTTAACACTATGGAAGATTCAGGCGCGTTACCGATTGAGCTTGATGTTTCTCAAATGCAGATGGGTGATGTCATTGAATTGCGCCCGTACGATGGCAAGGTTTTCAAAGATGGTAAAGAAATTACCAGTTTTGCTTTGAAGTCCCCTGTAATCTTGGATGAAGTCCGCGCTGGTGGTCGCATCCCCCTCATTATTGGTCGAGGCTTAACAGCCAAAGCCCGCGCTGCTCTGGGTCTTCCTGCTTCAACTGAATTCCGTTTACCAGTGAGCCCCGCTGATAACAAAAAAGGTTTCACGCTGGCCCAGAAAATGGTTGGTCGCGCTTGCGGATTACCCGAAGGTCAGGGTGTTCGTCCTGGGACTTATTGCGAGCCACACATGACTACAGTGGGCTCGCAAGATACTACCGGTCCAATGACCCGTGATGAATTAAAAGACTTAGCATGCTTAGGATTCTCTTCCGATTTGGTGATGCAAAGCTTCTGCCACACCTCAGCTTATCCAAAGCCAGTCGACATTCGAACTCAGCATGAACTGCCCTCTTTCATGACTAATCGCGGTGGCGTATCTTTGCGTCCAGGTGATGGCGTGATTCATAGTTGGTTGAACCGTTTACTATTACCTGATACCTGCGGCACAGGTGGTGATAGTCATACTCGCTTCCCTATTGGCATCTCCTTCCCCGCAGGTTCTGGCCTAGTGGCATTTGCTGCTGCAACGGGCGTGATGCCATTGGATATGCCTGAGTCTGTGCTGGTACGTTTCAAAGGCAAGATGCAGCCCGGTATTACTTTGCGTGATCTCGTCAATGCAATTCCGCTCTACGCTATCAAGCGTGGTTTGCTTACCGTTGAAAAGCAAGGTAAGAAAAATATCTTCTCAGGTCGCATTCTGGAGATCGAAGGCTTGCCTGAACTCAAAGTGGAGCAAGCTTTTGAATTGTCTGATGCTTCTGCCGAACGCTCTGCTGGTGGATGCACAGTGCATTTAAATAAAGAGCCCATCATTGAATACATGCGTTCCAATATCACTTTGATGAAGTGGATGATCGCCAATGGCTACGAAGATAAGCGGACCTTATCGCGCCGGATTAAATCGATGGAAGCTTGGATTGCTAATCCTCAGTTACTTAAGGCAGATGAAAATGCCGATTACGCAGAAATCATAGAGATCAATGTAGAGGAAATAAAAGAGCCTATCTTGGCATGCCCTAACGATCCAGATGATGTGAAGTTTTTATCTGAAGTTGCTGGCGACAAGATCGATGAGGTATTCATTGGTTCATGTATGACCAATATTGGCCACTTCCGTGCTGCTGGTCAGGTTCTGCAAGGTAAGAAAGATATGCCAACCCGTTTATGGATAGCGCCCCCTACCAAAATGGACGCCATGACGCTAATGGAAGAAGGCTATTACGGCATGCTCGGCAGTACAGGTGCCCGCATGGAAAGCCCGGGTTGCTCTCTTTGCATGGGTAACCAGGCTCAAATTCGTAAAGGCTCGACTGCTGTGTCTACCTCTACTCGCAACTTCCCGAACCGATTGGGTATCGATACCCGTGTCTATCTTGCCTCTGCTGAATTGGCTGCAGTAGCTGCCTTGCTCGGTAAGCTCCCTACTCCTAAAGAATATTTAGAGCAGGTGCAAAACCTCAATAGTAAGGCTGCGGAGGTATACCAGTACATGAACTTCGACAAGATGAAATCTTTCAGCGATGTTGCTGATACTGTCACTATCTAGGTAACTCTTTATGGTTACATTAAAGGCGATCATTTGATCGCCTTTTTCTTTATCAAATTAGATTCTGAGTTGTGATTCTTGCCGGGCATTGACCTGACTTAAGCCCTTGACCCAAGATCGGGTTGGCAAGCCCGTTTGCTGTTCAAGTAATTTCGCGCGTTTAGATACATCTTGCCACTCGACTTCTAGTAACGGACCTTTGAAAGCCATGGCTACAACGTTACAGTCATGCGATTCAGGAAATAGTAAAACGCGGTTATCAAAAGCTTCGCAAATATTATTCAGATTGATATCAAAGCTCTTATGCCTAGAAAACAAGTTAACTGTCATGACTCCCGGTGATTTGAGGGTCTGAAAGCAGTCTCGATAAAAGCGCAAAGAACTTGCTGATGGCCCATCACAAATGGCATCGTATAAATCAATTTGAATCGCATCAAATTTGTGATGATTAGTAGGATCTGCAACAAAAACTTTGGCATCAACTTGAATCGTTTTGAGGCGTCGACCATCATCAGGTGTGTTGAACATAGTTCGAGCAGACACAATGACTGCTGGGTTCAGTTCAATCACAGTGCTGGTCACGGATGGGCAGTAACGATAAGTGAACTTCGTTAAAGCACCCGTACCTAGACCAAGTTGAGCGATTTGCATCTTAGGTCTAGTTTCTAGGAACAATAGCCATGCCATCATCTGCTGGTTGTACTCCAGATAAATCTCATCAGGGTCGCGTATACGCATAGCCCCTTGAATCAGTTCACTACCAAAATGAAGATAACGAATGCCGCCACTCTCAGAGAAGGTTACTGGCTCCATTCCAAGCAAGTTAATTGGCCCAGCGACGGGCATTTTGAAATAGCCTCAGCCAAGGGCTTGCATCTTGTGTATTAAGCCACTCAGAAGGACACCAACTCATTTGAACTGCTCTAAATACACGCTCTGGATGCGGCATCATCACGCTAAAACGACCGTCCGCTGTCGTTACACCCGTTAAACCACCAGGCGATCCATTGGGGTTCAGTGGATAAGTCTGCGTTGCTTGACCATAGTGATCCACGAAACGCATGGTTGCCAAACTGTGTTTCTGAATAGCTTCAAGATTACCTTGCTGACTAAAGTTTGCATAGCCTTCACCATGGGCAATCGCAATAGGTAGCTGACTACCAGCCATGCCTTGAGTGAATATAGAGGGCGATGACATCACTTCTACCATTACCAAGCGTGCCTCGTATTGTTCTGATTGATTGCGGGTGAACTTGGGCCAGGCTTGTGCGCCAGGGATGATGCTCGACAAATTACTCATCATCTGACAACCATTACATACGCCCAGAGCAAAGCTATCTTGACGATTAAAGAAAGCTGAAAATTGATCGCGTAAGGCTCCATTAAATAGGATCGTTTTAGCCCAACCTTCGCCAGCCCCCAGAACATCGCCATAGCTAAAGCCACCACATGCAATCAAGCCGCGGAAGTCACTTAATTTAGCCTTGCCTGAGAGGAGATCAGACATGTGGACATCATGACTATCAAATCCAGCTGAGTGAACAGCATAAGCCATTTCTACATGAGAGTTCACACCTTGTTCTCGCAAGATAGCTACCTTGGGTCTAGCATTAGACTGAATGAATGGCGCAGCTACATTCTCTGTCATATCAAAATTGAGCTTAGGTGACATTCCAGGATCTGCAAGATCATCTAAACGTTCAAACTCACTATCAGCGCAATCGGGATTGTCACGCAATCTAGCGATTTGGTAGCTCGTATTACTCCACATTTTTTGGAGTACTTGACGCGGTTCAGAAAAGACTTTTTTGGCATCACGCCAAATTTCGATATGACCATTTTGATTTGGTTTAGCAACAACGTGACTAAAAGCGCTTAAGCCATGTTCACGAAGGACGGCGAAGACTTCATCCCGTTGCTCACGACGCACTTGAATCACTACGCCCAACTCTTCATTAAATAGGGCCCGCAGGGTTTGTTCGTGACGTCGACCTTCGACTTGTTGCGCCCAGTTCTTAGCATCACCATAGTCAGATTCATGATCTTGATCGAGAGTGATCATATCCACGTTGATGGAGATGCCGCAATGGCTTGCAAATGCCATTTCAGAGATACAAGCAAATAGACCGCCATCAGAACGGTCGTGATAGGCAAGAATTTTTCCTTGCTGTCTCAAGATATTCAGAGACCGAACAAGAGCCTTGATATCCTCGGGATGATCCACATCAGGCGTGAAATTGCCTGCCTGATTAAGTACTTGGGCCAAAATACTTCCAGCCATTCGGTTTTGACCTCTGCCCAGATCAATCAAAATCAGTTCGCTCTCGACGGGCTTACCAGCTTGATCATTCAACTTTAGTAGCGGGGTCAGAGTCTTGCGAACATCCGCAACGGCCGCAAAAGCTGAAATAATTAGTGACACTGGCGCGGTTACTTTTTTATTCTGCTGACCATCTTTCCACTCGGTAGCCATCGATAAAGAATCTTTACCTACCGGTATAGAGATGCCAAGCGCTGGACATAAATCCAACCCAATTGCTTTGACGGAATCAAAGAGCTTGGCATCTTCCCCGGGGGACCCACAAGCTGCCATCCAGTTTGCAGAGAGTTTTACACCTTGTAGACCTGAAATATCGGCTGCTAGTAAATTGGTTAGAGCCTCACCCACTGCCATTCTGGCTGCTGCTGGAGCATTGACCACAGCTAGCGGAGTACGTTCACCCATCGTCATGGCTTCGCCACGAAAACCTTGGTAATCCATCAGAGTGACAGCACAGTCCGCAACGGGAACTTGCCATGGCCCAACAAAAGGATCGCGCGCATTAAGACCACCAACAGTGCGGTCGCCAATCGTAATTAAGAAGGATTTACTTGCTACTGTAGGCTGTTGCAGAACCCAGGCAACACAATCCGATAACTTAGCATCAGTGAGATTGAGGTCTGGAAAGTGTTGTTCAATAGTTTGAACATCACGATGCATGCGAGGTGGTTTGCCTAACAATACTTCCATTGGCATATCAATTGGTAAAGCAGCATCTGGGTTATTCGTCTGTGTGCTATCGCTCAACTGAAGCTGTCTCTCGCTCGTAGCAACACCCACAATGGCATATGGGCAAAGCTCACGCTCACAAAGTGACTTCAACAAGTCGATATCTTTTTCTGCAATAGCCAGAACATAGCGTTCTTGTGATTCATTGCACCAGATCTCTGCTGGACTCATACCGCTCTCTTCGAGCAGAATCTTTCTCAACTGGAACTGAGCGCCAAGATTAGCGCCATCTGCTAATTCAGGAAATGCATTCGAGAGCCCGCCTGCACCTACATCATGAATAGAAACAATAGGATTGCGCTCACCCATCGATCGGCAGGCATTAATCACTTCTTGTGCACGACGCTCCATCTCTGGATTACCTCGTTGTACAGAGTCAAAATCGAGATCAGCCGTATTAGTGCCCGTTGCTACTGAGCTACCAGTCGCCCCGCCCATACCAATGCGCATGCCAGGACCACCTAATTGCACAAGCAAATGCCCTGCCTCAATGGGTTTTTTATGGGTATGAATCGAGTCAATTGCCCCAATCCCACCTGCAATCATGATGGGCTTGTGATAACCGCGACGTGAGCCGTCTAAAGTTTGTTCAAAAACGCGGAAGTAGCCGCCCAATACCGGTCTGCCAAATTCATTATTGAATGCCGCTCCACCCAAGGGAGCATCAATCATGATCTGCAAAGGAGTCGCAATCCGATCTGGCTTGCCATAGACTTCGGCTTCCCAAGGTAAGTCGGTCCCGGGAATTTGTAAATTAGAAACAGAAAAGCCCGTTAAGCCTGCTTTAGGACGTCCGCCAATACCTGTTGCGCCCTCATCCCGTATCTCGCCGCCAGCACCTGTTGAAGCACCAGGAAACGGTGCAATTGCAGTCGGGTGATTGTGGGTTTCTACCTTCATTAAGGTATGAACCAAGCGGGTATCTTTTTGGTACTGATGATTTGTACCTTGTGGGTGCCACACTTCTGCTTCACAACCCTCCATAATCGCCGAATTGTCCGAATACGCCACCACAGTACCTTCAGGATTCAATTGATGGGTATTGCGGATCATGGCAAATAAAGAGCGATCTTGATCTACACCATCGATTGTCCAGCTTGCATTAAAGATTTTGTGGCGACAATGTTCACTATTAGCCTGCGCAAACATCATTAATTCGACATCGCTAGGATTACGCTTTAAACGCTGAAAGTTCTCAAGCAAATAAATAACTTCATCTTCAGATAGCGCCAAGCCGAGCTCTTGATTAGCTTGATCAAGGGCATTCTTACCCTCACTGAGAATGGGGATACGTTTTAATGGACGATCAGAAAGGGTTTGGTAAAGCGGATCGGCCGCAGACAGATCATCTACGAGAGCCTCAGTCATACGATCATGAAGTGCTGCCAGAATCATTTCTCTTTGTTTGGCATCTAAATCCTGACTACTTTGCCAAGAGTATTCAACACCCCGTTCTATCCGCAGAACATTTAGCCCACATTGGCGGGCAATCTCTGTCGCTTTACTAGCCCAGGGTGAAACCGTACCAAAGCGCGGTATTGCAATCGTCTGGTATTTTTTATTGGAGTGCTTATTAAACCAGCTACCTTTGGTCTTTAAATGACTAACAAAAGGATTGCCATAAGTTAATAGCTGACTTAATAAATCTCGGCTGTTTGGTGAGAGCTCTACATCGGTCCAAACAAAATGAATGTATTGCGCTTCAATCGCATCTAGCTTGATACCTTGAGCGGAAAGCAAGGCTAAAAGTCGCTGCTGGCGAAAGGCAGAAAGGGCGTCGGCCCCAGGTAAAAAACTGAAAAAGGACATGCCTAGATTATAAGGTTAAGCTAGGCAATTACCCTCCAGCATTACCGGCATTCATGGGCTTGAGTGGGTTAATGATTTTCACATTAGCCGCATCTCGCCAATAGCTCATAAATCCTGCAAATTCCTCTTGTGCAGATAAAGCCTGAATTTGTTGGGCCTGGGCTTTATGAAGCGCAGGATCGGCACCAGTCGCCTGCCTGACTTGATCAATGCGGTAAAGAGTCGCACCAACACCGGGATTATTAATAGAAACTACTGCTGGCAATTGCTTGCTGTCTACCGTCATGATCTGATCCATAGCAGCCCCCGCAAGACTACCCGGTTTATTCCTAGAAACCCAAAATGCTTTTGTAAATCCCGCAGCATTTTGTGGATCTGCTTTCAATGCAGCTAATTTTTCTGCAGCAGCATTCGTAGCCAGTTTTTCTGCGGCCCGTTGGGTAACTTGACGCTTAATCTCGGCACTGACTTCTTCAAATGGAAGAACTTGTGCTGGGTGAAAGGCGACTACCCTAGCCGATACATAAACACCTGGTGAAATCTGTACTGCCTCAATATTGCGCTTATTCTTTAAAGCATCATCACTAAATAGGGATTGAATCACCTTGGTATTAGTTAAGGGATGACCATTTACCAATCCAGGCGCACCACCTCGTGTGAGATGCTGTTGCGTTTGAATTGGAAGTTTGAGTTTGTCTGCTGCAGGCTTGAGGCTATCAGGCTGATCATAGGTGACGTTAGCAAATTGATCTGCTTTATCAGCGAAAGCTTTCGGATCAGCCTTTGGATCTAACTTTAAGACGATATATTCGACGTCGATATATTCAGGGCTCTGAAAGAGCTGTGTATTTGCAGCATAGAAATCCTTTAATTCTTGTGTTGAAGGATTGACCTTGCTCAAATAATCTTTAGCAGAGAACTCCAAGGCTTGCACCTCGCGCTCAGACTCATACAAAGCAGAAATAGTTTCAGATAACTTTGGACTACCTAATTCGGTTCGGGCTACAGAACCAACCAATTGTTGAATCTTGAGATCAAAACTTTGGCTGGCATAAAACTGCTCTTCGTTCATGCCATTGCTGGAAAGCAATTGCTTGAAACGAACATCATCGAAGCTGCCATCTTGGCGATATAGGGCTCGAATTTGCGGAATACTTTGCAGACTACGAATTAATTCTTCTTTGCTCACTTGTAGCCGCAATGTATTAACAGCAAAGCCCAGTAGTTGTTGTTGTAGCAATTCATTCAGAATGGCTTGACGAAATGGCAAGCTTTGCGCGATTTGAGGACTACCGCCCACACGCTGGGCTTGGCGCTTTGCAGCGTTTTCGACTTCTTGAGCAGTAATTGCTCGACCGTTGACTTTGACTAAATCGGTTTCTTTATCGAAAAATCCGGTGTAACTTGAGACCCCGAACATCACGAACGAGGGAACTATGAACAGCATCAGAACGATTTGAAGAATCTTTTGATGCTTACGAACGGTATCGAACATGAAGGTATTGCCGATGTACTAGGCTAAGAATGGGGACTGGTGGGCGCTGACGGGATCGAACCGCCGACATTCTGCGTGTAAGGCAGACGCTCTACCATCTGAGCTAAGCGCCCCAAATAAATACAGACGAGATTGTAACCCAGGAGCACTAATTTCGGTACTTTGACCCGAAACTAGTGCTTCAGGACATCTCCGCCGGTAGCCTTTTCAGAGGCTTTGCTCGCTTCGCTGGCTTTTTTTGCCAACTCTTCGGGGCTGGGCTCTGGCAAAGCTTCGGGTTTGCGCTCTAAGGCAAGCTCAAGCACATTATCAATCCAGCGTACGGGAACAATCTCAATCGCATTCTTGACGTTATCTGGAATATCAATCAAATCCTTCACGTTCTCTTCTGGTATCAAGGCTAACTTGATACCGCCTCGGTGAGCAGCTAACAGCTTTTCTTTAAGGCCGCCAATGGGTAACACTTCGCCGCGCAGAGTAATCTCACCTGTCATCGCTACATCAGAACGAACTGGAATACCCGTGAACACAGATACCAAGGCGGTAGTGATCGCAATACCCGCTGATGGGCCATCCTTAGGAGTTGCACCTTCAGGGAAGTGAATATGAATATCCTTCTTCTCAAAAGCTTCATCGGTAATGCCTAGGCGACGTGAGCGTGAACGTACTACAGTTCTAGCCGCTTCAACTGATTCTTTCATGACATCGCCTAGAGAGCCAGTACGAGTAATAACACCTTTACCTGGCATCACGGCAGCTTCAATTGTGAGAAGATCTCCACCCACTTCAGTCCATGCTAAACCAGTTACCTGACCGATCTGATTTTCTTTAGCTGCTAAGCCAAAGTCATACATACGCACTGAGAGGAACTTCTCTAAATTGTCCGCGTTAACTGTAACTGGGGCAGATTCTTTTTTGAGTAGAAGGAGTTTGACAACCTTACGGCAGATTTTGCTGATCTCGCGCTCTAAAGAGCGAACGCCCGCTTCACGAGTGTAGTAACGAATCATGCTACGAACTGCACTCTCCTCGATCTTCAATTCATCCTTTTTCAAGCCATTATTCTTGACTTGTTTAGGAATGAGATAGTTCATCGCGATACTGGTTTTTTCATCTTCGGTGTAGCCAGCCAAGCGAATAATTTCTAGGCGATCCAATAAAGGACCGGGAATATTTAAAGAGTTGGCGGTAGCAACGAACATCACATCTGACAAGTCAAAGTCAACTTCGACATAGTGATCTTGGAAAGTATTGTTTTGCTCAGGATCTAAAACCTCAAGCAAAGCACTTGCTGGATCGCCCCTGAAATCCATACCCATTTTGTCCACTTCGTCAAGCAAGAACAGAGGATTGCGGACACCAACTTTAGTTAAGCTAGTCAAAATCTTGCCAGGCATAGAGCCAATATAGGTACGACGATGACCACGAATTTCTGACTCATCACGAACACCGCCCAATGCCATGCGAACAAACTTGCGGTTTGTTGCACGAGCAATAGATTGACCCAATGATGTTTTGCCAACGCCTGGAGGACCTACTAGACAGAGAATCGGAGCCTTAACGCGATCAACTCGTTGTTGAACTGCGAGGTACTCCAAGATCCGTTCTTTAACTTTATCTAAGCCATAGTGATCTTCATCCAATACTTTTTCAGCATTAGTTAAATCATTATTGATCTTGCTTTTCTTTTTCCAAGGCAAATTAACCAAGGTATCAATGAAATTACGGATCACCGTTGCTTCAGCAGACATCGGCGACATGAGTTTGAGTTTCTTCAACTCAGACTCTGCCTTTTTCAATGCCTCTTTTGGCATGCGGGCAGTCTTAATCTTTTTCTCTAACTCCTCAAGATCTGCGCCCTCTTCGCCCTCGCCCAATTCCTTTTGAATAGCCTTTACTTGTTCGTTGAGGTAGTACTCGCGTTGACTCTTTTCCATCTGACGCTTCACACGTCCGCGGATGCGTTTCTCTACTTGCAGAATATCAATCTCGCTCTCGAGATCAGCCAATAGACTTTCTAAGCGCTGAACAACATCATTCATTTCAAGCAAGCGCTGTTTCTGTTCAAGCTTCACTGGCAAATGCGCGCAGATGGTATCGGCTAAACGACTAGGCTCGTCAATACCCCCCAATGAAGACAGGATCTCTTGTGGAACTTTTTTGTTGAGTTTTACATACTGATCAAACTGGGCCATGATGGCACGACGCAGAGCTTCAGTCTCGTGAGCATCTAGCGCGTTAATCGCGGTTGGGGTTGCTTCACAGTTGAAATAACCAAGGCTATCTTCTACTTGGCTCACTTCAGCACGCTGAACACCTTCAACCAAAACCTTTACGGTTCCGTCTGGTAATTTCAGCATTTGGAGAATATTGGCAATACAACCCACTTCATAGAGATCCTCTACGGAGGGCTCATCTTTAGCGGCCGCTTTTTGGGCAACCAAGAGCACGCTCTTGCCAGTTTCCATGGCAGCTTCAAGCGCTTTAATTGATTTAGGGCGACCTACGAATAGGGGAATCACCATATGTGGAAAAACAACCACATCCCTCAGGGGGAGCAATGGCAGTTGAATTGGTTCAGAGGGTAGTAATAAGTGGCCAGGCATGGGGCAAATCCTCCAAAGTAGTCAATTCTCGATATATACCCAAAATAATATAAACACTATATAGGGTATGTATTTCTGAATAGGATACTACCTATATGGGTCACACTTTGTAAAAAACAAGGGTGAAAATGCCAAAAGTGAAGAAAAAATGGCCAAAATGGGTCAAAAAGAGGAAAAAATTATGCTTTTTTGCTCAAATCTGCCTGTTCGGCAATCTGTTTGTAGACCAGTAGTGGTTTACCACCCTCTTGAATGCTGCTTTCGTCGATGACGACCTTTTGAACATTCTTTAAGGAAGGCAGGTCATACATGACATCCATTAATGAACCTTCGAGGATGGATCTCAGTCCCCGAGCGCCGGTCTTACGAGCGATTGCCTTCTTAGCTATAGCCGATAGAGCCGCGGGTCTGACTTCTAGTTCAGAGCCTTCCATGGTCAGCAAGGCTTGATATTGTTTAACTAAAGCATTCTTTGGTTCAGTCAGAATCTGGATCAAAGCTTCTTCATCTAATTGAGACAATGTTGCTACAACGGGCAAACGACCGATCAACTCAGGAATGAGGCCGAATTTAATCAAGTCTTCGGGCTCGACTTCTACCAAAAGATCTGTAATACCCCGATCGTCTTTACCAGGAACGGTGGCATTGAAGCCAATGCCGGTTTTGGCAGTGCGCTGTTGAATGACTTTTTCTAGCCCATCAAAGGCGCCACCACAAATAAATAGGATGTTTGTGGTATCGACTTGTAAGAAATCTTGATTGGGATGTTTGCGACCACCCTGAGGTGGAACCGATGCCATCGTTCCTTCAACCAATTTGAGAAGCGCTTGTTGAACGCCCTCGCCCGAAACGTCACGGGTAATCGAGGGATTATCTGACTTGCGAGAAATCTTATCGATCTCATCGATGTAGACAATGCCACGCTGGGCTTTTTCTACGTTGTAATCACAGGCTTGTAACAATTTCTGAATAATGTTTTCTACATCCTCGCCAACATAGCCCGCTTCAGTCAAAGTAGTCGCATCAGCCATCACGAATGGCACATCCAACATACGAGCCAAAGTTTGTGCAAGCAAGGTCTTACCTGAACCGGTTGGGCCAATTAGGAGAATATTACTTTTGGCCAACTCAACGCCATCCACAATGGCTTTACCAGGTTTTGGCGTTTCTTTTTTATCACTTGCCTCGACGGGTTTGCCATCTTTATCCAGCTTGGGTGTTCTGGGTTTAGGCAGGTACTGCAAACGTTTGTAGTGGTTGTATACCGCTACAGCTAGGGTTTTCTTGGCATGATTTTGGCCAATCACGTATTGATCTAAATTCTCACGAATCTCATGGGGTGTCGGTAAAGCAGCATCGCCATCTTCTTTGGGAAGCTTAGCAATCTCTTCTTGAATAATGTCAGTACACAGATCAATACATTCATCGCAGATAAAGACGGAAGGCCCAGCAATGAGTTTTTTTACCTCGTGTTGGCTTTTGCCGCAGAAAGAGCAGTACAGCAGTTTTTCTGAGTCACCGGTTGTCTTTTTATCGCTCAAAATAATCGCCTGGTATTAAGGACGCTTCTCAATCACTTTATCGATAAGGCCATAGTCTTTAGCCTGCTCTGCTGACATGAAATTATCACGATCAGTATCTTTTGCAATCGTTTCAATCGACTGACCAGTCCGATCAGCAAGGATCTGATTCAGACGTTCACGCAGATAAAGAATCTCGCGAGCTTGAATTTCAATATCGGAAGCTTGACCACGGGCGCCCCCTAAAGGCTGATGAATCATGACGCGTGAATTGGGTAAGGCATAACGCTTGCCCTTCTCACCAGCGCAGAGCAAGAATGCACCCATACTGGCTGCCATGCCCATACATAAAGTGCTGACATGAGGCTTAATAAATTGCATAGTGTCATAAATCGCTAGGCCAGCAGAAACAGAGCCGCCTGGAGAATTGATATAAAGAGAGATCTCTTTATCTGGGTTCTCACTCTCCAAGAAGAGTAATTGGGCGATAACTAAGTTAGCGGTTTGGTCATTCACTTCGCCAACCAAGAACACCACCCGTTCACGCAGGAGGCGAGAGTAAATATCATAAGCACGCTCGCCACGACCAGAGGTCTCTATCACCATGGGTACCAAACCCAAACCCTGGGGTTCAATATGCTCAGAATGCATTTGATTTTGACTCATGGTGTTGACCTTAGAAAATAGACGTTATTAGTTAAGTTTACTCAGTTCTTCAAAGCTCACTGGCTTTTCACTCACTTTTGCAAGAGAGGTGAAATACTGGATGACATTGTTCTCGAGAACGAGGTTTTCGATTTCCTTCAGACGGCTAGGGTTGCTATAGAACCAACGCACTACTTCTTTTGGATCTTCGTAGGTTGCAGCTTGTTCTTCGATTTCAGTCTTAATTTGGTCTGCAGTAGCGGTCAGGTTCTGTTGCTTAACCAGGTCGCTCAAAATCAGGCCCAAGCGCACACGCTTAAGGGCTTGTTCAGCAAACATTTCGACTGGAATAGGTGCATCCTTAGCATTAGGAATGCCGCGTTGCATTAAATCTGCTCTAGCAGACTCAACTAATCGCTCTTGCTCCGAAGCCACTAATGACTTAGGAACGTCTAACTCACACAGGCTATTCAGCTTATCCATTACTTCATTCTTAAGCAAAGCGGTAATGCGGCGGTTGACTTCGCGATCCAAGTTTTCCTTTACTTCGGAACGCATCTTTTCAACACCACCTTCAGTAACGCCCAATGACAAAGCAAATGCCTCATCTACAACAGGCATATGGGGCCAGTTCACTGATTTCACAGTAATCGTAAAGTCCGCTGTTTTACCTGCAACATCTTTGCCGTGGTAATCGGCTGGAAAAGTTAATGGGAAAGTTTTGCTCTCACCTGCTTTAAGACCTAAGGTGGCAGCCTCAAATTCGGGAAGCATTCTTCCCTCGCCTAAAACATACTCAAAGTTTTCTGCTTTGCCACCAGCAAACTCAACGCCATCGATCTTGCCAACAAAGTCGATCACAACTTGATCGCCAGATTGAGCTGCAGTGTTAGCGCCGCCATCACCATGGGCACTTGCGGTGCCGCGTGGGTGGTAATGCACTTGTTGTTTACGTAAAACATCCAAGGCGCGGTCAATCTCTGCTTCGCCAATGCTTGTGCTGTATTTGCTGACTTCAGCTTTGCTCAAATCACCGATTTTGACTTCGGGTAATACTTCAAAGAAAGCATCAAACACAATCTTGTCTGCATCGAGTTCGCTCTTGGGTTCTAAGCGAGGTTGTCCAGCTAACTTAATGCCTTCTTTCTTACTCAACTCAAAAAAGAGCTCAGAAGCTTTATCGAACTGAATCTCAAAATCGACTTGCAGGCCATATTGTTTTTCAACAATATTTTTAGGAACCTTGCCTGGACGAAAACCAGCCATCTTCATAGTCTTGCCTAGTTTGGCTAAACGCTCGTCACGTGCTTTTGCTAAATCAGCACGGGTGAACTCTAAAGTCATTTTTCGGTCTAACTGACCTAAATTTTCTATTTGCAAAGCCATTCTCGTCTCTTCAATGAATTACAGGATATGAAGTCCAAGCCAAGTAACAACCTTGTGGTGCGAGGAGGGGGACTCGAACCCCCACACCATTTCTGGCGTCAGGACCTAAACCTGGTGCGTCTACCAATTTCGCCATCCTCGCGAACTTCGCTGAGCGCTACCGTGCTTAAACTTCACTCTAAAGACGCCAATTCTACAATGCCCAGCCTATTTAAGCCCTGTATAGAGGGTTTGAAGCCTTAGAAAGGCAATTTAGGAGGGCTTATAGAGTAAAGCGACGGCATGAACCGCGATGCCCTCGCCTCTACCTAAGTGACCCAGGGATTCGTTCGTTTTAGCTTTGAGGTTGATATGACTGGGCGTTACCGCTAGGTCAGCTGCAATATGACCGATCATCTCTGGCAAGTAAGTAGCCAATTTAGGCTGCTGGCAAATAATGGTGGCATCGATATTGCCCACCTGAAATCCTGCGGCCTGGACTTTTTGCAATGCAGATCGCAACAAAATTCTGCTGTCCATTCCTTGATATTGGGGATCGGTGTCTGGAAAAAGTTGGCCAATATCATTTAAACCTGCTCCCCCAAGAATGGCATCCGTAATCGCATGCAACAAAGCGTCTGCATCAGAGTGCCCAAGCAAACCTTTTGCAAAAGGGATATGCACTCCACCCAAAATCAATTTGCGATCTACCACTAAAGCATGAACATCGTAACCTTGTCCGATTCGAAACGGGGGTGGATTTATTTCGTTACTCATAGCGCTCTCGTTTATAGATCAAAGATTGGTTATGGATTCGCTACTGCACCCAACACAGACTGCATGAGATCCCAGTCTGCCGGATGCGTCACTTTGAAATTACGCGTTGCACCTTCTATTAAAAGCGGCTTCTCACCTTGTAATTCCATGGCACTTGCTTCATCAGTAACATCAGCCTCATTGCGAATGGCTTGTTCAAGCGCATCGTAGAGTTTTTTTACGCCAAACATTTGTGGGGTTTGTGCCTGCCATAAATGATTGCGAGAGACTGTTGCTTCTGCTCGAGTGAACTGATTGGCTACAACTGAGCTTAAATCGGCTCGCTTGAGAGTGTCTGCAACAGGTAGTGCTAACAATCCACCGCTATTGTTTTCAACAACTGCAGAAATCAACTTTTGAATTAAGGTAGTTGTAATACCGGGTCTTGCTGCATCATGAACCAATACCCAATCATCCTCAGAAACACCACCTTGCAGCATCGCTTCTAGGGTGTTCTTGACTGTCTCTTGCCGTGTAGTGCCACCGGTTGGTAAAAAAGCCAGTGTCTTCGTGTTTTGCTTGAGCTCATTCAAAATTGGGTTATGCGCAAAATGTGGGTTAACACCAACCCAGATGGAATGAATTTCTGGGGTATTTTGAAAAGCTTCAATGGCATAAGCCAACATTGGCTTGCCAGCCAAAGTCTGAAACTGCTTAGGCAAATCGCCGCCTAAACGCGAGCCACTCCCAGCGGTGGGAAGTAAGGCGTGGCACTGGCGACCGTTTAGTGGAATCGGGCTGGTATTAGACATACCTGATTCTATAATGAGCCTAGATGTCTGAAGCGGTAAAACCAACACCCCCTATCCCCGCCCCGCGGGTTGGGCAGCGCTTTACCTTTTCTGGTCTAGTGGGCTCATCTGATGCAGCTTTAATTGCGCAAGCAGCCCAGCAAAATCGCGGTAATTTCTCAGTTATGGTGGTCTTTTGTGCGCAGGCACAAGAAGCCCAGCGGTTACTGGAAGAAATCCCGGCCTTTGCACCTCAACTCAAAACCCGCTTACTGCCCGATTGGGAAATTCTTCCCTACGATCATTTTTCGCCCCATCAAGACTTAGTCTCAGAAAGACTAGCGACCTTATATGAGTTTCTCAATGGAAGCTGCGACATTGTCCTAGTCCCAGTAACTACTGCGTTGCAACGAATGGGTCCACCCAGTTTCTTATCGGGCCATACCTTTTTCTTTAGACAGGGTGACAAGCTCAATGAAGCGGCGCTCAAACTGCAACTTCAGCAAGCAGGCTACGACCCTGTAAGTGCCGTGATGCGTCCTGGTGAATACAGTATTCGGGGTGGTCTGATTGATTTATTTCCAATGGGCTCGAACCTACCCTATCGCTTAGATCTCTTTGGAGATGAGATTGAACAGATTCGCTCCTTTGATCCCGATACACAGCGCAGTCTTTTCCCCGTTAAAGAGATTCGACTACTTCCAGGTCATGAATTTCCGTTTGATGATATTTCGAGAACGGCTGCACGAGGTCGATGGCGCGAAGTATTTGAAGGAGACCCTAGCCGATGTTCTATCTATAAAGATATCAACTTGGGTATTCCTAGTGCGGGTATTGAATCCTATTTACCGATCTTTTTTGATCAGACTGCAACCATCTTCGATTATTTTCCTCGCTCGGGTGATCCAGTCTGGCTCGTCACTATCGGCGATATCGAGTCCAGCATTCGCGGCTTCTGGAAAGATACTCAGCAGCGCTATGACTTTCTCAAACATGATTTAGATCGCCCCGTTCTTCCTCCAAAGGAATTATTTCTCGATGTAGATCAATTTTTTGCTAACGCAAAAGATAATGCCCGCCTGGTTTTAGAGCGTGATCCCAACGACGGGCAAGTATTCTTACCAGTTCCAGATGTAGCTGTCCATCGCAAAGATGCTGACCCTGTCAATCGTTTGCGTCAGCTCGTTGAGCATGGTCAATCGCGGGTATTAATTTGTACTGATAGCGCAGGACGCAAAGAATCCATCCGGCAACTTTTTGAAGAAAGTAATTTCGTAGTCGATGGTGGAACTACGGCCGTCTTTCAATTAAGACCTGACAGCATTGAGACGATCCCTGAATTTTTACAAAGTCCCTCCCGATTTGGTTTGGTCAGCAGTCCATTATCTGGTGGCTTTGCTTGGCCCCAAGAGAGAATCATTCTGATAACTGAGGCAGAACTATTTACCTCAACTGCACGTCAAAGACGCAGAAGCAAGGGAAATGAAACTGCAGATCCTGATATGTTGTTCAAGGATCTCTCAGAACTCAAAATTGGTGACCCAGTAGTGCATGCAGAGCACGGTATCGGTCGTTACCAAGGCTTAGTTCTCCTCAATCTTGCACCCGCGAAGCAGGAGCCTATCTTTGAAGAGTTCTTACATCTCGTGTATGCCAATGAAGCAACTCTATATGTCCCAGTTCAACAACTACAGCTCGTTACTCGCTACGCAGGCTCCGATCCGGATACCGCACCTTTGCATCAGCTGGGTTCTGGTCAATGGGATAAAGCCAAGCGTAAAGCTGCTAAACAAATTCGGGATACCGCAGCAGAGCTACTGGGACTCTATGCTGCTAGAGCGATACGTAAAGGCCATGCCTTTGAATACTCCCATCACGATTACGCTGCGTTTGCCGAAAGCTTTGGCTTTGAAGAAACACCAGACCAAGCTAATGCTATTACCGCTGTCATTGGAGATATGACCAGCGGCACACCCATGGATCGACTAGTGTGCGGTGATGTTGGCTTTGGCAAGACTGAGGTTGCTTTGCGGGCCAGCTTTATTGCTGTCATGGGCGGCAAGCAGGTTGCTATCTTGGCTCCAACCACGCTCCTTGCGGAGCAACATGTTGCCACCTGGAAAGATCGCTTCGCTGATTGGCCAGTCCGGATTGTGGAATTATCTCGCTTCAAAAGCACCAAAGAAATTAATGCTGCGCTCGAAGCAATAGCTAAGGGCGAAGCCGACATTATTATCGGCACGCATAAATTACTCTCCAAAGAAACTCAGTTTTCTAACTTAGGCCTCGTCATCGTGGATGAAGAGCATCGCTTTGGCGTTCGTCAAAAAGATGCTCTGAAAGCCTTGCGCGCCGAAGTCGACATCCTGACATTAACGGCAACTCCCATTCCGAGAACCCTCGGTATGGCGATGGAAGGCTTACGGGAGTTCTCGATCATTGCTACGGCCCCGCAAAAACGACTAGCGATTAAGACCTTCGTACGACGCGAGGGCGATGGTGTCATTCGAGAAGCCGTATTACGAGAGATCAAGCGTGGCGGACAGGTCTATTTTCTGCACAATGAGGTTGAAACCATTCAAAACCGCAAACATGCATTACAAGAGCTAATTCCTGAAGCACGTATTGGAGTTGCCCATGGGCAGATGCATGAGCGTGATCTTGAAGCGGTCATGCGAGAGTTTGTTACTCAGCGCACAAATATTTTATTGTGTACCACCATCATTGAAACGGGCATCGACGTTCCTACCGCAAACACCATCATCATGCACCGGGCTGATAAGTTCGGCTTAGCGCAGCTTCACCAATTGCGCGGTCGGGTTGGACGCTCACATCACCAGGCCTATGCTTATCTTATGGTTCCAGACCCAGAGGCCTTAAGTAAACAAGCACAACTCCGTCTCAATGCCATCCAAGCGATGGAAGAGTTAGGCTCTGGTTTTTATTTAGCAATGCATGACCTCGAGATTCGGGGCGCTGGTGAAGTGCTAGGGGATAAGCAATCCGGTGAGATTCATGAGATTGGGTTCCAGTTATATACCGAGATGCTCAATCGCGCAGTTAAATCTTTACGTAGTGGTAAAGAGCCTGATCTGTTAGCACCACTTCAATCCATTACCGATGTCAACTTAGGTGTGCCCGCCCTATTACCTGAAGACTATTGTCCCGATGTTCATGAACGGCTCTCACTCTATAAACGCTTTGCTGGCACAAATGATTTTTCTGAACTGATGGGCTTACGTGAAGAATTGGTGGATCGCTTTGGCGATTTACCAGATCAAGCCAAATCTTTTTATGAAACCCATCGCTTACGCCTTGAAATGACTGGATTTGGGATCAAGAAAATCGATGCATCAGAAAATGCCATTCAAATGCAGTTCATACCTAACCCACCGATTGACCCCTTAAGAATTATTCAGTTAATTCAGAATTCAAAATATATCCAGCTCAATGGTCAAGATAAGCTAAAGGTTCTACCCCAAAAGGAAGGTAGCTTTGATCGTCTAGAGCAGCGTTTAGATCAAATCCGCCAAATCCTGAAGCGCTTAAATGAGGGTGTTGCTCTAGCGAACGCTATATGATTCCTCTATGACTAAGCTTGAAACTACCACCCTCGTTGCGATCTCCAAAGAGTCGATACCTAGGGCTTTAGATTCTGCTTTTAAGGATTTTTCCTCAAAGCAAGGCATCGAGTTCAATAGTAAACAGTCAGGCCTTTCTAGCAGCCCTTATTTTTCAAAACGCTGGTTTGTGCAGACCTTAAATGAAGGTGATCGCACTACCTTGAGAAATATTGCAGCGGAGCATGATGCGGATCTGGCTTTTCTATCTCCATCCTTTAATCCTGAAGCCATTCGGGTTCTCGCTATGGATATGGATTCAACCTTGATTAATATCGAGTGTATCGATGAGATTGCTGACTTTGCTGGTAGAAAAGCAGATGTTGCCAAAATCACTGAAGCAACCATGCGCGGTGAAATCAAAGACTTTAAAGAAAGCCTGCGTAGACGTGTTGCTCTTTTAGAAGGCATCTCCGTTGACGTGTTGGAATCGGTATATCAAGAACGGTTACGACCTAATCCCGGCGCAACACAATTATTGGCAGCCGCCCATCAACGGGGTCTGCACACCCTTCTAGTCTCTGGCGGATTTACTTTTTTTACCGATAAGCTGCGCGAGCAACTTGGCTTTACACAAACACAATCCAATACTTTGGAAATCATTGATAACAAACTGACTGGCAAAGTACTGGGTAATATTGTGGATGGGGCGGCTAAAGCAACTTACCTAGAGCAAGCATGCGCATCATTAGGGGTGAGCAAAGTTCAAGCAATTGCGATGGGTGATGGAGCAAATGATCTACTCATGATGCATGGCGCTGGTTTGAGCGTGGCATATCAAGCGAAGCCCGTCGTTAAAGAAAAAGCCGACGCGGCTTTTGACCGGGTCGGCTTAGATGCTACTTTGTTATTACTAGACTAGATTCGCTCGAAAATAGTCGCAATACCTTGGCCACCGCCAATGCACATTGTTACCAAAGCATACTTGCCATTCACGCGTTGTAACTCATGCAGTGCTTTTGTTGCAATTGCTGCACCAGAACAACCAATAGGATGACCCAAAGCAATTGCACCACCATTGACGTTGGTCTTTGCAGGGTCAAGGCCTAGGCCTTTAGTAACAGCCAAGGCTTGGGCAGCAAATGCTTCATTCGATTCAATCACATCAATCTGATCTAACTTCAAGCCAGCTCTAGCCAATGCCAATTTAGATGCAGGGATTGGGCCTTCACCCATAATGTGATTTGGTACCCCTGCTACCGCATAAGAAACTAGGCGAGCAATTGGTTTATGACCTGCTTTCGCTGCGGCATCTGCTGCAGCCAACACAAAGAAGGCTGCGCCATCGTTAATACCAGAGGCATTACCTGCGGTAACCGAACCACCTTCTTTTTTGAAAACCGCTTTCATCTTGCCCAAAGTTTCCATGGTGGTATCTGGCTTGCAGTGCTCATCAGTATCAAACACAACATCACCCTTACGTGACTTGATGGTGATCGGAACAATTTGAGATTTGAAGCGACCTTCTTTAATCGCAACCGCTGCCCGGCGATGGGATTCACAAGCGAGAGCATCCTGCTCTTCACGAGTGAGTTTCCATTTCTCAACCAAGTTCTCAGCTGTGACACCCATATGGCCAACGCCGAATGGATCAGTCAACACAGCGACCATTAGATCAATCATTTTGCTATCGCCCATTCGCGCACCGCTTCGCATTGCAGGAGATCCATACATGCCGCGCGACATGACCTCAACTCCACCGCCAATACCGTAGTCGCAGTCATTAAGCATGATTGCTTGAGAAGTACTCACAATGGCTTGTAAGCCAGAGCTACATAAACGATTGAGGGCCATGGCTACAGATTCCATTGGCAAGCCAGCTTGAATTGCAGCGACACGCGCAACATAGGCGTAACGACTATCGGTTGGAATGGTGTTGCCAACAGTTACGTAATTAATTAAAGCCGGATCGACACCAGATCGTGCAACGGCCTCCTTCATCACGATGCCACCGAGTTCTGCTGGTTCAAAAGAGCTCAATGAGCCACCAAAGCTGCCAATAGCAGAACGTACTGCACTTAAAACGACGACATCACGGCTCATATAATCCCCTTCTTTTTACCTCGCTCGAGGCCTCATTTATCAGCAAAAATCCTATTTTGATTGACTTAGTCAAGTCTCGGCTATTAGGTCATGCCCTTGTGCCTCGATTATCATGCCTCGGACAAACTCACCGGCCCGATAGCGTTTAGAGAGCTTATTAGGTGGCAAAACCCGCACCAGACCATCAATTTCAGGGGCATCGCCAGCGGTTCGACCAATCCCGCCCGCCTCATCAACCCGGTCAATCAAGATCTGGGTCCGCTTACCCACTTTTTTACGTAGGCGCCGAATCGAGATTTCTTCAGCTTTTTCCATAAATCGGGCCTGCCGTTCATTCCGAATTGTCTCTGGAACAGGATTAGCCAACTCATTAGCAGTGGCACCTGCTACTGGTGAGTATGCAAAACATCCAGCGCGATCAATTTGGGCTTCATCCAAGAAATCCAACAGGTATTGAAACTCTTCTTCAGTTTCACCAGGGAAACCAGCGATAAAAGTGCTCCGAATCACGAGATCTGGACAAGCTTTTCTCCAAGCCTGAATTCGCTCAAGATTTTTCTCGCCGCTAGCGGGTCGCTTCATCCGTTTAAGTACATCGGGGTGAGCGTGCTGCAAGGGAATATCGAGATAAGGCAGAACGCCATAGCCATGTTCTGAAAACTGTGCCATGAGAGGCAAGATCTCGTCCACATGGGGATAGGGATAAACATAATGCAGCCTGACCCAAGCTTGATGTTTGCGCGCAATGGAATTCAAGGCATTGACTAAATCAAACATGCGGGTTTTGACTGGCTTGCCATCCCAAAAACCCGTGCGGTATTGAATATCGACGCCATAGGCACTAGTGTCTTGAGAAACAACGAGTAATTCTTTTACGCCTGACTCAAATAGTCTTTCTGCTTCAAGCAATACCTCACCAATCGGTCTTGAAACTAAATCTCCGCGCATGCTAGGAATGATGCAAAAGGTACAGCGATGATTGCAGCCCTCAGAGATCTTCAGATAGGCATAATGCTTGGGCGTCAGTTTGACCCCGATCGGTGGCAAGAGATCGGTAAAAGGATCGTGCGGCTTAGGCAAATGTTGATGGATAGCCTGCATTACTTCATCAGTAGCGTGCGGGCCACTAACTGCAAGGACCTTCGGGTGGATGCTTTGAATCAAGTCTGAACCATCAGCATTCTTGCGAGCACCAAGGCAACCCGTCACAATCACCTTGCCATTTTCAGCGAGGGCCTCGCCAATCGCGTTCAAACTCTCCTCTACGGCAGAGTCGATAAAGCCACAGGTATTAACAACAACCAGATCCGCACCGGAGTAATCTTTCGCAGTCTCATATCCTTCGGCACTAAGTTGTGTGAGGATGAGTTCAGAATCTACTAAGGCCTTAGGGCAGCCTAAGGATACAAAGCCAACTTTTCCAGCCACGTTATTCTTTTTCTGCTGACTTAGCTGGCGGTGTGAAGGGGAAGTTATTGAACAGACCTTGAGATCCCTGCATCTGCTCTTGCATCTTGACGAATAAATCTTTGCTTTGATCCATATAGGTACCCATTAAATTTTGCATCAGTGGGTTTTGTAGACTCAGAAGCTGAGACCATGCATCAGGGCCAGTAGAGCCCATGCCTTTAGATTGATCGCTGACCTTATTATGAATATCAACAAAGGATTGCATTGTCTTCTCAAGATAATTGCCCATCAGACCTTGCATTGAGTTGCCATAGAAACGAATGATTTGAGACAGCATTTGACTTGAAAAAACAGGTGCGCCACCCGCCTCTTCCTCAAGAATGATCTGCAGCAGAATATTACGCGTCAGATCTTCGTCTGTTTTAGCATCGAGCACCTTGAAGACTTCATTGGCCATTACTAGACCTTTGATATCACTCAAGGTCACATAGGTGCTGGTCTGAGTATCGTAAAGACGACGATTCGGATACTTCTTAATTAGTCGCTCTTCACCAACTCGTTTTGCGCGGGTAGCCATAAATATTCCTAGGTCTGCTGGGTCTTTACTGCAATGCAATAAGGGGCTAGTGTAGCCCTAGTTTGGATTAGGGTAAAGAGCCAGCAGTTTCGCTTAACCAGTATGAATACCACCATTGAGGGAAAAGTCTGCCCCAGTAGCGTAGCCGCTATCGCCAGAAGCAATCCAGCAGCAAATAGACGCGATTTCATCTGGGGTACCCAAACGTTTTACTGGAATGCCGGCGACGATTTTTTCGAGAACATCCTCACGGATGGCCTTGACCATATCTGTACCAACATAACCAGGAGAAACTGTGTTCACGGTAACGCCTTTGGTTGCAACTTCTTGCGCTAAGGCCATTGTGAAACCATGCAAACCTGCTTTAGCAGTTGAGTAGTTACATTGGCCAAACTGACCCTTTTGTCCGTTGACAGAAGAGATATTGATAATTCGACCCCAATTTTTATCGCACATGCCATCGATAACTTGCTTGGTGACATTAAACAAAGAATTGAGGTTGGTATCGATCACTGCCTTCCATGCATCGGGCGTCATCTTACGGAATACCCCATCACGGGTAATGCCGGCATTGTTGACAAGTACATCAACACGACCAACTTCAGCCTTCACCTTATCGAAGGCGGCGACGGTGCTATCCCAGTCAGATACATTTCCTTCGGATGCGATGAAATCGAATCCTAAAGCCTTTTGTTCGCCAATCCAGCGATCTTTACGAGGCGAGTTTGGGCCGCAACCCGCAATAACCTTAAAGCCATCTTTAGCCATTCTCTGGCAAATTGCGGTACCAATTCCGCCCATTCCACCTGTAACGTAGGCAACTTTTTGTGACATTGTTTTCTCCCTGTGTTTTTTATTTCTGTTCTGAAATCTTTTCTTTGACGTACTTTCCTGGCGCAGCGATTAATTTCGGGTAATTTTTATTGCCAAGAATTTTTGAGGCTACTTTTTTCTCACCACCAAAAGGCGCTAACCAATTGATGTAATCGGGCCACCAGCTTCCGCGTTCATCTTTCGCAGCCTTGAACCAGTCATCGGCTGTTTTAACTAACTTCTCGTTAACAAAGTAGTGACGCTTATTTTTGCTTGGTGGATTAATGACGCCCGCAATATGTCCAGACGCACCTAGGACAAAACGATTTTTGCCTTTAAGTAGATGGGTAGATTCATAAGCTGATTTCCAGGGAACGATGTGATCATCGTGCGAAGCGTAAATGTAGGCTGGACAATCAATCTTACCCAGATCAATCTTCTCTCCACAAATAGTGAGCTTGTTGGGCTTAATCAGCTCATTCTGAAGATAGGTGTGACGCAAGTACCAGCAATACATTGCCCCTGGTAAATTAGTTGAGTCTCCATTCCAGTAGAGCAAATCGAATGGCGGTGGTGATTTACCTTTTAGATAGTTTTCGACAACGTAGTTCCAGACCAAATCGTTGGGACGCAGGAAGGAGAAGGTATTTCCAAGCTCTAAGCCCGACATCATGCCAAAGTTTCCAGACTCTCCACCAATCGTGCTCTCTCGTAATTTGACACTACCCTCGTCTACAAAAATATCCAGAATTCCGGTGTCACTGAAGTCCAATAAAGTTGTAAGCAGTGTTAGGCTTGTAATCAGCTTCTTTTTGCGGGCCGCAAGAACGGCGAGGGCTGAAGCAGTGAGGGTGCCGCCTACGCAAAATCCCAAGACATTAATTTGCTCAGTACCACCAATGTCTTTGGCGACCTCGATAGCCTGAATCACTCCCTTGCCAACGTAATCATCCCAAGTGACTTGACTCATAGAGTCATCGGGATTTTTCCAGGACACCAAGAAAATCGTGTGACCCTGCTCGACCAAATAACGAACCACTGAATTATCGGGTTGCAAATCCAGAATATAGTACTTATTAATACACGGCGGGACCATCAAGAGCGGTCGCTCATAAACTGTCTCCGTCAATGGCGTGTATTGAATCAATTCAAACAAATCATTGCGAAATACAACTGCCCCTTCGGTGGTTGCTAGGTTCTTACCGATTTCAAAAGCAGTTTCATCCGTCTGAGAAACTTTTCCTTTTTTTAAATCACCTAATAAGTTGCTGATGCCATTTTGAATGGATTGCCCCTGCGAACTAATGATGTTCTCAAGGACCTCAGGATTGGTCGCTATGAAATTGGCTGGTGACATAGCATCGATCATTTGTTCAGTTGCAAACACAATGCGATGTTTTGACTTATCGTCAGTATCAACGGCATGCGCCAATGCCAATAAATGTTTTGAGTTCAGCAAATAACTCGCGGCAATTGTTTTACTCCAAGCAGAATGCCATGCTTGTCCTGCAAAGCGTCGATCTTTAATTTCAATTGCATTAGGATTGGTCGCCAGGTGCGCCAACTCCTCAAAATATTGTTTCTGAATTTCCGCTAAGCGCTCAGGTGGAATGAGGGCCATATGATGAGGTGCCAATGCCGGCGATGTAGTTTGATTCATTCCAGAAAACATAGTGATCTCTTATTAATGAAAACATTCTCCTGCTATCAACGCAGAAGGGTTATACGCACTAACCCTAGCCTTAGGGTCTATTTTGAGTCAGGGCTGGATCCAAATTAGGGATGCAAAGCGACCCGAAACCCCATCTCGGCGGTGTGAAAAGAAACTAATTGGATCGCTATAAGTGCATAGATCACCGCCATAAATTCGCTCAATACCGGTTTTTTGTAGGGCTTGACGGGCCAATACCGCAAGATTGGCTAAATACTTATTTGGTTTAGACGGTATCGGGATAAAGCTATCTGGACCAATCTGAAAGCCTTGCTTTGCAAAAGCCTCCATCACGTCTACACCAACCTCAAAATGGTTTGGGCCAATCGTAGGTCCCAGCCAGGCCATAAAGGCTGAAGGCGACAACCCCCCTGACTGCCTCACTAAGGTATCCAGAGTATTTTGCAAAATACCAGCACAAAGGCCCCGCCAACCTGCATGCGCTACCCCAACGTGCTTACCATCTACACTACAAAAAAATATTGGCATACAGTCTGCAGTTAATACAGCAAGCACTTCATTAGGTCGATCCGTTATTGCTGCATCCGCCTCGGGCAACTGTGCAGATCCCTTGATTCTGAAGTGAGTACTGCTTACAGATGTCCCATGAACTTGTCGCATCCAAATCGGCTCGCTGGGGAGGAATGGCTGCAATGCTTGACGATTCAGTAAGACTGCATTTGGGTCATCACCAACATGATCGCCTAAATTTAATGAGGAATATGGACCGACACTATTTCCATTAGTCCTTAATGTAACTAAGGTGTGAACGCTATTAGGGGCTGGCCAATCCGCTGAAATGAAATTCATTAATTCCGATTACTGATCGAGTAAATCGTGGCTGAGGCATTTGGCAAGTCAGTCTCGCTCAGATTGAGCTTTTCCTGCAAAGTCATTAAATCGGCTGGTGGCAACTGAAACCAAGCCATTGCTTGGTGTGTTCCAGGATGCGCTAAGCCCAAAGCAAAAGCATGGAGCGCTTGTCTTTCAAAACCAATAGTCTTAGCAATACCCGGAATTTTTTTGCGATAGACGGGATCCCCAATTAATGGAAAGCCTAAAGATTCAAGATGTACCCGAATTTGATGGGTCCGACCAGTCTCCAAGCGACACTCCAATAATGAAATCGCTTGCTCTTGAAAATGTCCTTGGGCTAAGCGACGATACTGAGTTGCCGCAGGTTTTCCTTGAGTAACACCGGCTGCCATTTTGAGTCGATCGCGTTGATCGCGACCTACCGTTGCTAGAACCTTGCCCTGGCTAGGTGTGCTGCCCCACACCCAGGCTAGATAGCGACGGCTTACAGTTCTATCTTGAAGTTGGCGAACCAAGGCAGTTTGCGCTTCTGCAGTTCGAGCCACCACCATCAGACCAGAGGTATCCTTATCTAGCCGATGAACAATACCTGCCCTTGGGAGGTTTTTTAGTTCTGGGTAATAAAAGAGTAAGGCGTTGAGTAACGTGCCGCTCCAATTTCCAGCTGCAGGATGAACAACTAAGCCGACCGGCTTATTGATCACAATGATGCTGTTGTCTTCATAAACCACATCGAGCGGAATTTCCTCTGGGCTAAAGGCAAATTGCTCGGGCATTTCTTGTGGAAAAACCTTAATACTCTCGCCACCGCGCAGCATAAATCGAGCCTTAGTTACCTTCCCATCGACCGTAACTGCCCCAGCCTCGACCCAAGACTTCAGTCGATTTCGAGAATATTCAGGCAATAAAGTCGCCAAAGCCTTATCCAGCCGTTCGCCACCTCCATCCATGGGGATTTCTAGGGCAATGAAATCCTCTTCATCGATATAATCAATGGGATTCGATTCTGGAGTTTCCGGCAATGCCACGCTTAAAAGGCCTTTTTATCATGTCCGACGTATTTTCAGACGCCAGTTTAAGGCTTGCCGCTGCTATCCAGAAAATTGTTTCACTGAAGCAAGGGCGTCGGGCAATCGCGCTGATGCTGATTTCCACTGCAAGTGTATTGCTGGGCGCTTGTGCTGGTAGTGATGGTCAGAAAGATGATGCGGATATTTGGTCTGAATCCCGCCTGTACTCTGAAGCTACAGACAAACTCAAGGATGCTGATTTCGCAAAATGCGGCAAATATTTTGACAAACTTGAGGCACGCTTCCCATTCGGCCCCTACTCACAACAAGCTCAAATTAATGCTGCTTATTGCTACTGGAAAGCACAGGAACAAGCCCAGGCATTAGTGGCAATTGATCGCTTCATTAAGCTATATCAAGGCAGCCCCAATTTAGATTACGCCTATTACCTTAAAGGCCTCATCACCTTTAATGATGATTTAGGTTGGCTGGGTAAATTCACAGGTCAAGATCTCAGTGAACGGGATCCAAAAGCGGCCAAAGAGGCATTTGAATCTTTCAAGATGGTGGTCACGCGCTTTCCCGATAGTAAATATGCACCCGACTCAATCGATCGGATGCGTTACATCGTGAACTCCCTTGCAGAAGCTGATGTCATTGTGGCTCGTTATTACTATCAACGCGGCGCTTACTTGGCTGCTGCTAATCGGGCCCAATTGGTAATTCGTGACTATGATCGCGCACCCGCTGTTGAAGAAGCGCTTTACATCCTCATTAAGTCTTACAACAAGCTAGATATGCCAGATTTAAGTTCTGATGCTGAGCGCGTCTTTAAATTAAACTTCCCTGATAGTCAGATGCTGATTACGGGTCAGCGTATCAAAAAAGAGAAGAAATGGTGGCAGTTCTGGATCAAAGAGAACGACGGTCAAATTAAATAATCTTGACAGGAACTCGGGGGGCTACAGCACAGATGAGCTCGTAGCCTATGGTGCCACTCTGGTAAGCAACCTCATCAACCGGAACATGTGCACCCCATAATTCCACACCAGTGCCTAAATTTGCTTTAGGCGCTCCGCGCAAATCAATGGTTAACATATCCATCGAGACCCGACCCACAATCGGACAAATGACTCCGCCATTCTTCATCGATGGATCTGAGACCCACACCGGAGTGCCTTCTTTAGCATGTCTTGGGTAACCGTCAGCGTAACCGCATGCAACAATGCCAATCCTCATTGGCTCGCTGGCTTCATATACTCCGCCATACCCTACTCGTTCTCCGACCGCTAACTCTTGAGTATCAATAATTTCACTTGTCAGTGACATTACAGGGTTTAAACCGCCGTGCTCAATATCAGAATATCTTCCCGTTGGTGAAGCGCCATACAAAATCACGCCTGGTCTAACCCAATCACCCAATGTGTTCCGATGCCAAAGAATCGTCGCCGAATTACCGAATGAAGTTGCCCCCGGCAAACCATCAATCCCCGCATTGAAGCATTCCAATTGCTCATCTACTGTTGGAGAGCGATCGAGTTGATCAGCGTTAGCAAAATGGGTCATATGATGCATGTGATAACCAGCAGCATGAAGGCGATGAAAAGCCGTTCTGTATGCATCGGGCTTAAAGCCAAGACGGTTCATGCCACTATTCATTTTCAGAAACACATTCAATCTGGAGTGCGGCAGAGCATCAAAAGCCTCCAGCCAGCGAACTTGGTTTTCACAATGAATCACTACATCACAAGCCAGCTGATGAGCAAGACTGAGCTCATTCTCATGAAATAAACCCTCAAGAAGGAGAATTCGACCTTGCCAACCATGATCTCTGAGCCAGCCAGCATCCTCAATATCGAGAACCGCAAAGCCATCTGTTGAACCAAGACCCTTAAGGGCAGCCTCTAAGCCATGGCCATATGCCCTAGCCTTAATAACGCACCAAATCTTAGACTCTGGGGCTAAGCCCCTAATTTTGGCTAAATTATGCTCAAATGCAGCTGTATCAATAGCGGCCAAAATCGGTCTGGTCATCAGGCTATTCGCCGAACTGCCCATATAAAAAAGCCCCTTTCGTGTTTTAATTGCAGCAATGACTAGATTGTACGAATGAACCGTAGTTTTTACACCATTATGGCGGCGCAATTTTTTTCGTCGCTCGCCGATAACGCATTGCTGATTGCAGCAATTGCCCTCCTGGTCCAGCTCCAAGCTCCGGCCTGGATGACCCCTTTACTCAAATTATTCTTTGTATTGTCCTATGTTTTGCTAGCGGCTTTTGTGGGAGCCTTTGCTGACTCCAGACCCAAGGGTAATGTAATGTTCATCACCAACTCGATTAAATTTGTCGGCTGTATTTTCATGCTCTTTGGTGCCCACCCCCTACTTTCCTATGCCATTGTCGGTTTAGGAGCAGCAGCCTATTCACCAGCTAAATATGGAATATTAACTGAGCTGTTACCACCGGAAAAGTTAGTTGCAGCAAATGGCTGGATTGAAGGCCTTACGGTAAGCTCCATCATTTTAGGAACCGTTTTGGGCGGCATTCTGATTAGCAGTGCTGTATCAGGATCCCTCCTGAGCTTTGATATGCCCGTGATCGATACAGGTATTGATACACCCGCTGAGTCAGCAATCCTCATTACGATGTTTATCTATATGGTTGCAGCGCTGATTAATTTACGCATTCCAGATACGGGAGCGCGCTATCTTGCGCAAAAAACAAATCCTATCGAGCTCATTAAGGATTTTGCGCACTGCTTTTTGACCCTTTGGAATGATCGTTTGGGGCAAATTTCTCTGGCAGTCACCACTCTCTTCTGGGGAGCGGGTGCTACCCTGCAATTTATCGTTATTAAGTGGGCCGAAGTTTCTTTGCATATGAACTTATCTCAAGGCGCTATTTTGCAAGCGATCTCAGCCGTAGGGGTTGCTGGCGGGGCTGTCTGGGCCGCTTGGCGCGTACCTTTACGCAAATCACTCACGGTTTTACCTTATGGCATTGCGATGGGTATTGTGGTTTGTACCCTTGCTCTATATAACTCTGATATGTTGCCCGACACTGTTTTATTGAATTTCTATTCTTTAAAGCTGCATCTTAATCTTCTACCTGCCTATTTCTTATTGATGTTAGTGGGCTGGCTGGCTGGCTATTTTGTCGTACCAATGAATGCCCTATTGCAACATCGGGGACACGTTCTCATGTCAGCAGGTCACTCAATTGCAGTACAGAACTTCAATGAGAATATTTCGGTGCTATTCATGTTGGCAACCTACGCCCTTCTCATTTGGTTTGATTTCCCCGTGAAATACGTCATCATTGGCTTTGGCGTTGTAGTAAGTCTCATTATGTACATGGTCATGCGCCGACATGCCGCAAATCAAGCTGAATATGACTCACTTCACCTAATTGGTGAACACAAGCACTAAGTCTATAGACTTTGTAGTACCGATTTGGCGAGCAAAAGATCCTGCCATAACAATCGCTTATCTTGTGGTTTAGAAATGTAATGCTCTAAAGTAAAAGATGGTATCAAAGGAATCTCTTCCAGACCTTCAATACTGAGCTCCAAAATTGTCTCTCGTAGCTCATCCAAAGTATCTCTTTCACCAGTCATAGCCTGCACTGCTTGACCACCAAAGGCAATTGAGACTATCGGCAAAGCATTATCAGGCTTAGCAAGCTTGCTTTTATTAACGGGTTCTTGCCACAGCCATTCATCAGTGCGTAAGCCCAAGACGCGGATCAAATTCTGAAAGAGCGCTTCTGCCTCGCCCTTAGGCTTACTGCCGAAGAACCACCAAGTTCCCCTTGGTTTGCTCTGAGCAGAAGAATCTAAGGGTGCCTCAGTGGAAGCCAATGGCATGGCGTCTTTAGAAACCCATTCAGAAATACCCATCTCTTTAAGAATGGCTGAATTGGAATTGTTGACTGTGTTCATGCCGATAGGTTAATGGATTTAGCCATCACCTGTGCATCTTCTCGTTGGCCGCTCGCCTGATCAGCTGGGTAATAATCTTTACGTACCCCAATCTTTTCATATCCCAAACTCTCATACAGGGTAATAGCTGGGATATTGGATGGTCGCACCTCAAGAATAATGCGAGGCATTTGGCGACTAGCTGCAACTCCTTCAATAGCCCTCATGATTCTGGCTGCAATCCCGAGGCGACGCAATTTAGGTGCTACAGTGATATTGAGGAGATGTAATTCATCTACGGCCGGGTAGAGAACGCAATAGGCCCATAAAACTTGTGGATCCAAATAAGAGCCAGGCTCCGCATCCTTTGGCTCGGGGCGTATGCAATAAGCCCAATGACCCGCTGCTAAAGAGTCATTGAAGTTCCCTTTGGTCCAAGGGTGTGCATGAGAAATCTGCTCTATAGACAGAACTGCGTCTAGGTCACCACTCTGCATCGGCAAAAAAGCCAGCTCAGCTGCATCCGCCATTATTTGACCAGGGTGTTTTGTAAGCGCTCTTCAGTAGTGAATGCGACTTTATTGCGTATATAAAGAGGCTCTAAACGATCAACCGAGATTTGTAAGTCTTGATCCCACATGCTCTGAGCAAGCATGAGAACTCCAAGCGAATGAATGCCGATTTGCGCATTCTGAATTGTGGTCTTGGGAATTGCCAATCGATTGCCGAACTCTACAATCGCACTACCAATCACAACATCAGCTTCACTAAAGTCTACCGTCTCTGGTGAGCTTAGCTTGACTTCGGAGATGCGCTTTGGAAATGCATTTAATTGCAATTGATACTGTGCCCAATAAACCTCATCCATCCTTGCATCTATCGCTACCACGAGATTTTTTGCAGAGCTGTTGGCTTGATCTTTATGGCTAAATTGCGCTGCGATCGCATCCAGACTGATGACAGGGATTACGGGTAGATTCGCACTTAGCGCAAGACCTTGCGTAACAGCCACTCCTAAGCGCACGCCGGTAAAGGCACCAGGACCAACACCAACAGCAATGGCATCTAGATCTTGAAGATCAATTTCTGCTTCCTGTAAGAGCGCTTCAATCCAAGGCAAAAGATTCTGGCTAGCAGTTGCAGATAATTTTTCGTGACGAAATAATGGCTTAGCAGTCCCCGCGCTAAGGGCTACTGAACACCATGAAGATGAAGTATCAATTGCAAGTAAACGCGCCAAACTAAGCCTATGAGGAAATATCTAATGACTCAAGCCGCGAATGATATCCGCTGGGGCTTGCACTAATTCAATTAGAACACCTTCACCACCAAAGGGAAATTCTTCATTGCCTTTAGGGTGGATAAAGGTAATGTCATGACCGGCAGCCCCCTTACGAATACCGCCAGGAGCAAAGCGCATACCGTGGGCGGTTAACCATTCGACTGCTTTAGGTAAATCATCGACCCATAAGCCAATATGATTCAATGGCGTTTGATGAACAGCAGGTTTTTTATCGACGTCAAAGGGTTGCATGAGATCGACTTCAACTTGATGGGCCCCAGTGCCGATTGCACAGATATCCTCATCTACATTTTCCCGCTCTGAAACGAAAGTGCTGAGATATTCAAAACCCAATAAGTCAATCCACAGTTTACGAAGGCGGTCTTTGCTCTCTCCACCGATCGCAATTTGTTGAATACCAAGAATCCGAAAAGGCTTTGACATGGTGTACTCTTATTGAAAACGAATAATAAGTTGATCAACTGTCAAACTATCACCCTCTTTGGCACAAATCTCAGAGATGATTCCATCTTGCACTGCACTAAGGGTATTCTCCATCTTCATCGCTTCTATTGCTGCTAGTTTTTGGCCAGCCGTGACACTTTCACCGGCTTTGACAAAAATCTTCGTTAATAAGCCAGGCATTGGGGATAAAACCAATTTAGAAGTATCTGGCGGCAACTTAACAGGCATGCGGCGCTGTAATTCAGCGCCCAAGGGACTCAGAACCATGCAGTCATATTGAGCACCGTCTAGAACAAGATAGTATTTAACGCCACGACGTTCTACTTGAGCAGTAATCTTGCTGGTGCCATTGATTCTGGCGTGCAAAGTAATATCGCCTGGACGCCAAGTGCTTTCAATATCGTAACGACTCAAACCATCAGCCGCATCAATATAGACGGAGTAGACACCTTGCTTTAACTCAATACGGGCTGGTAACTCATATGGATCCTCGCTAGCACCGACCCGTTTGCTACTAACAATGACAAATTGTTTTGCAATCACCATCTCATGACCAGCTAATTGGCCGTCAATCAGCTTGATATGCTCAAGATAACGGTAGCGCATGAATGCAGCCAAAGCTGCTAATCTGTTTGGATCAGCAGGCTGAACGGAATCTTTCTTAAATCCCTGTGGATACTCTTCTGCAATAAACCCTGTTGTGAAATCGCCTGATACGAAACGAGGGTGTTGCAATAAAGCAGCCTGAAAAGGAACATTTGAATGAATGCCTCGAATCACGAAGTTATTCAGAGCATCACGCATCTTTTGAATGACTTCTGCTCGGTCTTTGCCATGAACGATCAATTTGGCAATCATCGAGTCGTAATACATCGGAATTTCACCACCCTCGTAAACACCTGTATCGACACGAACACCGTCCTGCTCTGCTGGAGGGCGGTATTTAACCAGGCGACCGGTAGAAGGCAAAAAGTTGCGGAATGGATCGTCAGCATTGATGCGGCATTCCATTGACCAACCATCAAGTTTGACGTCTTCCTGCTTAAATGCCAGCTTTTCTCCAGCGGCAACCCGAATCATCTGCTCAACGAGGTCAAGGCCTGTAATACCTTCTGTGACCGGATGTTCCACTTGCAGTCGAGTATTCATTTCAAGGAAGTAGAAAGAATTGTCTTTGCCCACCACAAACTCAACCGTACCGGCTGATTGATAGTTCACAGCCTTGGCTAAAGCTACGGCTTGCTCGCCCATTGCTTTGCGGGTCGCAGGATCGATAAATGGCGATGGCGCCTCTTCAATCACCTTTTGGTGGCGTCTTTGGATCGAGCAATCCCGTTCGCCCAAATAAACTATATTGCCGTGCGCATCCCCTAAAACTTGGATCTCAATATGGCGTGGGCCTTCAACAAATTTTTCAATGAAGATGCGGTCGTCACCAAAGCTGCTCATTGCCTCTGTTTTGCAAGCAGCAAAACCCTCAGCAGCCTCTTTGTCATTGAATGCAACCCGCAAGCCTTTGCCCCCGCCACCTGCAGAAGCTTTAATCATGACTGGGTATCCTATACCCTGAGCAATCTTTACCGCCTCTTCAGTTGTGGCAATTGCCTCGTTATGTCCAGGAATCGTATTGACTTTAGCTTCGAGCGCTAGCTTCTTGGAGGCAATCTTATCCCCCATTGCTGCGATGGATTGATGTTTAGGGCCAATAAAGACGATGCCTTCTTCTTCACAACGCTTGGCAAACAGTTCGTTTTCAGATAAGAAGCCATAGCCAGGATGAACTGCTTCTGCCCCTGTATCTTTGCAGGCTTGAATGATGCGATCCATGACTAGGTACGATTCACGCGATGGTGCAGGCCCGATACAGACTGATTCATCAGCCATCTGCACGTGTCGAGCCTCTTTATCAGCCTCTGAATAGACAGCGACCGTCTTGATGCCCATCTTTTGAGCCGTTTTAATCACACGGCAAGCGATTTCACCGCGGTTTGCAATCAGAATTTTCTTAAACATTTTGCTTGTCATAGTCAGCCGCCTTACAGAGGGATATTGCCGTGCTTACGAGCGGGGTTCTTTAATTCTTTGTCTTTCAACATTGCCAAAGATCGTGCAATGCGTTTGCGCGTCTCATGCGGCAAGATCACATCGTCAATGTAGCCGCGCCGACCTGCAACAAATGGATTGGCAAACTTGGCTTTGTATTCTGCTTCGCGCGCAGTTATTTTGGTGGAATCAGACTTTTCTTCACGGAAAATAATCTCTACAGCTCCCTTGGGACCCATTACGGCAATTTCTGCCGATGGCCATGCAAAATTGACATCGCCCCTCAAATGTTTTGACGCCATTACGTCATAGGCACCGCCATAGGCTTTACGTGTAATTAAGGTCACTTTCGGCACTGTGCAATCAGCATAGGCATACAGTAACTTTGCGCCATGTTTAATGATCCCGCCGTACTCTTGCGCTGTCCCTGGCATGAATCCTGGCACATCCACTAATGTCACCACTGGAATATTAAAGGCATCACAAAAGCGCACAAAACGGGCTGCTTTGATAGAGGCTTTGATATCGAGACAGCCAGCAAGAACCAGTGGCTGATTGGCAACAATGCCGACGGTTGAACCTTCAATGCGTGCAAAGCCAATAATAATATTCTTGGCAAAGTCAGGCTGAAGTTCAAAGAATTCGCTATCGTCGACCATTTTATGAATCAGCTCTTTGATGTCATAAGGTTGATTTGGATTTGATGGCACTAAAGTATCTAATGAATAATCAGGCTCTTCGTGTCGATTTGGAATACGGACTACTGGGGGTTTCTCACGGTTCGAGAGCGGTAAGTAGTTAAAGAACCGTCTAAGCATCATGATTGCTTCTACGTCATTCTCAAATGCAAGATCACACACCCCAGATACTGTGGAATGCGTTACTGCACCGCCAAGCTCTTCTGCGCTTACATCTTCATGCGTTACTGTCTTCACAACCTCGGGACCCGTCACAAACATATACGAACTGTCTTTGACCATAAAGATAAAGTCAGTCAGCGCTGGTGAATAGACTGCGCCACCAGCAGATGGACCCATGATTAAGGAGATTTGCGGTATCACGCCTGAGGCTGTGACATTGCGCTGAAAGATTTCTGCATAGCCACCTAAAGAGGCAACACCTTCCTGAATTCGTGCCCCACCAGAATCGTTCAAACCAATTACTGGAGCGCCGACTTTAAGTGCTTGATCCATGATCTTGCAGATTTTTTCTGCATGGGCTTCTGAAAGTGATCCGCCTAGAACTGTGAAGTCTTGCGAAAAAACAAATACCAAGCGGCCATTAATCATGCCGTAACCAGTCACCACACCATCACCAGGCACGGTTTGTTCATCCATCCCAAAATCATGGCAACGATGCTCAACAAACATGTCCCACTCTTCAAAAGAGCCCGCATCCAGTAGCAGTTCAATTCGTTCGCGAGCGGTGAGCTTTCCCTTAGCATGCTGTGCTTGAATTCTTTTTTGACCGCCCCCAAGTCTTGCTAGCTCACGCTTATCTTCGAGCTGTTGAATGATTTCTTTCATAATATTTCCTTAGAAAAATTCGTGTCCCATAGCTTCAAGTAAGCGACGGGCCGCTACGGAGGCAGCCATCGTTCCTGCATTCACCTCGGCGCTTAATCTAGGTAATAGCGCTTGAACTTCGGGATGGTTGCGGAAGGCGTGCTTAAGTCCAGCGTCGATGCGCTCCCACATCCAGGAGCCTGCCTGTTGTTTGCGACGCTCTTGCAGTCTTCCATTGGCGATCTGTAATTTTTGAAAATGAAGAATGCTCTCCCAGAGTTCTGGAATCCCTTGACCATTGAGAGCGCTTAAACTCATCACAATCGGATGCCAATAATCCTGCTGATGGGTCGCATGGTCTGGATTGCCCTGAAATCCCAACAACCGCAAAGAGCTGGTAATAAAAGCTTGCGCTCTCATTGCAGCATTAGGATCGATATCGGCTTTATTAATCACAATCAGATCTGCTAGCTCCATTACGCCTTTTTTAATAGCCTGGAGGTCATCGCCTGCATTGGGAAGCTGGAGCAAGAGAAATAAATCTGTCATACCCGCTACTGCAATCTCACTTTGACCTACACCCACTGTTTCAACGATCACGATATCGTGACCAGCCGCTTCTGCAACCAAAAGGGCTTCACGGGTTTTTTCTGCAACACCACCTAGAGTCCCCGATGATGGGCTTGGACGGATAAAGGCATGCTCATGAACGGATAGGCGTTCCATGCGTGTCTTATCGCCCAGAATCGAACCGCCCGAGATGCTCGATGAGGGATCAATTGCCAAGACCGCAACGCGGTGTCCTTTATTGATTAAATACAGACCTAGGGTTTCAATTAAAGTCGATTTACCAACCCCTGGCACACCTGAGATACCTAAACGAAAGGACTTGCCAGTTTTAGGAAGTAATGCGTTAAGTAGTTCGTCTGCGCGCGTACGGTGATCTGAGCGCGTAGACTCTAGAAGAGTGATGATCTTCGCCAGGGCACGACGTTGCGCTGGCGATGGTTTACCAGTGAGATCCTCAAACAAGGATTGATCAGCGGGATTCATCATGAACTTGGAATCCTAGACTTAACTAGGATTAACCTGTTTCCGAATTTGCTCTAGCACGTCTTTTGCTGAAGCTGGTATCGGTGTTCCGGGTCCATAGATACCCTTCACGCCCGCTTCGAACAGGAACTCATAGTCTTGGCGAGGAATAACGCCACCCACAAACACGATGATGTCATCAGCGCCCTGCTTCTTAAGCTCTTGAATAATTGCAGGCACCAAAGTTTTATGGCCGGCAGCCAAAGTGGAGATCCCTAAGGCGTGTACATCATTCTCGATGGCTTGACGGGCACACTCTTCTGGCGTCTGAAACAAGGGGCCAATATCAACATCAAAACCTAAATCAGCGAAGGCTGTAGCGACTACCTTGGCGCCACGATCATGACCATCCTGACCCAATTTCGCAATCATCACTCGAGGACGACGGCCAAAGTCTTTAGCGAAATCCGCGATTTCTACTTTGAGTTTTTCCCAGCCCTCGGCTGAGTCATAAGCAGCTGCATACACTCCGGTCACCTTTTGCGTATCGGCGCGATGGCGCCCGTAAACTTTCTCTAATGCGTCTGAGACTTCACCGACCGTGGCGCGCAAACGAATTGCATCCACAGCTAATCCTAGTAAATTACCGGTGTTCTCTTCTGCGGCTTTGGTTAAAGCATCAAGTGCCAAATCGACCTGTTTCTGATCACGTTTGGCTTTGATATTTTTTAAGCGAGCGATCTGACTATCACGCACCTTATCGTTGTCGATCATCAATACATCGACCAAGTCTTCTTTAGCAAGCTTGTATTTATTCACGCCCACAATGACATCTGAACCTGAATCAATCTTGGCCTGCTTTTCTGCAGCAGCAGCTTCAATCTTCAGCTTGGCCCAACCACTTTCAACTGCTTTGGTCATGCCGCCCATGGCTTCGACTTCTTCGATAATCTCCCAAGCCTTATCGGCCATTTCTTGGGTGAGGTTTTCCATCATGTAAGAGCCGGCCCAAGGATCAATCACATTGGTAATGTGAGTCTCTTCTTGCAAAATCAATTGCGTATTACGAGCAATGCGGCTTGAGGTCTCAGAGGGTAAAGCAATTGCCTCATCAAAGGAATTGGTATGCAAAGACTGCGTGCCACCAAACACTGCCGCCATCGCCTCAACCGTAGTACGGACTACGTTGTTATAGGGATCTTGCTCGGTTAATGACCAGCCTGAGGTCTGGCAATGGGTGCGGAGCATCAGTGATTTGGGATTCTTCGGCTCGAAGGTTTTCATAATGCGCCACCACAAGAGCCGTGCAGCACGCAATTTAGCAACCTCTAAATAGAAGTTCATGCCAATGGCAAAGAAAAAGGAGAGGCGTCCAGCAAAACCGTCGATATCCAAACCTTTTGCTAGCGCTGTCTTTACATACTCCTGACCATCAGCCAAGGTGAATGCCAATTCCAATACTTGGTTAGCGCCTGCCTCTTGCATGTGATAACCCGAAATGGATATCGAGTTGAACTTGGGCATGTACTTTGCGGTGTACTCAATAATGTCGCCAATGATGCGCATCGAAGGCTCAGGTGGATAGATATAGGTATTACGCACCATGAACTCTTTCAGGATGTCGTTCTGAATTGTTCCGGATAGTTGATCTTGCTTAACACCCTGCTCTTCACCGGCAACGATATAGCCTGCCAAGACCGGCAATACGGCCCCATTCATTGTCATAGATACCGAAACTTTATCCAGTGGAATACCGTCAAACAATATTTTCATATCTTCGACTGAGTCAATTGCCACACCTGCTTTGCCCACATCGCCTGTGACACGGGGATGATCAGAGTCATAGCCGCGATGGGTTGCCAAATCAAAGGCTACTGATACACCTTGGCCGCCGGCATCGAGTGCTTTGCGATAAAAAGCGTTGGATTCTTCTGCAGTTGAAAATCCCGCGTACTGTCGAATTGTCCAGGGACGAACCGAATACATCGTTGCTTGTGGGCCGCGGACAAATGGCTCAAACCCTGGCAAGGTATCCGCGTAGTTAAGGCCTTCAAGATCTGCGGAGGTATACAAAGCCTTTAAATGAATTCCATCGGGTGTTTGCCAACCCAATTGATCAACATCGCCATTAGGAGCGGATTTTTGAGCCGATTTATTCCAGGACTCCAGATTGGTCTTTGTTACTTCAGGCCAAGATGTTGTTTTGTCCTTCTTAATACTAGGCATCTAGCGCTCCCATATGGCTGCATCAATCTCACAAAATATTTAAGGCTATTTTGCTTGACAAATCCCAGTTTGTCTAGATATTGTATACATAATTATGAATACAAAACTAATAAATAGGCCCTTATACGAGGATGTCGCTGACCGTCTCAGAGGGCAAATCTTTGCCCACGAACTGGAGCCCGGTAGCTGGTTAGACGAGCAAAGCCTGGCTGTGCAGTTCGGAATTAGTAGAACGCCTATGCGAGAAGCCATTAAATTACTGGCTGCTGAGGGACTTGTGACGATCAAATTGCGTAGAGGCGCCTATGTCACTGAGGTAGAGCGATCTGATTTAGAGCAAATCTTCACTGTTCTATCCCTGCTGGAGGGCGAAGCAGCCAAAGAGGCGGCTATGAAGGCCAATGAATCCCAACTGAATCAGCTCGATGACTTACACCATCGCCTAGAGAAGGCAGCTGCGGATAGAGATATTGAGCAATTTTTTGAGATTAATGTGCGATTTCATGAGCTTATCCTCGATATAGCCGGCAATAAATGGCTGAACGGAGTGATTGGAGATTTGAGGAAGGTTCTCAAACTTCAAAGAAAAGACTCCCTAAATCGAACTGGAAGATTACAAAACTCCCTCTTAGAACATCGACAAATTCTGGAGGCCATCCTCAAAGGCGACGCTAAAGCTGCTGAGATGGCAATGCGTAAGCACTTGGCTCTAGGCTTGGAAGCTGCTAGATAGATTTAAGTGTATTAGTTCTATACAAAACAATGGCTTAGGAGCTTATCCTAAGTCATTACTGTACCTCATAAAGCAGTGTTACTTTTTGATTACTAAAGTGCCTGGTAACGAAGAAACGTAAGCTGCGATATCTTTTAAATCTTGATCTGAATAGGGTTGAACCTGGCCTGCCATGATGGCATTGTTACGGCCGTACTTGGCATTACTGCCACCGACTTGATAGGCATGTAAGGCGTAGTAGAGGTAATCAGCAGGTTGACCAGCCAAGCGTGGATAAACTGGCAAGATTGGGGCATTCAGTCCAGCGCCATGGCAAGAAGTACAAGCGCCCTTCTCTACCAAAGCCTGACCTTTTTGAATATCAGCAGCATTAGCCAAGCCAACACAGCAAAACACAAGAGTTGTGATGAATGCAAATTTCATAGACATATCTCGATTACTTCAATGGGTTAATCGGTGAGCTGGATGTTTGGGCAGCATAGTATTCGCCAATATCAGCCATATCCTGATCTGACAAGCTTCCGGCAATCGCTCTCATGGTTGGGTGCTTACGCTCGCCCTTTTTATACTCAGACAAGGCAACTGCGATATAGCCGGCATTTTGTCCGCCAATCATGGGAACCCGGTAGACCAGTGGGTAGTCAGCGCGATAGTCGGGAATCGAATGGCAGCCTGTACAAAGCCATACTTTTCCAGCACCTGCTTTAGCAGACCCCTGAACATCGTCAGCTTGTGCCGCAAAAGCAATAAAAGCCAAACCAGCGGATAAGGCCAATTGGGAAATCAAGTGTTTTTTCATAGAAATCATCAAGAAGCAGATTGATAAAAAGTTTGAGAGAGTATAGCGGAGACAGCAAGCAACTAGCCTGGAATGCGTATTTTTAGCAAATTGGCGTTTATAGGGAATATTTTTCCCTATACTTTCTCCTATTCCCAATTATCGAGAACACCATGACCGCCGTAGCCTCAGATCGCCTCAAAAGTTTAGGTATTGAATTACCCCCAGCGGGTCCTCCCGCAGCAGCTTATGTGATGGCGACCACCTCAGGAAATAGCGTTTACCTCTCGGGGCACATAGCAAAACAGGCTGGCAAAGTTTGGGTCGGCAAACTCGGACAAGATATGGATACTGAAACGGGCAAAAAAGCAGCACGCGCGATTGCCATCGACCTACTTGCCACACTTCATCATCACTTAGGCTCAGTCGATCGGGTCAAGCGCATTACTAAAGTGATGGGGTTAGTAAACTCCACTCCAGCATTTACTGAACAGCACTTAGTCATTAACGGATGCTCAGAACTCTTATTCGATGTCTTTGGTGATGCAGGCAAACATGCTCGCAGCGCCTTTGGTGTAGCTCAAATCCCTTTGGGTGCCTGCGTAGAAATCGAACTCATCGCCGAGATTTAAAACACTACTTTAGTTGGCTTTGAGTTTTCCGTCTTTCAGGCGAGGCTCAACAAAGTGACCTTTACGTGCACGATTGCCAACAAATGTTTTTAGAGTCTTAGCATCCAGATTGAGTTCCGTTGGTTTACCGGCCCTTCCTGCGCCCGAATAAGTTGCACCTTCAGCTCCCACTGTAATCGCAGAAGCTAAAGTCTCTTTACCATCTAAGCCCATCAGAATCACACCCTTACCTCCGGCAGGCAAACGCTTGAGTTCGTCTAATGGAAACACTAAGAGCTTGGCACTCTCCGATAAACAAGCGACCTGTTTCATGCCAACAGATACTTTGGCTGCCCCAAGTGGAGCATCTCCGCTCGGAAACTTCGCATCGACACCAACGAAAGCCTTACCGGCTTTATTGCGCGTCATCATATCGCTCACATTGGCCAAAAAGCCATTACCTGCTCGTGTTGAAATCAACACAAGGTCATCAGCATGACCTGCGTAATACGCCACCATTTGTGATCCGGCTGCCAAATTGACGAAGCTAGTGAGGGGTGATCCATCACCACGTGCACCAGGAAGCTCACTTACAGGGACGGTATAAACACGGCCATCACTACCAAAGCCCTGCATTAAATCGACGGTGCGGCATTCGAAGGTGCCGTACATTCCATCGCCAGCCTTAAATGAGAACTGGCTTGGATCATGTTCATGACCTTGACGAACGCGGACCCAACCCTTTTGAGAAACAATCACGGTCACTGGCTCATCAACCACTTTGGTCTCAGCTACGGCACGCTTATCCTCTTGGATGATGGTGCGACGATCATCACCAAAGTCCTTCATATCGGACTCAATCTCTTTGATGATGCGCTTACGTAAATTGCTATCGTTTTGTAAGAGTCCTTCAAGATCATCGCGCTCGGTTTTCAGCTCCTTGAGCTCTTGTTCAATCTTGATGCCCTCTAAGCGAGCCAACTGACGCAAACGAATATCCAAGATATCTTCTGCTTGACGCTCAGTGAGTTTGAAGGCAAGGATCAAATCTGCCTTGGGCTCATCGCTATTACGAATGATCTTGATGACCTTATCAATATTCAGAAGCACCGTTAAGCGGCCCTCCAAAATATGCATGCGGTCTTTGACTTTACCGAGACGGTACTCAGTGCGGCGAGTGACGGTTTGTACTCTGAAACCAATCCACTCTGAAATAATTTCTTTGAGGCCCTTTTGACGAGGACGACCATCCGTTCCAATCATCACTAAATTAATTGGTGCGTTTGACTCTAAAGAAGTATGGGCGAGCAAGAGATTAACGAACTCATTGACTTCCACGTTTTTACTCTTAGGCTCGAATACCAAGCGCACTGCTGCGTCTTTGCTTGACTCGTCACGCACGCCATCTAATACCGCCAAGATGGTTGACTTCAAGTTATTTTGATCGGTCGTTAAGGTTTTCTTGCCAATCTTGACCTTGGGATTGGTGATCTCTTCAATCTCTTGTAACACTTTTTGGGAGGAAGTTGAAGGTGGCAATTCATTTACGACAATTTGCCACTGACCGCGAGCCAATTCTTCTACAGACCAACGGGCTCTGACCTTCAGACTACCGCGACCACCCTCATAGATCTGGGCAATCTCATTAGCAGGAGAAATGATTTGTCCGCCCCCCGGAAAATCAGGGCCTGGCATGATCTCCAATAAATCGGTAGTCGACATTTTGGGGGACTTCATCAAGGCAATCGCCGCGCTGGCAACTTCCCGTAAATTATGCGAAGGAATTTCCGTGGCCATGCCGACCGCGATACCAGAAGCACCATTAAGAAGAACAAAAGGTAAACGCGCTGGCAATAACTTAGGCTCTTGGAATGATCCATCATAGTTCGGCGCAAAATCTACAGTACCTTCATCAATCTCACTAAGGAGTAAACCAGCAATTTTGGTTAAACGCGCTTCGGTATAGCGCATTGCCGCCGCGCCATCACCATCTCGTGAACCAAAGTTACCCTGACCATCGATTAAGGGATAGTGTAATGAAAAGCTTTGTGCCAAACGCACCAGTGCGTCATAAGCAGATTGATCGCCGTGTGGATGGAACTTACCCAACACATCACCTACAACACGGGCACTCTTCACTGGCTTCGCATCTGAGCGCAAGCCCATCTCGCTCATAGAAAATAAGATACGGCGTTGAACTGGCTTTTGTCCATCAGCAACATCAGGTAAAGCACGGCCCTTGACAACGCTGATGGCGTAGTCTAAGTAAGCACGCTCTGCGTAAACTGCTAGCGTTAAGCTATCCTTGTCATCTTCGTTGAGTTCGACCTTGTTAGGATCGTGCGGCGGAGAACTTCCGCCAGACTTTGATGGCTTTGGCAAAGGTTTGTTAACCTCAGCAACCTCAGTCTCATCGAGATTCGAAAAGAGATCAGCCTGCTCTGCTGGCTTAGTCGATTTTGCGGAAACCGTTTTCTTAACGGGCTTCTTAATGGCCATTAGATATCTGCCTCAACTTCATTACCGCGTTCCTCTAACCAATCGCGCCGAGCGCCAGATTCTGATTTACCCATCAACATATCCATGGTTTTAATGGTTTCATCCTGAGTCCACTCGCCTAGTGTTACTGGTAGCAGGCGTCGAGTGTCTGGATTTAAGGTGGTATCCCATAATTGTTCCGCACTCATTTCACCCAAACCTTTAAAGCGGGAAATCTGCCAAGCGCCATCACGAACACCATCTTTACGTAATTTATCTTCAATCGCTTGTAGCTCATTCGCATCGAGCGCATAGATTTTCTGAGCAGGCTTCTTGCCACGGGCTGGGGCATCAACCCTAAATAAAGGTGGTCTAGAAATATAGACATGGCCCAAATCAATCAATTTTGGAAAGTGCTTATAGAACAAGGTGAGTAGCAACACTTGAATATGGGCTCCATCAACGTCCGCATCAGAGAGAATGCATACCTTGCCATAACGTAAATTGCTCAAGTCGATCTCGTCATTGGGACCATGGGGATCAACTCCAATCGCTACGGCAATATCGTGCACTTCATTATTGGCAAAGAGGCGATCACGCTCTGCCTCCCAAGTGTTAAGAACCTTACCGCGCAGGGGCAAGATTGCCTGATATTCCTTATTGCGACCCATCTTTGCTGAGCCACCCGCCGAATCCCCCTCAACCAGGAAGATTTCATTCATGCCGGTATCTTGACTCTCGCAGTCGGTTAACTTTCCTGGAAGCACTGCAACCCCTGAAGATTTTTTCTTCTCGACTTTTTGGCCAGCGCGGGTTCTCGCTTGGGCTTGTTTAATGACCAGATCAGCCAGTTTTCGACCGTAATCCACATGTTGATTTAGCCAAAGCTCGAGAGCCGATTTTGAATAAGCAGAAACTAAACGCACTGCATCACGAGAGTTCAGGCGCTCTTTAATTTGTCCCTGAAATTGAGGATCCAAAACTTTTGCCGATAAGATGAAGGACGCCCTGGCAAATACATCCTCCGGCATCAGCTTGACACCTTTGGGTTGTAAGGCATGCATCTCAATAAAACCTTTGACGGCATTAAATAGGCCTTCGCGCAAACCGCTCTCGTGAGTTCCCCCGGCTGGCGTTGGTATTAGATTGACATAGCTCTCACGAACTGGGGCTCCATCCTCAGTCCAAGCAACAACCCAAGCAGCGCCTTCGCCTTCAGCAAAACCATCTTCATCACTATTACCCGTTGCGTATTGCTCACCTTCAAATGGCGGGATGACCTCAGCACCATGACCTGCTTGCGCGATTGCCTCATTGAGGTAGCCTCTTAAGCCTTGAGCGTATTGCCAAGTTTGACTATCGCCCGATTTCTCTTGAATCAGCGTGACCTTGACACCAGGGAGCAAAACTGCCTTAGATCTTAGTAGGCGAATCAACTCCGGCATGGGAATAACAGCGCTATCAAAATACTTTGCATCAGGCCAAGCTCGCACTCGAGTGCCATGCGACTTATCTTCTTTGCCGGCAACTTTGGATTTGAGTTTCTCGATGACCTTGCCATCAGCAAAGGTCAGCGTAGAAACTTGTCCATCACGCCATACGGTAACTTCTAATCGTTTCGAGAGTGCATTCGTAACGGAGACGCCAACACCATGCAGACCGCCGGAGAAAGCGTATGCTCCACCACTGCCTTTTTCAAACTTGCCGCCAGCATGCAATTGGGTGAATACGATTTCTACTACAGGGAGCTTCTCAGTGGGATGTATTCCAACAGGAATACCTCGACCATCGTCTTCTACGCTCACACTACCATCGGTATGCATCGTCACAGTAATGTGCTTACCAAATCCCCCTAAGGCTTCATCTGATGCGTTATCCAGAACCTCTTGAATGATGTGCAGTGGATTATCAGTACGGGTGTACATTCCGGGCCGCTGCCGGACAGGTTCAAGGCCTTTGAGGACCTGAATCGATGATTCGCTATATTCGGAGGTTTTACGTGTAGCCATTCGCGCAAATTGTAGCCATGTCTGGCTGATACCCTCAAATTTCAGCGATTAACCCTCTATTCATGCCAAAATTAGCTCATGGGTGCCTTAAGTCATATTCGTGTTTTAGACCTGAGCCGGGTCCTCGCTGGACCTTGGTGCACCCAAAATTTGGCTGACCTTGGCGCCGATGTCATCAAGGTAGAAAAACCTGGGGTTGGAGACGATACCCGCCATTGGGGGCCGCCCTTTGCTAAAGATGCGCAGGGTAAAGATAGTAGTGAGACGGCTTATTTCATCGCCATGAATCGGAATAAACGCTCAATCACCGTCGATATCAGTACACCCGAGGGGCAAGACATCATTCGTAAATTAGTCGCAGAGTCTGACGTTCTAATTGAAAACTACAAAGTCAGCCAACTAGTCAAATATGGTCTTGACTATGCTGCTCTACAAAAAATCAAGCCCGATTTAATCTACTGCTCGATAACGGGCTTTGGTCAAACTGGTCCTTATGCCAATCGCCCAGGCTATGACATGATTGTTGAGGGCATGGGTGGCTTCATGAGTGTGACCGGAGAAGCAGAAAATGTTCCTGGGGCTTCACCGCAAAAAGCGGGGGTGCCCATTGCCGATATTTTGACAGGCATGTATGCAACGAATGCAATCATGGCAGCCCTGATGTATCGCGATCGCACTGGTGAAGGACAATGCATCGATATGGCTTTACTCGATACACAAATTGCAGTCATGGCTAATGCAGCCAGTGCTTATTTATGTTCTGGAGAAATTCCGCAACGCTTAGGAAATACATCGGCAACGATCGTGCCCTATCAAACTTTCCCAACATCCGATAGTTGGATCATTGTTGCAGCTGGAAACAATAGTCAGTTCAAACACTTTGTTACTGTAGGTGGTCAGGCGCAGTTAGCCGATGATCCTCGTTTTCACGATAACCCTGAGCGGGTTAAGCATCGTGATCAACTCATACCACTTTTAGAGGCAATGACACGCCACAAGACTAAAGCGCAATGGATTGATTTGCTTGAAGAGGCGAAAGTACCCTGTGGTCCTATCAATAACTTCAAAGAGGTTTTTGAAGACCCACAGGTTATGGCCAGAGGGATTGAGCTTACCGTTCCCCATCCAGCGTTAGGTCAAATGAAATTGGTTGCCAGTCCAATGCATTTATCCAAATCGCCAGTGCAGTACAAAATGCCGCCACCCATGTTGGGGCAGCATACTCGAGAAGTTTTGCAGGAACGCCTGCAACTAGACGCTCAAGCGATAGAGAAACTCTATGACAAAGGTGTTTTGTGATTTCCCCTGAAAAAATTGCTCGCTCTCTCAGCATCAAAGAGGTGCTGATTTATGGTGGTTTAATGGTCACTCTCTCTATGGGTATTCGTCATGGATTTGGCTTATTTAATTTACCCATCACTATAGAAAATGGTTGGGGACGTGGCACATTTGCCCTCACAATTGCACTACAAAATTTAATTTGGGGCGCCTTCCAACCATTAACGGGTGCACTAGCTGATCGATTCGGCGCTTTCAGAATCATGCTCCTTGGTGGCCTGCTTTATGCCCTTGGCTTAGCAGGCATGGCTGTATCTAGCGATGTATTGAACTTCACGATTGCGGGTGGCCTTCTGATTGGTCTGGCGCAAACGGCGACAACCTATAGCGTGGTCTACGGAATTTTAGGCAGAAATGTGCCGGCTGATAAACGCGTCTGGGCAATGGGAATCACTGCTGCTGCAGGATCTTTTGGTCAGTTCTTGATGATTCCTGCTGAGCAGGCGCTCTTGAGTCGCTTTGGTCCACAAGATGCTCTCCTACTCTTGGCAATCATTGCAAGCTTCATGATTCCAGCTGCTTTTTTATTACGGGAGAAGAATTTTGTCTACACCAACACAGCTGACGATCAAACGATTCGACAAGCACTGCATGAGGCTACTAGTAATCCAAGCTATCGTTATTTAACTCTGGGTTATTTTGTCTGTGGCTTTCAGGTGGTTTTTATTGCGGTTCATTTAGCGCCTTACCTAAAGGATATGTCTCAAACTTATCCAGCAGTAGGATCACCAGCGATTGCAACCACCGCCCTCGCCTTGATTGGATTGTTTAACGTCTTTGGTACTTACTGCGCAGGGATTTTCGGTCAGCGCTTTCCTAAGCGCTACTTACTTTCTGGAATTTATCTAGGCAGATCAATTGCCATCATTGCTTTTTTATGGATTCCACTCTCACCCATCACTGTTTATATTTTTTCTGCCGTGATGGGTTTCCTATGGCTTTCTACCATTCCACTTACTAACGGCATTGTTGCGCAGATCTTTGGGGTTAAATACCTAAGCATGCTCTCAGGTCTGATTTTCTTTGCCCATCAATTGGGTAGCTTCTCTGGCGCTTTTTTGGGTGGCTATTTATATGACCTGACGGGGTCTTATAGTGTGGTTTGGAATATTGCGATTGGGCTTGGCGTATTAGCATGCCTAATTAACCTCCCCGTTAAAGAACAAGCCCTAGCACGAAACACTCACGCGGAACTCCCCGCATGAATACCTCTTTCTCTACTTGGTTGCTTCGTGGGATTACTTTAGTATTGCTAGCTCTCGTATTTATCAGCTACTATCGCCCAGAACTGATGCTAAATATTACCAACCAGTTATGGGCTTTGTGTAGTTAAGCCTAAGTGACCCGCTGTAGCACAATGGATAGTGCAACCGCCTCCTAAGCGGTAGATCCAGGTTCGACTCCTGGCGGGGGGACCAAATCTTCTGACAAAGTTATCCACAGCCTCTGTGGATAAATACCAAAATGTTTTGCTAAGTTACCGATTTGTATAGAGCGATCTGGCTTGCCCAATATTTGAGCAGATTATCTTGCTTGACTTTTTGTATAGTTCGCTAGCAATTTCTCATACACTCGGCTTATGCAAAAAATAAATGACAGCACCTTAGCTGCCTTAGAAGAAATGTTGCAAAATTCGGCGCGGTCCGCACCGCTGGATTTCTTGCCCATTTTTTTTATGGGTGCACATGCTGAAAAGCAAATCATTGGTCATATCAATCCCGAGTTCATTGCTTATATCCAAGACTCTTTGCAAGAGAAAAAAATTGCGCATATTCACATAGATCACCATGGCTTATTTATTGATAGCGCAAGTCCGTTTCTTATCTCCGCAAGCTTGACAGAGTTAGCTAATCGACTGCGCCAAGCTGGCTTTATACCCGGTTGGCGCAATGAAGAGTTTGCCTGGATTGATCACAATGGTCATGCCTACTTTCGCTTAGAGCGAGCCGCTTTTAGAACTCTGGGTTTGCGTAGCACTGCTAGTCATATCAACGGCTTTACCAAAGAAGGAAATTTGTGGCTTGGCCGCCGCAGTGAGAGCAAAAGAACCGATCCAGGTCTTTTAGATAATCTGGCTGCGGGCGGTATTGCTGCAGATGAAACACCCTGGGTTTGTGCTGTTCGAGAATTATGGGAAGAAGCTGGCGTCCCACCACAATTGGCCAACCAAATTACACCCGCGGGCAAAGTCCATATGCGCCGCCCTATTCTTGGGGGTGGTTTTCATGATGAGCAGCTGTTTATCTACGACCTTGCGCTTTCAAGCAACTTTATTCCTACCAATCATGATGGCGAGGTCAGCAGCTTTATTGAAATCTCCCTAGCCGAGGCAGCAGCCCGCATCTTGGCAGAGGAATTCACGACCGATGCCGCTTTTGTAACGGCTGACTTCATTTTGCGGAGCAACAAATCCAGTTTCCCCTCCTAAGTTCCATTTTGTGGTTAAATTAGTTTAAGGATGAAACAGGGGTGCCCTTAACATAAAGGCGCTGAGAAAGACCCTCTTACCCGAACCAGGTAATACTGGCGTGGGGAGTTCCATCAGACCGGTATCCGGTTTCGTCCATCTAAATATGTTAGGAGATGGATATGAGCAGCAAGAACCCAAAAACAAAACCTGAAATTCCAAGCCTTAAGAGCCTCGAACGAGACTTTGGTCAAAAATTTGCCTATCCGGCATCCAGTAAAACCTATTTAGCAGGATCACGGTCTGATATCAAGGCTCCTGTGCGCATGATTGATCAGTTCCCTACCCGCGTTGGGGAGCAGATGGTCCCCAATCCTCCCATCCCGGTTTATGACACCTCTGGTCCTTATAGCGATCCTGAAATCGTCATCAACTTAGAAAAAGGCTTGCCAGCATTACGCGAGACTTGGATTGATGAACGCAATGACACAGAACAATTAACAGGACCCTCATCTGACTATGGAGTCGCTCGCTCGAAAGATGCAGATACACAGCACTTACGCTTTGCCCACATTCGCGCACCTCGAGTGGCTAAGGCTGGTCAAAATGTGAGCCAAATGTATTATGCTCGCAAGGGCATTGTTACCCCTGAAATGGAATACGTTGCCCTGCGTGAATCGATGGGTCTAGAGCAACTGCGGAAGAATCCAGAGTACACCCAATTATTAAAGCAGCATCCTGGCAAGAGTTATGGCGCCAATCTTCCAGAGATCATTACCGGTGAATTTGTCCGCCAAGAAATTGCTGCGGGTCGTGCCATTATTCCCGCCAATATTAATCACCCAGAACTAGAGCCCATGATTATTGGACGCAACTTCCGGGTCAAGATCAATGGCAATTTGGGTAACTCGGCAGTCACCTCTTCAATTAATGAAGAGGTCGAGAAAATGGTTTGGTCAATCCGTTGGGGTGCTGACACCATCATGGATTTATCTACCGGCAAACATATTCATGAAACCCGTGAATGGATTATTCGTAACTCTCCGGTACCGATCGGCACAGTACCGATCTACCAAGCACTAGATAAGACTGGTGGTATCGCAGAGGACCTCACTTGGGAAATGTTCCGCGATACCTTGGTAGAGCAAGCTGAACAAGGTGTGGACTATTTCACGATTCATGCGGGTGTATTGCTGCGTTATGTTCCGCTGACTGCTGACCGTATTACTGGCATTGTGTCGCGCGGTGGTTCAATCATGGCCAAATGGTGCCTGGCCCACCACAAAGAGAACTTTCTCTACACCAGATTTGATGAAATCTGCGAGATCATGAAGGCCTATGACGTTTCATTTAGTTTAGGAGATGGCCTGCGTCCTGGTTGTATCGCTGACTCTAATGATGCAGCCCAGTTTGGTGAATTGCATACCCTTGGTGAACTCACTGCTAAAGCCTGGCAGCAAGACGTGCAAGTGATGATTGAAGGTCCTGGCCACGTTCCAATGCAGCGCATTGAAGAAAATATGACCGAGGAATTAAAGCATTGCTTAGAAGCGCCCTTCTATACCTTAGGGCCATTGATCACCGATATTGCTCCAGGCTATGATCACATCACCAGCGGTATTGGTGCAGCCCAAATTGGTTGGTACGGCACAGCGATGCTCTGCTATGTCACGCCTAAAGAACACTTAGGTTTGCCAGACAAAGAAGATGTCCGCGAAGGCATCATCACTTATAAGATTGCTGCGCATGGAGCCGATCTAGCCAAGGGCTTACCTGGCGCACAGATTCGGGATAATGCCCTCTCCAAAGCCCGCTTTGAGTTCCGCTGGGAAGACCAATTTAATCTCGGCCTTGATCCTGAGCGTGCGCGTGAATATCACGATGCCACCCTACCAGCTGAAGGTGCCAAGATTGCCCACTTCTGCTCTATGTGCGGACCTAAATTCTGCTCAATGAAGATCACACAAGAAGTACGAGACTATGCTGCCAATCTCAAGGCAGAGGGAGTTGACCCAAATAAAGGCATGGAAGAGAAGTCAATTGAGTTTCGTAAACGCGGTAGCGAAATCTACCAATAAATAACGGATCTGTAACTCAAGATGGATTCTATAGCGCAGGGTCGATTCGCTATTGTTGGTGCCGGTTTGATGGGTCGTCTCCTGGCAGTCGAACTCGCCCAAGCTGGAGGCCAAGTTGATCTTTACGATCAAGGTGGTCCTGATGCTGCATTGTCTGCTGCCCGAGTCGCTGCAGCAATGCTTGCGCCTTTAGCTGAATCCGCCATCACCGAGAACAATGTCGTAAATATGGGCGTACACAGCTTGTCACGTTGGCCAGAAATCATCGCCAAATTGGCTAGTCCGGTGTTCTTTCAGAAAAATGGCAGTCTGATTTTGTGGCATCGACAAGATGCAAATGATGCAGAGCGTTTTATTAAGCATCTGCAGAAGAATCAACGCAGTAACCCAGCGCTTACTGCGCCAGAGATGCTCGATTCTGCGAGACTGCTGGAGATAGAGCCGAGCGTTGCCGATCGTTTTAATCAAGGTCTCTATTTACCCAATGAGGGCCAACTGGACAACCGGCAGTTACTCAATGCTTTAGCGATCGAACTATCTACCTTACCCGTCAATGTATATTGGCATCAAACACCTGAACCACAAGCCCTAGAGCAAAGTGGCCGATACGATTGGGTGATTGATTCTCGAGGCTTGGGTGCTAAATCAGATTGGCCAGAGGCCAAGGGTAACTCTCTGCGTGGGGTTCGCGGTGAAGTCATCCGTCTTTACGCGCCCGAAGTCAATTTACTAAGACCTACGCGCTTAATTCATCCACGTTATCCCATTTATATTGCGCCAAAAGAGAATCATATTTATGTTGTTGGTGCTACTGAGATCGAGTCTGATGATCATTCAGAAATGAGTGTACGTTCAGCAATGGAGTTGCTCAGCGCGGTTTATACCGTGCACAGCGGTTTTGCAGAAGCCCGTATTTTAGAGATGGCTACCCAATGTCGGCCGACTTTAAAGAACAACTTGCCCGAAGTCCGCATCGAGAACGGTGCCGGTTCCACCAAGCGTCTATCTATCAACGGCCTTTACCGTCATGGTTTTATGATTGCCCCAGCAATATTAGATAGCGTGATCGAATTATTAATCAGTGGTTCAAGTCATACGGCTAAGAAATTGGGTCTTAATGTTGCTGACACCTCCATGAATCAGGTGGCAGCATGCGCGTAATGATCAATCAGATTGAACATTTACTGCCAGAGGGAGCAAAACTAGAGCACGCACTTGAGGCCCTAAAAGCACAACCCCCTTTTGCAGTAGCCATAAATTTGCAGTTCATTCCTAAATCGAATTATGACCAGTGCGCTCTAGTTGAAAATGATCAGATCGAGGTTATTTCGCCGGTCACTGGCGGCTAATTTTTACTATGAATATGAATTCCATTAAAGAGCAACGCGCTTTGAGCAAGGATGATCTCGTTCTGTATGGCGAGCATTTTTCTAGTCGCTTGCTCTTGGGCACCTCGCGCTACCCTTCCCCGCAAATCTTAGAGGAAGCCGTTCTAGCTTCTCAGCCAGCAATGATTACTGTGAGCTTACGTCGTCAAGGCTCAACTGTAGAACAGGGAAAAAATGCTTTTTGGGAGCTACTTAAAAAGATGTCTGTTCCCGTATTGCCTAATACAGCTGGATGTCATAGTCCCCAAGAGGTCATCACAACAGCGCAAATGGCCAGGGAGGTTTTTGAAACGGACTGGATCAAACTCGAGTTAATAGGTGATGACTACACCTTGCAACCCGACACCCTCCGTTTGGTAGAAACCGCGAAGACACTGATCAATGATGGTTTCAAGGTACTGCCCTATTGCACTGAAGATCTCATCCTTTGCCAGCGCCTTGTCGATGTGGGCTGCCAAGCAGTAATGCCTTGGGCAGCTCCCATTGGCACTGGTCAAGGCCCACTCAATCCCTACGCCATGAAACTCCTGCGGGAACGCCTTAAAGTCCCCTTATTGGTTGATGCCGGTCTTGGCTTACCATCCCATGCTTGCTCTGTGATGGAATGGGGCTTTGATGGTGTTCTACTTAATACCGCTGTCGCTCTTGCTGATAACCCGATTGACATGGCTAAAGCCTTTGCAATGGCAACTGCAGCAGGTCGCTCAGCGTATTTATCGGGCGCTATGTCCGCCCAAGAATCTGCTCAAGCTAGCACCCCACTGGTAGGCACCCCTTTTTGGCATCAAGCCTAGAGTTCTCATGAGCTTGGTGCGCGACCTTGCTGATCAAATCGTGGCTGCACATCGCACCGATGATGTCACTCTGCCGCCTCCCGTCTACAGCCTAAGCTCACCACCACCGCGAATAGATAATGAGCATGCTATTGATCACTATGAGCTTGCTGCTACTTTGGCGGCGATATCAATGGGCTTTATAGAGCTTGATGCAACGGTGCTAGGGAAAGCATGGTCCAGAATGGTTCACCACGACGGAAATTTTGATCCGATCAAATGGCCCAATCGCCCTGAATATTTTGATTTACTGCCTTGGACCCGCATTATGAATCCCAAGGCATTTCCGGAATGTCCTAAGCGCTTAGGGCTTTATGGAGTCATGCCTGACTCAGAGTGGATTAAGCGAATGGTGGATGCAGAACTTCCAACCGTCCAACTCAGACTCAAGAGCAATGATGTAAAACACATCCATACAGAAATTAAACAATCTATTGAAGCTGTCAAAGGTAGTAAGACACTACTTTTCATTAACGACTATTGGCAAAGTGCAATTGAGTTAGGCGCCTATGGCGTGCATCTTGGTCAAGAAGATTTAGCCACTGCTGATCTCGATGCCATCAGAAATGCTGGGCTGCGCTTAGGTTTAAGTACCCACGGCTATGCCGAGATGGTTTATGCAGATCGTTTCTGCCCCAGCTATATTGCTATGGGGGCAGTTTTTCCAACGACACTCAAGCGGATGCCAACTGCACCTCAAGGCCTAGGCCGACTCTATAAGTATGCGCAATTAATGCAAGCTTATCCTTTAGTCGCTATTGGCGGAATTGACGAGAGCAGTATGCAGGCAGTTGCGCATAGCGGGGTGGGATCAGTAGCAGTAGTTAGAGCCATTACGGGATCAGATAATCCTAAAGCTACTGTTAAACGACTACAAGAATTAATCAAGCGCTAGATATTTTTAGAGACTATTGGTCTTCAAGCGGTAACGCAGTTGGATAGAACTCAAACATCGGCCAAAGTGGTCCTGGCCCCTCACCGATCGATAAAAAACGTCCGGCTTGTAAACCCGCCTCTACGTATGCAATAGCCTTTCCCACAGCATGCGGCAGATCATGGCCATCAGCAAAATAGGTCGCAATCGCTGCAGATAAGGAGCAACCAGTGCCGTGTGTATTTTCAGTATTGACACGCGGATGCTTAAACTCTTTTACTTGAATGATTTCTAAATCATCTTCAATACTGCGCCACATCAGATAATCCGTGAGTTGAGTGTGCGCAGAATCTAGATGACCACCCTTAATGAGAACTGCCTGAGGTCCTAAAGCTAATAATTTTTCGGCGGCAGATTTAAAGTCATCAACATGGGAAATATCGCGACCTAATAGCAAAGAGGCTTCTTCTAAATTTGGTGTCACTAAACTTGCCATCGGAAATAATTCCTTCATCATGGCCTGAGCAGTGTCATCGCCACCTAAGCTTGCTCCAGACGTTGCCCTCAGCACAGGGTCCAAAATAATTCTGGTGATGTCATGCTTACGTAAAGAGTTGGCAACCACCTGGACAATTTCTGGGCTGGCTAGCATCCCAATTTTGATTGAGTCAGCACCGATATCATTTAAGACTGCATCGATTTGCGCTTCTATGACGGCCAAGTCAACATCCTGAATCGCTGTAACACCTAATGTATTTTGGGCTGTGATGGCAGTAATGACCGACATTCCATAGCCACCCAATGCGGTAATGACTTTGAGGTCAGCCTGAACCCCCGCACCCCCACCACTGTCAGAGCCAGCAATGGTCAGTATCTTAGGGATCTGGACGGAAGTCGGAAGAAGTGCCTTCATATTGCTATAATATTCGCTTATTCCTCGATAGCTCAGCGGTAGAGCAGCAGACTGTTAATCTGTTGGTCCGTGGTTCGATCCCACGTCGAGGAGCCAGATTCTATTAAAAAAGCCGCTCATTGAGCGGTTTTTCTTATTGAAGTCCGTGCTGCTCGATCACTTGACTGACATGCCCTCTAAGGTCATACAGTAGATTTGTATACATACTGGGGATCTTCTCCAGCTTAATCAGTAATTCAATCTCGGCACGCAGTATCTGTATATCGTATTTAATTCGCTCTAGATCCGCATGATGATCTAAACGCTTCTCAATCTTCACTAACTGGTCATAGAAACGATTCACCTTATTGGTGTAGTACCACTGCTGCAAAGCTGGATAGGCTTGCGAAAGTGGATAAAAAATAGCTAGGAGAGGAACTAAAATCAGTAATAATTTTCCTAAGAAACTGGCGGCCCAATACGGAAGATATCTTTGTAAGAATGGTTTTCCGCCATTCTTGTAATAGTCTTCAGCATCGTCACTCATCGGAAAGTCAACGTCCTTGTCTGAGGGAAACTCATTCTCTGATTGCAAGAGACTGGGCCTCTCATGCACCTCATCCATTACACCCATCATTAAATAGATCAAAGCAGAATGCGTATCTTTTTTAGTAATCACCGTAATGGTGGTTGCTAACACCCTCATATCGGTCGACGGCTTAGAATTCTCCAAATCAATTGCACCCAATGGAAGCTTTAATACATGAAACTCTCGGAGGTTCCTAGCGATACCCTCAGCATCAGGCCACTTAAGTGGCTTTAATGTAGGGTCATTAAATAGCGTCTTTACCAAATGGTCCTCAGCAGGCGCTGAATAGAACATGGCATCAATCTCATTAGCATGCAGTTTTTTGAGGGCTTCTTCTCTGCCAATGTTTAAAAACTGGCTATTTTTTGTGTTGACGCCTACCGCATTCAAAATATCCAACGAATTTGTATGAATTCCTTGAGCTGGATACCCAATCGCTATGCGCTTACCCTTCAGGCCGTTAACATCAAATACATCTCCCAATTGACTGCGATAGAACACCCAAATTGGCGCATAAGCAATACTGCCTAAAGACTCCAAGGAAGGATAATCTTTGCGATCTGCTGCACCACCCTCTAAAAAACCAAACTCAATCATTTTGTCAGGGTGCTCTACATGTTCAAGATTATCTAGGGTTCCAGCAGTCTCCAAGACGGTGACCTTGACTCCAGATTTCTCAAATTCCTGGGCATAGATCTGAGCAATCTCATATAAATAACCACCCTTAGGACCTGCAGCAATTTCAATACTGCTGGGGGGCAATAGGAAAAGTTTCACGACGGCTACTGCAATTGCCACCAGTATCGCCAAGCCAGAAAGGTAAAGAAATATTTGTTTTTTGGTCATAATAGAAGCATTAAAGCATAAGGATCAGACAAAGATTATTACAAAATGACCAATCTAGAAGCCTCCAAAACCCCTATTCATTCTGGCTCAGTCAAGCAAAAGCTGGAAAGCGAGTTCAAAAAAGGAATCTCTCTATCACTCTACTTCGGCATCTGGTTCTGTGCATTGGCTTTTTTAGGGGCTACAACTCTAAGAGAATGGCCAATTCCCCTCAGAATGTTTGGCTTTGCCCTGATCAAAGCCGGCCTCTGTGCCAAATTTATGCTCATTGGAGAAGCTGTTTTTCCATTTAATCCCAATCGGCGCTTGGGAATCGTTCCTTCACTCTTAGCCCAATCGCTCATTTATCTTGCCATTGTTCTTTTATTGAACTTTTTGGAGTCCGGCGTCGAGGGTCTGATGCATGGCAAAGAGTTTATTAGCTCATTGGCTGCTTTTGGCAATGGCGACCCCCTGCATATTCTGGCTCTACTGATTGTCTATTGGCTCATTGTTTGGCCCTATCTTTTATTTACTGGAATGAGCATCGTTTTGGGCAATACCCATACGATTACTATCCTTTTTGGGCCGCCAAAGAATTCCTCCTAAGAACTTGAATCTCCGAGTTTTCTGACTTCACGGCGCAAGATTTTCCCCACATTAGACTTAGGCAGCTCACTGACAAAGACAATTTTTCGGGGGCGCTTATAGCTCGTCATCTGTTCTTTGCAAAATTGCAGAACATCAGCATTTGTCAGATCATGTTTATCTTTCACGATATAAGCTTTAACAATCTCGCCGAGCTTACGGTGTTCAACGCCTACTACTGCACATTCATGAATACCCGGCATTGAAGCGAGAACCTCTTCTACTTCATTTGGGAAAACCTTAAAGCCGCCAACCACAATCATGTCTTTAATACGATCAACAATCGTTACATAGCCTTCGCTATCCATAAAGCCAATGTCGCCAGACTTGAAGTAACCGTCAACAGTAAATACTTTGCGGGTTTCTTCTGGCTGATTCCAGTAACCCGCCATGACCTGGGGGCCCTGAATGCAAATTTCTCCTGCCTCACCCATTGGCATTCGCTTGCCATCCTCACCCAAAATCACTACATCGGTATTGGGCAATGGCAAACCAATATGACCGGTGAACTTCTCTATTAATGGTGTATTGACGCACACAACCGGTGAAGTTTCCGATAAGCCGTAGCCCTGCGCAATTGGGTTGCCGGTGATGGCTTGCCAATGATCGGCTGTTTTCTTTTGCATCGCCATCCCACCACCAATAGTCACGAGTAAGTTCGATAGTTTCAGTTTGCTGAACTCAGGACGGTGGACCAGAGCATGAAAGAGCGTGTTAACACCAGGAAAGATATTGACTTCAGGGTGCTTTGCAAGCAATTTAATGAGCCCTGTGATGTCTCTTGGATTGGCAACCAGAAGCAATAACCCACCCTTGCGTAATCCCAATAGAGCGCAGGCTGTCAAGGCAAAGATATGGGTCATTGGTAATGCACATAAAAACACCAATTGCTGATCATGTTGATCCCTGAGTACTGGCTCAAGCCACGCATCAGTTTGAAGTACATTTGCAAGTACATTTCGATGCAATAAAATAGCTCCTTTAGATACACCAGTAGTGCCGCCGGTATATTGCAAAAAAGCAATCGCATTCGGATCAATCGTGGGCTTTTGAAAGAGATGTTGTTTCCCAAGTTGGAGGGCATCTGTAAAACGCGTATGTGGGAAAGCCCACTGAGGAATGATCTTCTTAATGTAACGCGCGGCAAAATTAACAAGCAGGCCTTTGGGACCCAATAAGTCTCCTAAACTGCTAACGATCACTCGCTTTACGGAAGTTTTTTCTGCTATCTGTTGATAGATATGGGCAAAGTTTTCAGAGAGTACGAGCACCAGTGCTTGGCTATCATTCAGTTGATGTTCTAATTCTCTCGATGTATACAGTGGATTGACATTAACTACCACTAAGCCTGCTCTCAATGCTCCCAGCATCGCAATGAGATATTGCGTTACGTTAGGAAACATAATCGCTACTCGCGAACCCATTGGTAGGTCAAGCGATTGCAAATAAGATGCAAATTGCTCAGAGAGTACGTTTAACTCTTCATAGCTAAAAGAATGGCCCATAGACTCGATCGCCTTGCGCTTTGGATATCGCGCAAAGGATTCATCTAGTAAGTCCACTAAAGAAGTCTGCGTTGGGAGAATAAGCTGTGCAGGAACCCCTGCTGGATAATTCTTCAGCCAAGGTTTAGCTGTATTCATATACAAGGAGAAAGCTTAGAGAATGGACTTAGCGGTTTTAACTAACTTCATCGCACCCCAGCCAAGAGCCAAAACTTTACTAGCCAATTTAGGCTTAAAGTGAGCTAGAACCGCAAAAGCACTCGTCCACAAAATTGGACTGCTTTTGAGAAACTGGACAGCCTCAAGGCCTTTGTCGGCCCAAGAAAATGGTTTCTTCAGAGCAGCGAAATGGGAGCTAAATCCCCGACGCTCTTTAGCAGCCTGAGCTTGCAAAACGCGTTGGCGCTCGAGAAGGGTTTCGAGAGATTGGCTCATTAGGGCTTAGTCAGTCTAGTGATGATTCAGAGCGGAGCGATCTTTTTCAAGCTCAGCAATCGATGCAGCAAAGAGTAAGGGCATTGTTTTGAGCGCACGTAGGATCATGAATCCAAAGACAAACCCAGCAAGTAAAAAGCCGCCGGTTAACAATGCCAATGCTGCCATGCGATTGGTCTCTGAGCTATAGACCACAATCCAGAGCGCCAACATCACTAAGCCAAAAAATAAACAGAAAAGACAAAATAGTATCAATACAAGTAGCTTGATGAACTGTACTCGCGCGACAGCAACATCGCTTGAAAGCAATTCAAGGCGAGTCTGAGCAATCGATGTTGCAGTAGAGAGCAAGCCCTTCAAAGAGCTTAAGAGATGTTCTGTTGCCATAGATTTTTAGCGGCGACTAATTAAAAGACCAATCAATAAGCCTGCACCAGCAGCAATACCGACTGCTTGCCAAGGTTTTTCATGGACAAAAACATCTGCCTCCTGTGCAGCTTCTTTTGCTTTTTCGCTAATCAGGCCTTGAGCCTCGGATAAGCTTTCCTTGGCGGTACTGAGAGTCTCTTGCGCCTTTACCCGCACAGAATGCATTGCTTCTCCACCGTGCTCTGCGCTGACCTTGATTAAGGCCTCAGCATCTGCAATCAGGGCTTTGAAATCATCCACTAACTGTTGAGAAGCATGGGGCTCATGCTCAGTAGAAATCGAAGGAGTTTTGTGACTTGTCATGACTATTCCAATAGAGAATCAACGCCCTATTCTAAGCAATTCTGAAGGCATTTCCTATCATGCCACCTTTTGCCTCTTCCAAGCTCTTAAGAACAGTATTTATGCTCTAAGGTACTGATATCTCTTGATTGGTCATCTACCATGCGATTCATCGCTTTTTGAGCTCTTTCTCTATTTTCTGGCGCTTGAAGATTGGTTTTGATCAATCCGCCTACATCTTTGCGGATTGAGGAGTTACCGTACTGAAGACCTTTGAGCATGGCCACTGTTTCTGCCGAAAGCTTACATTGTTGGCTAATCAACTCAGATGAATCTGGTGAGGTATTTGCAAAAGCGAATGCAAAGATCGAGATAGACAAAATTCCAATGAGAGTCTTTTTCATTTTATTTCCTTATTTTTTGACCGCATGTTGGACAACAACCTAAATCTTTCGCCCTGAGTTTTCTCAAAGCGGCATAAACGCTGGATTCTGAAATCTCCATCTTTCTGGCTGCCTGCGCAGCTGTTAGACCCTTTCCGACCCACTCCACCGCTTGATATGTCTTTGGTATTGCTCTTTTCATATTGCTTTCTCCATTTCGTTACTATACTACAGAAGTTGTGAAGTTGTGAACTATATTAATAAAAAAATAGATTGTTGTATTTAGGCAGCAATGAGCATTACTGAAGGTAATAAAAAAGCCCCATATCAGGGGCTTTAGATTGATCTGAATGAACGTGATTAAGTCGTAGTCTCGGGATCGGTATGTTGCTGATGATGGTGATCGGCGCCAATAAAGAGGTACATTGCGGGGACTACGAACAAGGTAAAGAGTGTTCCAATCGATAGCCCTGTAAAGATCACCAAACCCATTGACTTACGCCCAGCTGCACCAGCACCAGAAGCAATCACCAGAGGGAAAACTCCCAGCACCATCGCAAAGGTCGTCATCAAGATCGGTCTGAGACGAACTGTGGCTGCCTCAATGATTGCCTCTAGCTTAGTACGCCCTGCTATCTGAAGCTCATTTGCAAATTCAACGATCAAAATACCGTGTTTACTAATTAAGCCCATCAGAGTAACAAGGCCTACTTGGGTATAAATATTTAGGGTAGTAAAGCCTAGATTGATAAAAATCAAGGCGCCAAATAAAGCCAGCGGTACCGAAACCAAAATGACAATGGGATCTCTAAAGCTCTCAAACTGGGCAGCCAAGACTAAGAAAACAATCAAGATTGCAAAGAACATGGTTCCCAGGAAACCACCAGATTCATTGGCAAATTGCCGTGATGGTCCTGCGTAGTCAACTGAGTAGCCGCTAGGAGCAACCTCTTTCAGGGTATCTGCGAGGAACTTCAAGACCTCTCCCTCAGAAACAAACGGAGTACTCACACCTGAAATCGTCGCTGAATTCAATTGCTGGAAGTGATTAATCGACTCTGGCACTACCTGCTGTTTAATGGTTGCAAATGTTCGAACTTGTATCAAGCTCCCTTTCGGAGTTCTGATGTAGTAATCTAAAATTTGATCTGGGTTGAGACGATTGACCTGCTCTACTTGCGGAATCACACGATAAGATCGCCCTGCAATTGAGAAATAATTGACGTATCCACCACCTAAGGCTGCGGTTAAGGCGCTGCCGACTTGCTGCTGAGTCATCCCTAAGGAAGCTACCTTATCCTTGTCAACCACCAACATATCTTGAGGTTTATCGATCTTCAAATCGGTATCCACAAAGAAAAAGTTACCGCTTCTTCTGGCCTTATCAAGAACGGCCTGAGAGACATCATTCAAAGCTTGATAGGGTTCGGTTGTTTTAATCACGAACTGAACAGGCAATCCCTGCGAACCAGGCAAAGCCGGAAACTGGAAGGCCGCAACCCGAACCCCTGCAATCGAATTCCACTTTTTTTGAAGATCTTGTTGTAGAGCCATCGCAGATCGGCTTCGTTGCGACCAATCTTTTAACAAGATGCCACCAAAACCAGTGCCAGGACTCGTAATCTGGAAAGACTGAGCAAACTCTGGTTCTGCTTTTGCAATATCAAATATTTGATCAGCATAAAGCTGCATCTGCGCCACAGTACTATTGGGAGGCCCAGTCAAGTTCATCAGCACAATACCTTGGTCTTCAATTGGTGCCAATTCAGCTTTAGAAGTCGAATATAAATAAGCGACGCCGCCAAGTAAAATGACTCCCATCACGATGATGACCTGCCACGTCCTCAATAAACTACGCAAGGTAGATTCATAGGCATGATGAATCTTCTCAAAGACGCGATCGATCTTTAAGGCAAATTCTGAAGTTTCTTGTTCAGCCTTAAAAATACGAGAGCACATCATCGGCGATAAGGTCAGCGCAATCAGGCCTGAGACAGCCACAGAGCTAGCGAGTGTGAAAGCAAATTCTGTGAATAATGCACCCGTTAAGCCACCCTGGAAACCAATCGGAATATATACCGCAATCAAAACTACCGTCATGGCTAGAATCGGGCTACCGAGTTCGCGCGCGGCAATAATGGCAGCATCAAACGGTGACTTACCCTCTTTCATATGACGATCAACGTTTTCCACCACAATGATGGCGTCATCAACCACCAGACCAATGGCAAGAACCAAAGCCAATAAAGTCAGCAAATTAATCGAGTAGCCCAGCACCTGCATGAGGAAGAAGGTGCCAATTAAAGACAAAGGCATTGCAATCACTGGAATCGCAACAGCACGATAGCTACCTAAGAATAAGTAGATAACAATAGTCACAATAATCAGTGCCTCAAACAGGGTTTTGACGACCTCATCAATCGAGCTTGTAATGAACTGCGTTGAGTCATAGACGATCTGGCCTGTCATACCTACCGGTAACTGCTTTTGGATACCAGGCAAGAGTTTGCGAACCCGATCGACGACATCGAGCAAGTTAGCTTGGGGCGCTACTTGGATACCAATAAATACAGACTGTTTACCGCTGAAGGCTACATTAGTGTTGTAGTCCTCAGATCCTAAAGTCACAGTAGCTACTTGATCTAGATGAACTAAGTTAACGCCATCGCTTTTGATAACCAGTTTTCGAAATTCCTCTACCGTATGCAAGTCGGTATTGGCCATTAAATCGACCGATACCATATCACCCTTGGTAGTACCAACAGCAGAGAGATAGTTATTTGCAGATAAAGCGTTATAGACATCGTCAGCAGCGACTCCAAGACCCGCCATTTTTTCTCGATTGAGCCAAGCACGAAGAGCAAACTTACGACCACCAATTAACTCTGCGTTTTGAACACCATCAACGGCGTCAAACTTAGGCTTTACTTCACGCAATAAATAATCCGTGACACTATTGTTTGGGATATCGATGCTGGCAAAGCCCATGTACATCGCATCAGTAGTTTGTCCCATTTGCACTGTCAGAACAGGCTGTAGAGCTTGCGGAGGGAGCTGATTTCTGACTGAACTAATCTGCGTTTGTATCTGTGTCAATGCAGAATTCGAGTCGTAATTCAGTTTCAGGGTTGCTGTAATGATAGAAAGGCCACTGACACTGGAAGATGACAGGTAGTCAATGCCTTGTACCTGTGCAATCGCTTGCTCCAAAGGCTGAGTAATAAACCCCGCCATGGTTTGCGCATCAGCACCGTAGTAATTCGTAGTGATAGTAACAACAGCATTTTGGGTTTTGGGATACTGGCTAACAGGTAATGAGCCAATCGCCTTAAAACCAAAAACCAATACCAATGCACTCACCACCAGTGATAACACCGGCTTGTTGATGAAGAGATCAGTCCATTTCATTGTTTACTGCTCTTGTGGCTTAGGATCAGGCAGGTTGGTAGGTTGAACCGTGTTGTTGATATTCAGAGGGCTACCATTTTTAAGCTTGAGCTGACCACTCGTAACAACCGTCACGCCCTCCTCCAAGCCCTTGAGAATAGACACCTGGTCGCCACGAGTCTGACCCGTAGTGACAAATACTTGCTGAGCCTCGAAGATTGTTTTGCCTTCTTTGTCTTTCTTGCCAGAGTCTTTACTAATAAATACGGTAGCTCCATAAGGGTTGTATGTCACTGCAGTTTGAGGCACCGTAATTAAACTGAGTTGACTGCCCACATCAATATTCACATTAGCAAACATGCCAGGTAAGACTTTTTTATCTGGATTATCTATTTGAGCTTCAATTTGTAGATTACGGGTATTGGTATCTACCTTAGGACTGACAGCAGTGATCTTGCCAACAAAAGTCGCATTCTTAAATGCATCGGTAGTCACAGTGATGGATTGCCCAACCTGAATATTGGCAGCATCACTTTGGGGCAAATTGAAATCTATAAAAATAGGATCTAGAGTCTGCAAGGTCATGAGCTTGTCACCAGGATTGATATATTGACCTGGATTGATTGTGACGATACCCACGCGACCACTAAATGGCGCTTTGATATTTTTCTTGGCCACTAAAGCAGTTTGTGCTTCTACTTGCGCTTGCTTAGACTTTGCATCAGCCTTAGAGGTATCGTAAGTATTCTTACTAATAGCCTGAATAGCCAACTGCTGACGATCACGTTCATTAATTACTTTTGCTAATTCAGCCAAAGCTTTTAATGAATTTAACTGGGCCACGTCTGAGGCATCATTGAGCTTGACCAGTAAATCTCCCTCTTTTACGTCGACTCCAGATTGAACAGGGACGTTGACTACCAAGCCCCCGATTTCTGTGCTCAAATCAACGCCCCGATAAGCACGAACACTGCCTACGCTGGTGAGTTTAGGTTGCCAGACATCCGCTTTTGCAACCATGGTAGAAACAGACTGAGGGGGCATGCCCATCCCAGAAATATACTGCTTAATCATGAAGGTTTTTAACTGATTGAAAGCAAAAATCAGACCTAGCAGCAAGAAGACCCCGATCAACATGATGACCATTCGTCTTTCCATCTCGGGCAATGCCATCAGTTTTGCGTAAGCGCGGGTATTCTTAAAACGCGCCTTAAGTCGCCCTATCAGACCATCAACATCATCTTTGATTTTCTGCAGACGCTCTTGCATATGCCAAACTGTCCATTGCTGGATTACCCAGGCTTGCGCCTGCTTGGCGAGCGTAATCAATCGAAGCTTTAGTGTTTCAAGGCGTGTCATTTTGATTTTCGTTTACGTTGGCTTTAGGTTGAAAGGCAGGCTCAGTCCGATTCCACCATCCACCACCAAGGGCAGCAAATAAGGCGGCAGTATCAGCGAATCGGTTTGCTTGTGCTTGTATCGACTTAATCTTGGCCTGCTGATATTGAGTCTGATAATAAAGTACTTGGAAATAACTCGTAGTGCCCAGTTTGTATTGGATCTCAGATAACTTGAGAGTCTCATAGGCATATCGTTCTGCATTAGAAGCTGAGCGCAAGGCTCTTGCCCCGGTTTCTAATGCCTTTAAGGCATCTGCTACCTGCTGGAATGCGCTCAATACAGTAGCTTGATATTGATAGACCGCTTGCTCATAATTGGCTACTGCACCACGACGTTGCGCTATCAACTGACCGCCTTGGAATAAGGGCTGAAACACTGCCCCACCTACAGACCATAAGGCAGCACTGGGGCCAAATAAAGCACCTGCGGTTAGGGCTTCAGTGCCTATCGCGCCAGTGATATTAAATTGGGGCAATAAGTTCGCTGTAGCTACACCAACCAAGGCATTAGTTGATTTCAGGTTCGCTTCTGCCGCCTTCACATCTGGACGTTGACGTACCAAGCTAGAAGGTAAAGACAAAGGGATCTTTTCTGGTAAGTTCAGAGTACTTAGATTAAAAGCAGTAATGTTTGCGCTACTAGGTTGCTCTCCAACATACACCGCCAACTGATTACGAATGATGGATAAATTCTTTTCGTAGTTAATCAGGTCGACTTCAGAGGTAGACACCAAAGTTTCTTGTGATGACACATCAATTTTGGATGCCGTACCGATGATCAACTGTTTTTCAGTAATAGCCGCCTGTTTTTTCTGTGAATCTAAAATTTCTTGGGTCGCTTTGAGTTGAGCTTCTAGGGCCGCCTCTTTAACTGCAGAGGTCACAATATTTGAGGTCAGAGAGAGGTATGCGCCCTCTAGTTGATATTGCTGATACTCAGCTTGCGCTCTGGCACTTTCTACAGTTCGGCGCGCACCACCAAAGACGTCTAATTTATAAGTGACACCCACGTTGGCGTTATACAAGTTATAAATACTGGTAGGCCCGGTTTGTCCGTAAGCAGCAGGTGGCACCTGCTGTCTTGATCCTGAACCATTCAAACTAAATGCTGGAAAGTACTGTCCGCCAATTTGCGCATACAGATTTTGCTGGGCAGAACGCAAGGCGGCATCCGCTGCACCAAGTGTGGGATTTTGTTCTAAAGCTTTCTGAATCAGCGCTTCTAGTTCTGGTGACTTGTACAAAGCCCACCATTGCGCAGGAATATCGCCATTCTCCTCTAGCTCTTGCTGTGTACCACCAGGAACATCTGGTGCAGTAGCCAATTTAGTCGGAATAGGCTTTTCGGTATAACGAGAAACTTTTGGAGCAGGAGGCTCCTTAAAGTCGGGGCCAGCTGCGCAACCGAAGAGGCCGGCAATCACAATGCCCAACAAAGCTACAAGACGTATAAACGAGAGATAAACAGCCATGGGGCTCATTATCAAGGAAAAAATGGGAAGCCTGTCACAAAAGCTACCCTGAAATGCCCGCAAAATGGGCTCAATGCCCGTTTTCTTCAATGAATCCTTGGCGGAGACGAGAGGATTCGAACCTCCGATCAGAGTTTTAGCCCCGATGCTCCCTTAGCAGGGGAGTGCCTTCGACCAGCTCGGCCACGTCTCCGTATTTCATAAAACGAACTTCTAAAGCGCACACAGTTTAACGGATAACCGCTAAATACGGAACTTACTGCTGATCTAGCTCAAATGCCTTGTGCAGAGCTCTAACGGCTAATTCTAGGTATTTCTCATCCAATACGACTGAGATTTTGATTTCACTGGTAGAGATCATCAGAATATTGATGCCCTCTTCCGATAAGGTGCGGAACATTTTGCTAGCCACGCCAACGTGCGAACGCATACCAACGCCCACTACCGAGACTTTAGAAACTTTTGGATCGCCAGTAATCTCCTTAGCCTGAATATGCGACTGCACTTTATTCTTCAACAAGTCCATGGCTTTTTGATAATCCGCACGGGGCACTGTGAATGTAAAGTCAGTAATGCCATCCACGGATTGATTCTGAATAATCATATCGACATCAATATTGGCATCTGCAATTGGTCCCAAAATTTGATATGCGATTCCAGGTCGATCTGGAACACCCAATACGGTAATCTTGGCTTCATCGCGTGCAAAAGCAATTCCGGAAATAACGGCGGCTTCCATAGTGCTGTCCTCTTCAAAAGTAATTAAGGTGCCCGACTTCATCTCTTGATCAAGCGGCATCAATGGGTCTGTCAATGAAGACAGAACCCGGGTTTTAACTTTGTACTTGCCTGCAAACTCAACTGAGCGTATCTGCAAAACCTTAGAGCCTAAACTGGCCATCTCTAACATCTCTTCAAAGGTAATGTGATCAAGACGGCGAGCATCCTCACACACCCGAGGGTCCGTTGTATAGACACCATCCACATCGGTATAGATTAAGCACTCGTCAGCTTTGAGAGCGGCGGCCATTGCTACAGCTGAGGTATCTGAACCACCCCGACCGAGTGTCGTGATATTGCCTTGAGGGTCTACCCCCTGAAATCCAGTAACAACAACTGCTTTACCGGCATTGAGATCGGCTAGAATTTTTTTATCATCAATGCCCATAATACGGGCCTTAGTAAATGCAGAGTCCGTATGAATCGTTACCTGCCAACCAGCATAGCTAATCGCATCAATACCTTCTTTAAGCAATGCTAAGGCGAGTAAACCAGAGCTGACTTGCTCTCCGGTTGAGGCGATTTGATCTAATTCGCGCGGATGAGAATCAGGATTAATGTCTTTGGCCAAGCCCAGAAGACGATTAGTCTCTCCAGACATTGCAGAAGGGACTACGACAACTTGATGGCCCGCACGTATCCATTTGGCGACGCGTTTGGCCACGTTCTGGATGCGCTCTACCGAGCCCATCGAGGTACCACCATATTTGTGAACAATTAAAGCCATAAAACCGTTTATAACCGTATGTGTAAAGGGTCTATTTTACTAGGTTTTGAAGCTACTGAGCCGGCTGCCACTCGGGCAAAACCCTTTTGCCGCTCCCGATGAGATGGGGGAAGCTCACACCCAAGCCCGCTACAGCGATTAATTGCCCATCAATAAAGAGTAAGGGCGCCTGCCTTTGCCAGGGTGGAATGGCGTTTTCTTGAAAGAGATTTTTGAGTGTTTTACGCGGCGTCTTGGATTTGAGTTGCAAGCGCTCCGCACCCGAACGTTGCTTCTCCTCAATGCTGCCAGACGCCTTAGCCTGATTCACCCACTCTAGCGATAAACCCAGGGTTTTACTTCTTAACGGTAGCGGTGTAAAAACCCATTGCCCTGCAGTGTGCTGCTCTTGCATTTTGACAACGCTAAGTTGACCACGCCAAAGTACGATCTCATGATCATCATGTAACCACTTCAGCTGGGTATTGGCCCCAACTGTTTGAAGATCACTCCACCAGGATTGAAGACGCTCTTGCGATGGCATAGCTAAGTTCTGTAGCTTGAGCCAATAGCGCAGCACATTATTTGCTGCAGGTAAATCATGCTTGTGTAATTCAAGGAGAGGCTTAAGTTGGAGATGGTCTTGATTCAGAATCGTTTTGCCATCTGCTTGAGCGAGACGATCTAGTAGGAATTGTGCATCACCCAGAAGTTGCGCACTACGAGCCAAATTGGCAATCGCTTCTGGCTGAATTTTTCCCAAGCGCGGAATAATGTCTTTACGAATCGCATTACGACGATAGCGAGTCGATTGATTGCTAGGATCTTCAATCCATTTCAACTGATTCGCCTTTGCATAGGCTTCAAGCGCTTCCCTGCTCTCCCCTAATAAAGGTCGCCAAATCGTAATAGGGCCTTGATCTGCACTGATCATCCGCTCACTAGGCATTGCTGATAAGCCTGCAACACCAGCACCGCGCAACAATTGCAAGAGCACTGTCTCAGCCTGATCATTTTGATGGTGAGCAAGTAATAGATCTTCGATTTGATGCTCGGCACATAAATCAGCGAGTGCTTCATAGCGAGCTGTTCTGGCTCTAGCCTCAATATTCCCCTCGGCTGAAGGAATTAGGTGCAGGAGACGAAAGTCGAAAGCGACTGGATATTTTTTCTTTTGATACTGAGCAGTGAGTTTTTCGCAAAACTCAAGCCATTCATCGGCTGGTTTTTGTAAACCATGATGAATATGCAATGCCCAAATTTCTTCAATATTCTGTGACTGAAATGCTTGTGCTTTGCATACAGTATCGAGCAAGACAACGGAATCGAGACCACCACTGAGGGCAACCGCGATCCGTTTTCCAGGCTTAGGGCTTTGGGGTGATTTCCTTGAATTTGCCATAGCTCATCAAGCGTTCATGGCGGCGCTCTAACAAGGCCTCCACTTTCATACCATCGAAGGTTTTTAAAGATTCAGATAAAGCTTTGCGCATATGGCTCATCATCACATCGTAATCACGATGTGCACCCCCAATGGGTTCAGGAACAATCTTGTCAATTAAGCCCAACATTTTCAGTCTTTGGGCGGTTAAGCCCAGTTGCTCTGCTGCTTCAGGCGCTTTATCCGCCGTCTTCCATAAAATCGACGCACAGCCTTCTGGCGAGATCACTGAATAGGTTGAATTTTGGAGCATCAGCACTTGATCGCCCATGGCAATCGCTAAAGCGCCACCAGAACCACCCTCACCAATGATGGTACTAATAATAGGTACTTCAAGTTCGGCTTGCACATAGAGATTGTGTCCAATTGCTTCAGATTGATTGCGCTCTTCAGCATCAATACCTGGAAATGCCCCAGGCGTATCAACAAAGGTAAATACTGGTAAACCAAATTTTTCAGCTAAGCGCATCAAGCGCATCGCTTTGCGATAACCCTCCGGACGACTCATGCCAAAGTTTCGCAATGCACGCTCTTTGGTATCTCTACCCTTTTGATGACCAATCACCATACAAGCACGACCATCAAATCTGGCTAAGCCAGCAATGATCGATTGATCATCAGCAAAGCTGCGATCGCCATGTAGCTCATGAAAGTCTGTGAAGAGTGCAGTAACGTAATCTAAGGTGTAAGGTCTTTGGGGATGGCGGGCAACTTGAGAGACTTGCCAAGGGGTGAGGTTCTCGTAGACCTCTTTGGTCAGTTGCAGACTTTTTTCTGAGAGCGTTTTAATTTCATCGGAAATATCTACCGATGATTCATCCTGCACAAAACGCAATTCCTCAATCTTGGATTCGAGTTCGGCAATCGACTGCTCAAAATCTAGAAAAGTGGTCTTCATACAGTGATTTTAGTATTCAACCGGAATGGGGTCGATACTTCGCCATAAATACCACGTTGCTACCGTGCGCCAGGGGGCCCAATTGGCAGCTACCTCTCTGGCCTCATGACGGCTGACAGGCTCACCACTGAAATAATTGATAGAAATAGCCTTAATCAGCCCAATGTCATCGAGAGGAAGAATATTGGGTCGGGTCAGATTAAAGATGAGGAACATCTCCGCTGTCCAGCGGCCGATACCCCGAATTTCACTGAGCTCCTTAATGACGGACTCATCATCCATGTCTTTCCATTGATTGGCATGCAATCGGCCAGACACAAAATGGTCTGCAAGATCCTGAATATATTCAACCTTACGTCCAGATAAACCAGCAGTTCGTAATTCTTCCACAGTAAGAGCCAGAATATTTTTCGGATTGATCTTCTTTTTTGCAGCAATCACCACCCGATCCCATACCGCTTGAGCTGCAGATACTGAAATCTGCTGACCAACAATCGATCTTGCCAAGGTAACAAATGGATCACCACGTGTCATCAAGAAACCAGTGCCGAACTTCGGAATCAGTTTGCGCATGATCCGATCATTTTTCATTAACTCTTTACAAGCTTGTTCCCAATAATGCGGAGCAACTGCTTCCAGAATGACTTCGCTTGATTTAGTCACTTACAGTCTGCGCCATTCTGTAATACCGCCAGGTTTATCTTCTAGCACGACACCCTGCTCTAGTAATTGCTTACGAATCCCATCCGCTTTTGCAAAATCTTTTGCCTGCTTCGCATTTGCTCTTGCAGTAATTTGCAGCTCGATCCGCTCTACACTCAAACCACTCTCAGTATGGCGCGCACCGGCCTGTAAAAATTGATTGGGCTCGCGTTGTAAAAAATTCAAACTTCCAGCTAAAGAGCGCAAAGTATTGGCAAGTTGGTCTTTCTCTTTGCCGTTTGCACGATTAATTTCACTTGCCAGATCAAAAAGTACTGCAATTGCCTCAGGCGTATTGAAATCATCATTCATGGCAGCGTTAAAACGCTGTACCCAAGTAGACTCTATATCAATGGCAATATCACTTGATGGGGTATGGGCTAATGCAGTGTAGAGGCGCACTAAACCGGCATGAGCTTCATCTAATTGAGCATCGCTGTAATTAATTGGGCTGCGGTAATGGGCTCTCAACATAAAGAAACGGAGTACTTCAGGATCATAGGTTTTCAGAACATCGCGAATCAGAAAGAAGTTACCCAAAGACTTAGACATCTTTTCTTCATTAACCCGAATGTGGCCGTTATGCATCCAGTAATGTACAAAAGGCTCATCACTTGGAGCGCGACCTTTACCGTATAAAGCGCCTTCGCTTTGGGCAATCTCATTCTCATGATGCGGAAACTGGAGATCTGACCCACCACCATGAATATCAAAATGTTCGCCGAGCAGATCGCAAGACATGGCTGAGCATTCAATATGCCAACCTGGTCTACCCTCACCCCATGGAGATTGCCACCGAGTATCTGCCGGCTCTTCAGGCTTAGCACTCTTCCACAACACAAAATCGTGTGGATCACGTTTGGTTCCAACAATAGTCACGCGCTCACCTGCTTGGAGTTCATCCAAACTCTTGCCTGACAATTTACCGTAACCTGGAAACAATCGCACTGCAAAATTCACATCGCCATCATCAGCTTGATAAGCCAACTCTTGCTCAATCAGACGGCTAATCATGCCTTGCATCTGCCCAATAAATTCGGTGGCACGTGGCTCTTGATCAGGATGCATTAATCCCAAGCTATCAGAGTCAGCACGCATAGCATCAATAAGGCGACTGGTTAAAGCTGCAATGGATTCTTTATTCTCGATTGCACGGTTAATGATCTTGTCGTCGATATCGGTGATATTGCGAACGTAGAGCACCTCGTAGCCGCTAGCCCGAAGCCAGCGAACGACCATATCAAATACGATCATGACGCGAGCGTGGCCGATATGGCAAAAATCATAGACCGTCATGCCACAGACGTAAATCTTGACCTTGCCCGACTCAATCGGCTTAAAGACCTCTTTTGAGCGGCTTAGGGTGTTATAAATTTGCAGCATAGGCAGATAAAAGGCGGGAATTCACTCGAATTTGTTAGACTGATGAGTATATCGAATGAGTCCGCAGTTTTACCCCCTTCTATTTATGCAAACCTCCCGCCCCTTACTGAAATTGACGCTAGCGCCCCGCATTGGTCTCACTAGCGCCCTAACCATAGCCTTGCTATCCCTCGGAGGCTGCAGCACCCCAGGTCAGCAAAGGGCCGATGCAGAAATACTGGCGGTCAATAAGTCAGAGATGCAACAAAATGCTGGCGCACCTCAAGCTTATCTAGGCTCTTACGGGCCTTCAGATCCGCAGAGATTAAGCACAAATCCCGCCTACGAACCTTTAGCCCCCTCATTGGCAGATTCAGTAGCGGTGCCCTATCTTGCTTTCTTGATTATTGAACCCGATCCTGTCAGTAAAAATGGTGTCCCTTCGGATATTGAAAAGCTTGTCAAAGCCAGACAGTTTCCTGCCGCGATTGATTTAATCAATGAACGACTCAGTAAAACACCTAAAAATGTTCAGTTGCGTTATGTCAAAGCCAGAATTCAAATTCAGATGCGTGACTTTGCTGCTGCCAAACAAACTCTCATTGAAATTACGCAGCAGTTTCCAGAATTGCCAGAGCCTTATAACAATTTAGCTGCGCTAGCTGCGAACCAAGGTCAATGGATTGAAGCGCGAGATTATTTAGAGCTCGCTCTTAAGCTCCGACCCACTTATGCCATCGCCTCTGCCAACTTGGGTGAAGTCTATGTGCGCTTGGCAGCTAAAGCCTATGAAAATGCGTCTCAATCCAGAACCAATCAACGCTTTTATATCAATCGCGCCAAAGCACTCAATGAGATGCTGAAACAAAAGCCCGATAGCGCATTACCCCAATCTAATTTACAACCGACCAACCCCAAGGAAAGTACCCCAAGCAATGGCGAAAGTTCTTCTAAAAACCAATAAGGGTGATATCACTCTCAGTCTCGACGCAGTTAAAGCCCCAAAGACTGTCGCGAATTTTTTACAATATGTGAAAGCAGGTCATTATGACGGCACTATTTTTCATCGAGTCATTAATAACTTCATGATCCAAGGTGGCGGCATGGGTGTTGGTATGAAAGAAAAATCCACTGGTGCCCCAGTTGAAAACGAAGCCAATAATGGTCTCAAAAATGAACGTGGCACAGTTGCGATGGCGCGCACTAGTGATCCTCACTCTGCAACTGCTCAGTTTTTCATTAACGTCAATGACAATGATTTCTTGAACCATACTGCGCCTAGTGCACAAGGCTGGGGTTACGCTGTCTTCGGTAAAGTGACTGATGGTCTTGATGTAGTTGATATGATTCGCAAAGTAAAAACTGGTAATGCAGGCTTTCATCAAGATGTCCCCGCAGAAGACGTAATCATTGAAAAGGCCAGCGTCATCGAAGCATGAGCGTGCAATGTCAAAGCGCCCTGCTGATCTCTGATCTGCACCTGACCCCCTCCATGCCTCAAACGGCTCAGTGCTTCTTTGACTTTTGTCAAAAAGAAACTGGGTCAGTAGAGGCAGTTTTTATTATGGGTGATTTATTTGAGTATTGGCTAGGAGATGACGCCAATACAGGCTCGCCTTTTCAGCAAGAAGTCCGGAGTGCTCTGGCATTGTTATCAACCAAAGTGAAGCTCTTTTATTTGCATGGCAATCGGGATTTTTTACTCGGCCCTGACTACCTCAAGAAAACGGGGATGACCTTATTACCCGATCCTTCCTCCGTCAGCATTGCAGGTCAAGACTATATATTGAGTCATGGTGATGCTTTATGCACCGCAGACATGGGTTATCAAGTCTTTCGTAAATGGACTCGTAAGCACTGGGTGCAAAAACTATTCTTACAATTTCCTTTGCAATGGCGCCGCTCGATTGCAAACCAACTACGTCGTAACAGTGCCCTGAAGTACCAGAGAGCAACTCGCTATGCTCCAGCAAACCGATCTGTACAAATGGATGTGACTACTGGCGCCTGTGCCTCTCTCATCGAGAAACATTCGATTGATCGCTTGATTCATGGCCACACCCACATGCCAAATCATCATCATGAACAACTAGGTGATACCCGTTGGCAGCGTTGGGTTCTATCGGATTGGGATTTAGATCATCCTGAAAGCGTTTTACCAAAAGCCAGCGCCCTACTCATTAATGAGCAAGGTGTTCGTTATCTAGACTTAGTGAAATAAGCTGGCTCAGTAATGTACTGAGTGCTTTACTTAGTACTTGGAGTAACGCGATAGAATTTGCGCCATTTGGGCAAAAATTCGGGGGTTCGCACACATGACTTCACCACTCTCCAAGAAGCCCTCTTCGCCGCGGTAATTGCCGATCAAGCCGCCTGCCTCAGTAAGCAGCAAGGCTCCCGCTGCCATATCCCAGGGCTTGAGATCACTCTCAAAGAATCCGTCGTAGCGACCAGCAGCCACATAAGCCAAGTCAAGGGCTGCTGCACCAGGACGACGTAGGCCTGCGCATTGGCGGGACATCTCCGCAAAGATTTTCAGATAGGTCTCAAGATCTTGATCTTGCCGATATGGAAAGCCAGTACCTAATAAAGTGTTTGCTAAACGATCTTGCGTGGCTACGCGTAAGCGGCGACGATCTAAGTAGGCTCCCGCTCCACGGGTGGCAGTAAAGAGTTCATCACGGGTTGGGTCATACACAACAGCTTGTTGGGTGACACCATTGACTGCGAGTGCGATTGATACTGCATATTGTGGAAATCCATGGATGAAGTTGGTTGTACCATCCAATGGATCAATAATCCAAATGTGATCAGAGCCACTATTTTGAGAGCCGGTTTCCTCAGCCAAGAATCCATGAGTTGGATAGGCTTCGCTTAGGGTTTCAATGATTGCTGCTTCTGCAGCTTTGTCCACTTCAGTCACAAAATCATTGTGCTGTTTACGATCAACCTGCAAACGCTCTAAATTGAGAGAGGCCCGATTAATTACGGTACCGGCACGACGGGCAGCCTTAATGGCCACATTTAACATGGGATGCATAGTGTATGGACAAATTAAATAAGAGCGGACCCGAAATATTGCAAATTCCAATAGAAACTGAAGGACAATAACGAGCTAATAGCTTGATTCTAAACGATTGCCCACATTGCTAGCCAACTAAACTCCATGATTTCTCAAAATGCTGAATTGATCCGCTGGGTCTTGGTGGAAACCAGCCACCCTGGCAACGTCGGTTCTGCAGCCCGCGCACTCAAAACAATGGCTTTTGACCATTTGCTATTGGTTAATCCCAAACACAGGCAAATTGCCCAAGATCCTGAGGCCATTGCGCTTGCTAGTGGCGCTACGGATGTTTTGCAATCTAGCGAAGAACTCCAAACTCTTGATGGAGCAGTCCAAGGCTGCACCCTCGTATTAGGGCTCACGAGTCGAGACCGCGAATTTGGTCCGCCGGCCCTCAATTGGCAAGTAGCTAAAAATTTAATTGCAAAAACAGTTCATGCAGGCCAGTCGGTTGCTTTGCTCTTTGGTCCCGAGCGCACTGGTCTTGATAACAGTCATTTAGCGCTTTGCACCCATCGCGTTTGGCTAGACGCCAACCCAGCCTACCCTTCCCTTAATTTGGCTCAAGCGGTCATGGTCTGCGCCTTTAGCCTTAAAGAGGCGCTTGGCCAATTAGCAGGTTCCGGGAATGCACTATTTTCAGGGTCTCGTGAGGATCTGGCTGAGTTTGCAGACCCTGCTGCCATTGCGGCGATGTTGGAGCATTGGCAAGCAGGCTTGATTGCCCTGGGCTATCTTGATCCTCAAAATCCCAAAAAACTCATGCCCCGCTTACAAGCTCTTTTTGCCAGGGCTAGACTCCATAAAGAGGAAATTGATCTGCTGCGGGGAATCGCAAAACAGATGCTCCTGAGAAAATAAGCCCAAACCATTAGAATCAAGCTATGTTGAATACCCTTTTTGAGACTGTTGACTCCATCATTGCGCGCGATCCTGCGGCACGGAATCGTTTTGAGGTCATCACCTGCTACCCAGGTTTACATGCGATTTTTCTTTATCGCATCTATCATTTTTTATGGATCATTGGCTTTAAGTGGCTGGCTCGCTTCTTATCTTTGCTTGCTCGCATCATCACCGGCATTGAAATCCATCCAGCTGCCAAAATTGGACGCCGGGTATTTTTAGATCACGGTCTAGGTATTGTGATTGGTGAGACTACGCAAATTGGTGATGACTGCACCATCTACCAAGGAGTAACGCTTGGTGGCACTTCACTCTATAAGGGAGTTAAACGTCATCCCACTCTAGGCAAAGGAGTTGTCATTAGCGCTGGTGCAAAAGTATTGGGCGGCTTCATGGTTGGCGACGGCGCTCGGGTTGGTTCAAATGCAGTTGTCCTAAAGGAAATTCCTGCGGGCGCTACTGCAGTAGGCGTTCCTGCTCGTATTTTGCATCCAGATTTACCGCAAACCCAAGCTACAGACAGCAAGGCTTACTTTTCTGCGTACGGCATTACGCCTAATGTCGATGATCCAGTGTCGATGGCTTTAAAGGGCTTGATTGATGCAAGTCTTGAGCAAGAAAGCAAAATTGCTGCTCTAGAAAAAGCCTTGGCTCAGTTAGGCAACAAATCAATCGGCAATGAATCCAGCACTCAGAGCGATACGAAACGTGATCTTGATGCCATCAAAGAATGGCTTAAAGAATAATTAATGCAGAGTGCGGGGATTGCTTCTACCTGCGCCTGAAGCAATAGAAATAAAGTCGTCAGCATCAGACTCTTCACCATCTTCTTCGTTGGGCATGCCAAAGGTAAAACTCTCTGCGCCTGCTGGATGACGATTAGCAATTTCTTCATCGGTAGCAGCGCGAATATCTTGCACTTGTACCCAAAAGCGAAGCGCCATGCCTGCCAAAGGATGATTGCCATCCAACACCACTTGATTATCTGCAACGTCGGTTACGGTATAGATCAGTGAATCATCTTCGTCTTCTTCGGCCGCCAATAAATCCGTATCTTCTTCACTATCTTCTTCAGGAACGCCCTCGAACTGCATACCGACTTCTAGTGGTTCTGGAAAACGTGTGCGGGGTTCAATCTTGAGCAACTCTGGGTTGTATTCACCAAAGGCCTCAGTAGGCTCTAGTTGCACAGTGGTTTCAAAACCAATATTCTGACCCTCCAGGATCGCTTCAATCTTCGGAAAAGTCCCTTCGTAACCGCCATGCAGGTATACCATCGGAGAATCAGGTTCTTCAATGACATTGTTTTGTGCGTCGGTTAATTTATAACGTAGGGATACAACAGTATTTTTATCGATCTTCATGCGGACTTTTCAGTGCTATTACAGTACTACTTTTGATATAGGAAACATTTTACTTGAGTAAGCCTTACGAGCCACCTATCCCCCCAAAACCGCTGCCAATTGACCAAAACTGGGCTCTATTGGGCGGTAGAAGCCCTCAGGAGTTTATGAAGGTGTTTTGGCATAAAAAGCCCTTACTCGTGCGAGGCGCCATCCCTGCTTATAGCTTAGCCAAGTCTCAAAATACTCCCTTAGATAGTCCGATTTCTGCACAGACCCTCTTTCAATTTGCCCAATCGGCAGATTGTGAATCGCGTCTGGTTCACTCGAAACCTTGGCGTCTTTCTGCTGGTCCGCTGAGCAAAAAAGACATCCCTAAGATAGAAGATACCGATTGGACCATCCTACTTCAGGGCATGGAGGCAATACACCCTGCTGCTGCCAAGATCCTCTCGTGGTTTCGGTTTATTCCGGATGCGCGTCTTGACGATTTAATGATTAGTATTGCAGGTCCTGGTGGCGGAGTTGGGCCCCATTTCGATTCGTATGACGTCTTTTTAATTCAGATGTCCGGGAGAAGGCGTTGGAAGATTTCTGAACAAACCGACTTAAGTCTGAAGCCATCGCTGCCACTAAAAATCTTGAAGAACTTTAAAGCGGAGTACGTTTGGGATTTAGAACCAGGCGATATGCTCTATTTGCCGCCGCATATTGCCCATGAAGGGATTGCGCTTGATCCAGGCTGCCAAACATGGTCAGTTGGATTTCGGTCGCCCAGTTATAAAGAGTTGTTACAAGAGGGGCTATGGCGTCTTGCTGAATCTTTAGAAGATCTGCCGCACTTAGCAACATACTTTGCCGATCCTTTACAAAATGCCACTGAGAAGGCCGAACAATTACCTGACGAACTCATTAAACAGGTTCAAGAGAAACTGCGCACCCTCAAACTGCAAGAGATTGATACCTTTCTTCCAGGAATAGCAGCCTATTTGAGCGAACCCAAACCGCAAGCGATTTTTGCAAGCAAGTCGCATGTGACGCCATTTGCATTTGCTCAGAATTTATTAAAACTGACTCTTGTGCCCCATCCTCAGACTCGGATTTTGAGCTATGGGGAAACCGTGTTTTGTAATGGGGAAAACATGACCCAAAATGAGGCACAGGAAATTCAGGACGCTTGGAAAAAACTGAGTAAATTCAAGGCACTTCCCGCGGGCCATGCTATCGGAAAAAAAGCCCATAACAGCCTCCTAGAAGCTTACCTATCTGGCTGGCTCGAATTTATTAAGCGGTAACAAAGAGCTAGCTATAATAAATACAGGAAAGTACTTAGGGATTTTCCCTTCGTATAGTCCGTCACCAATTACCGGTAATTGATATTTATTTTTAAGAGGAAATTACAAATGAAGAAGTCACTCGTACTCGCTGCTATGTTGGCAATCGTTTTAGCTGCTTGCGGTAAAAAAGAAGAACCAGCTCCTGCTCCAGCTCCTGCTGCTGCACCTGCTGCTGATGCTCCAGCCGCTGCTGCACCGGCTGCTGCTCCTGCTGCTCCTGCTGCTGACAAGAAGTAATTTCCTTCTTGAAGAAAAAGCCGCTTTCGAGCGGCTTTTTTTACGTCTGTATTAAAGCAGATGGGTTCGACTTAGCGACCTAGCTGATCCGTAAGTAAGGTTAAGAGTTGCAAACCAGCAGGCGTATTTTCAGGTTTGCCATCGGCATCCTGCACATATACGCTACAGCTTGTGTCCCCTGTCGATTTCACTATCACCCGATACTTCTTCGCCTTTAATGCTGAATCATCCTTACTACTAAATAAGTTTGAGAAGAAACCTTTTGTTTCGCTGGTCTCCTTTTGATTTACATAGCGAACGTAATAAATACCGTTGGAGCGATCACGATCCTCAACGGTAAAGTTAGAGCGATCCAGCGCTAAGCCGACATCGCGCCATGCACGATCAAAGCCGTTGCCAACTTCAATGTGAGCTGCATTACCTTCTTGCACTAAGTTTGCCTTCGGTGTTTTAGCCACTACAGGCGCTGCCATTTGGGCCTTGGCCATTTCTTGAGTCATACCTAAACGCTCCATCAGGCGCTGTAAGAAGACGGCCTCTAGTTCAGGATCAGTCGGGCGAGGCGTCCAAATTGTATAAAGACAATTACCAGAAGAATCGCTCACGCATTTTTCAAGAGCACCTTTTTGGGTGATGTATACCTCTGTCTCGTCAGGCTTAACCACTTCAAGACGGGTTTTATATCGATCCCGCTCACCCGTATCAGAAATGGAATCGAGAGCACTGTTGATAGTAGAGCGAATCCAGTCTTGTTGAATCTTAGGACGATTTTCAGCCCAATCGGTTTCCATGATTCCGGTAGAGGGAGAATCCGTTGTTAATAAAAAACCATTCTCCTGCCAGAAGTCTTTAATCTGGGGATATAACTCAGCAGCGGGTTTTTCTACTACTAGCCAGCGACGATCACCATCACGGGCAATGCGCATGCCTGGAATACCAGTCATCACATTAGCGCGTAACTGGGCTGTTTTCTTGGTTGCTGCAACATACTCGGACATCGTAGCTGTACCATCTTGAACAACGTAGCGACGATCTGCTTGAGCAGTAATGAGGTCAGGTGGATAAGATAGGTTGGGGCCACGCACTTCTCCAGAGCTTCTCTTATAGTCCACTGTATCGCTACTTGTAATGGTCTTACACCCTACTAAGGCGGAAATCAAAATAGCCAATATGGCCAAACAGGAAATATTACGAGTCAAAAATGGCATAGCGCTCTTCATAGTAAACCGACTTGTTTCAATGCGATCTTTAAAGGTTCACGCAAGGCAACACTCAAAGGAGTTAAAGGTAGACGAATTCCGGGGCCAATCTTGCCCATCTCATGTAAGGCCCATTTAACTGGAATGGGGTTTGCTTCAATGAACATGGCTTTATGCAGTGCAAGCAATTGATACTGCAGATCACGGGCACGAGTGAGCTCACCAGACATGGCGCATTTACACAAGTCATGCATTAAGCGTGGTGCAACATTGGCTGTGACAGAAATATTGCCTTTGCCGCCCATTAGCATTAATAAGATAGCACTTAAATCATCGCCCGAAAAAACGGCAAATTGTTCTTGGCCTGCGCGTTTCAGATCGGCAATTAAAGCCATGCCGCGCTCTAGATTTCCGGTCGCATCCTTAATGCCAATCATTCCTGGTACTTGTGCCAATCGAACGACGGTTTCGCCGGCTAAGTCAGCTACAGTTCGGCCAGGCACGTTATACAAAATGACTGGCAAATCGACTGACTCTGCGATCTTTTTAAAGTGGGCATACATGCCATCTTGGGTTGGCTTGTTGTAATAAGGAACTACTTGAAGACTCGCATCAGCGCCGACTTTCTTGGCATATTGGGTGAGCTCTATAGCCTCACTAGTCGAATTACCGCCCGTACCTGCAATCACCGGAATTCGGCCGGCAATATGCTCAACGCACACTTTGATTAACTCACAATGCTCTTGAACCGAAACGGTTGGTGACTCACCACTAGTACCAACGATCACAATTCCATCAGTACCCTCAGTGACATGCCAGTCGAGCAAGGAGCGTAAACCTGGGAAATCAAGACTGCCATCCTCCAGCATGGGCGTAACAATCGCCACCATGCTGCCAGCAATGGGTTTTTTATTGGCTTGATTTAAGGAAGTGCTGCTCACTAGGTAGATGCCATATAGATAGGTGTTTAACCTCGAAATTGTAACGGAATGCGCCCCTGTAAATCGCCTTTTACAGCGCAAAGCCTCTGAATCATGGCGGGCTTGGGGTCGTCAATATAAAGATGCTCATAAGCCAGAACTTTCAGGCCATTCTGGGCAGAAAACGAGAGTAATTCCCCTGTTTTTAGGAGGAAATCAGGGTTGGATGGCTTCCCAAACTCCCCGTTACCTTGCGCAAAGGTTTCATAAAGCAAAACCCCACCATCTGACAGCATTCTGGGTAATTCCGCTAAGTAGGGTCGATACAGATAATTGGTGACCACAATTCCGACAAACTGCTTACCGAGTAATGGCCAGATCCCACCCTCTAAATCCAGGCATTCCACCGCTAAATGAGGGTGCTTGAATTGACTAATCGCCTCAATATTTTGATCTACTGCCAAAACAGAATACCCCGCTTCGACTAACAGTTGAGAGTGTCGACCAGAGCCGCAGGCTAAATCTAAAACCAGACCATTTAGTGGGATTGCGGGAGTAAAGCGTCTAATCCAAGGAGACGCTACTTCAAGAGCAGTATGACTTGAATTCAAGTCTAGTCGTAAGCTAAGCCCATGGCTTCACGAACCTCACGCATGGTTTCTTGAGCAACCTTACGTGCTTTATCGGAACCATCGGCAATGATTGAGCGCAATAAGCTAGGATCATCTAAATATTTCTGGGCACGCTCAAACATGGGTTGTTGTTCGGCCAATATCGCATCAATCACAGGCTGCTTACACTCAAGGCAGCCAATTCCTGCACTTTTGCACCCCTTCTCAGCCCATGCTTTTGTCGCTTCATCTGAATACACAGTATGAAATTGCCAAACAGGACAACGGGCAGGATCGCCCGCATCGGTTCTGCGAACTCGCGCAGGATCAGTAGGCATCGTGCGCATTGAGCGAATAATTTCTTCAGGTTTTTCACGAATACTAATCGTATTGCCATAAGACTTCGACATCTTCTGACCATCAAGGCCAGGCATTTTTGAGGCAGCAGTTAATAGGGCCTGAGGTTCTGGCAGGATAATTTTGCGCGCACCCTCCAGAAAACCAAACAATCTTTCGCGATCTGCCATCGATAGACTTTGCGAATCCTGCAAAAGTGCTTGCGCTTGTTCTAGAGCACTATCGTCTCCACGTTCTTGATAAGCCGTTCGGAGTTCTGCATACATCTTAGCGCGTTTGCTACCCAGTTTTTTGACTGCCTCTAGCGCTTTTTCTTCAAAGCCGGCTTCACGACCATAGAGATAATTAAAGCGACGCGCTACTTCGCGGGTCATCTCTACGTGAGGCACTTGATCTTCACCAACAGGCACGAATTGGGCGCGGTAGATGAGAATATCGGCGGACTGTAATAAAGGGTAGCCCAAGAAACCGTAGGTCTGCAGATCTTTTTCTTTCAGCTTCTCGATCTGATCTTTATAGGTGGGCACTCTCTCCAACCAGCCTAACGGGGTTCCCATTGCCAGCAACAAGAAAAGTTCAGCATGCTCGGGCACTTTACTTTGAATAAACAGGGTTGCCTGATTCGGATCAACACCTGCTGCTAACCAATCAATCACCATATCCCAAACAGACTGCTCAATCACCTCTGGGGTTTCATAGTGCGTAGTTAGCGCATGCCAGTCTGCAGCGAAAAAGAAACAGGGATACTCCGCTTGTAAACGGACCCAGTTCTTCAATACGCCATGGTAATGCCCAAGGTGCAAATTGCCCGTTGGGCGCATGCCAGAGAGAACGCGTTCAGCAAACATGGGGATCTTTATTGATAATGTGATTCATTAGTGAAATACCGACCAAACAGGCGTTAGATTACTCGGCAACAATGGCAGTGTCCCCAAGTCGATATGGCTTTCCTTTGGATCATGAAAATCGGAGCCACGTGAGGCCATAAAACCATATTTCTCTGCAATTTTGCCGTAGGTTTGATACTGGTCTGGGCTATGGCTACCGGTGATGACTTCAATCCCTACTCCGCCAAAGTCTTTAAAACGCTCGTAGAGCTGATCCATTTGTGTGGACGTAAAATCATAGCGGCCAGGATGTGCAATCACTGCCACGCCACCCGCTTGCTTAATCCATGACACAGTATCTTCTAGATTGGCCCATTGATGTGGCACAAAACCGGGCTTGCCTTCAACCAGATAATTCTGAAAAACGGTTTCAGTGTTGCGACACACTCCCCGCTCCACTAAAAATCGAGCAAAGTGCGTACGCGAAATCAAATCATGATTACCTGCGAAATGCAACGCGCCTTCATAGGCACCATCAATACCAACTTGAGCTAGAGCATCAGCAATTTGGTGAGCGCGTTTGCCGCGACCATCTCGAGTCAACCGCAGACCCTCTAGTAACGCAGGGTTTTTCTCATCAATTCCAAGGCCAACAATATGAATGGTCTGTCCCATCCAAGTTACTGAAATCTCCACGCCTCCAACATATGCCATACCAATCGCCTGAGCCGCTGCACGCGCACGTTCTTGACCACCCAATTCATCATGATCAGTCAAAGACCAAAGCCTCACGCCATTAGCATAGGCGCGCTGCGCCAAATCTTCGGGTGTTAAGGTGCCATCAGAAACCACAGAGTGGCAATGTAAATCAGCATTGAGGTCAGAAATACGGGTCATAGCGCTATTTTAGGTCAAGGCGCTCGAATGGATACGCCTAGGCGCATCTAGGTAGTCTCTAGACTGCATCTCAATCAATCTAGACACGGTTCTTGAGAATTCAGCGGTAATTTGCCCCTCGGTATACAGCTCTGCAGCAAGCACAGCCGCTGAAATAATCAACTTATTTTTATTGTCATACAGGACATCGACCAACCAAATAAAGCGGCGGGCTTCATTCGTTAAACGGGGTGGCATATAAGGTACCCCAGACAGAATCACCGTATGAAATTGTTTAGCAATCTCTAAATAATCGTTTTGAGAGCGTGGCCCACAACAGAGCGTCTCAAAATCAAACCACACCACTCCGTCACCCATATGAAGGGGGAGCAATTCTCGTGACTCAATATATAAAATGGGATTGGGATCTTCGGCTCGATTACCGATCAAAGCATAAAACATATTCAAGAGTTTAAGATCGGTCTCAGAAGTAATGGGGGTCAAGTAAGCATCTACCTGCTCCATTTGTAAGCGACGGTAGTCATTGCCTGCGTCCACATTTAAAACGTCGAGCTTTTCTTCCAACAAACGAATCGCTGGCAAGAGCCGATCTCGATGCAAACCATCTGGATACAGTTGGTCAGGTCGATAGTTTGAGGTCATCACAAACTGCACACGATCCTCAAACAAAGCCTTGAGTAAACGATAAAGGATCATTGCATCAGCAATATCGTTAATGTGAAACTCATCAAAACAAATGAGTCGGTAGCGTTTTGAAATCCGGATTGCTAACGCATCCAGCGGATCTGCTAACCCAGATAGCTCATGTAATTCACGATGAACTTCACGCATGAATTCATGAAAATGGATACGGATCTTTTTTTCTAAAGGAGAGGCTGCAAAAAAACAGTCCATTAAAAAAGATTTACCCCGTCCTACACCACCCCATAAGTAAACGCCCCGGGGTAAAGAAGGTTTAAAGAGTTTCTTTTTGAGTTCGTTGCTACGAACATGCTTGTAGTCTACCCACTCATCTTCGCATGCTTGCAAACGCTCAATTGCACGAAGCTGCGCGGGATCGGTATGATACCCGTGCGCTTTTAACTCTTGTTGGTAGTACTCGATGGCTTTCAATTACATGTTTAAGGCGCGTTGATCTGCTGCAAGTGCCGCTTCACGCACCACCTCAGATAAACTTGGGTGTGGATGACAGATCCGAGCAATATCTTCCGCTGCAGCCTTAAATTCCATAGCAACTGCTGCCTCGGCAATTAAGTCAGATGCGTTAGGGCCAATGATATGAACACCGAGAATCTCATCCGTCTTCGCATCGGCTAGGACTTTCACAAAACCATCGGAGCGCCCCATTCCTAAAGCACGGCCGTTGGCAGCAAATGGAAATTGACCGGCTTTGTATGCGCGACCTTCATCTTTGAGTTGCTGTTCGTTCTTACCAACCCAGGCAATTTCAGGGTCGGTGTAAATCACCCAGGGTATGCAGTTGTAATCGATGTGGGGTTTTTGACCAGCAATAATCTCGGCTACCAAAACACCTTCGTCCTCAGCTTTATGGGCCAGCATTGGCCCACGGACAACGTCACCGACGGCATAGACGCCAGACGCAGCCGTTGCACAGGTGTGATCATCAATTGGAATAAAGCCGCGCTCATCGACCTTCAAGCCTATTTTGTCTAAGCCCAACTTATCAGTATTGGGTACGCGTCCAACGGAAACAATCAAACGCTCGCAGTCTAGCTTTTGAGCCTTACCGGTGTTATCGACGTACTGAATAGAGACGCCCTTTTTATCAGCCTTCACTTCGCCAATCTTTACGCCAGTCTGAATATTGAGACCTTGCTTGGCAAATAACTTCTGTGCTTCTTTGGCGATACCAGGGTCGCATGCACCGAGAAAGCTTGGCATAGCTTCTAGAATTGTGACCTCTGCACCTAAGCGGCGCCAAACTGAACCCAACTCGAGGCCAATTACGCCAGCTCCAATCACACCTAATTTCTTGGGGGCTACATCAAACTTGAGAGCGCCTTCGTTATCACAGATCAACTGATTATCGACAACGACACCTGGCAAATGACGGGCTTTTGAACCTGTAGCGATGATGACATTCTTTGCCGTAACCGTTTCCTTTTCCTTGCCATCAATCTGAATTTGATAGCCGCTAGCATCTTTGCCGGCAAATGAAGCATGGCCCTTTAACAAAGTAATCTTGTTTTTCTTGAACAGATACTGAATGCCACCAGTCATCTTGGTCACGATCTCATCTTTACGAGAAATCATTTTCTTGGTATCCATGCTGACCGAACCAACCTTGATGCCATGGTCTGCGGCATGGTGCTCGATCTTTTCAAGCTCTTCGGAAGACGCCAACAAGGCTTTAGAGGGTATGCAGCCTACATTCAGGCAGGTGCCCCCCAAACGAGGCTCACCCTTAGGGTCATCATAGGCGCTGGATTCTGCACAAGCAACATTAAAGCCCAATTGCGCTGCACGAATCGCCGCAATATAACCACCAGGACCACCACCAATCACGAGAATATCAAATGCTTTACTCATAGATGCCCCGCTTACAGATCAAGTAAGAGGCGTGAAGGATCTTCTAAAGCTTCCTTCATGGCCACTAAGCCGAGTACTGCCTCGCGACCGTCAATAATGCGATGGTCATAAGACAGCGCCAGGTAGTTGATTGGACGAATCACAATTTGCCCATCTTCTACAACGGCGCGATCTTTAGTCGCATGAATCCCCAAAATTGCTGACTGAGGTGGATTAATGATTGGAGTTGAAAGCATTGAACCAAACACACCACCATTGGAGATCGAGAAAGTGCCGCCAGTAAGCTCTTCAATAGTGAGCTTGCCTTCACGAGCCTTAGCACCATACTCAGCAATTTTCTTCTCAATGTCAGCCAAGTTCATTTGGTCAACATCACGCAGAATAGGCACCACTAAACCACGCGGTGAACTAACTGCGATACCAATATCAAAGTAACCGTGATACACAATATCGTTGCCGTCTACCGATGCGTTCAGTAAGGGGAACTTCTTTAAAGCGTGTGTAGCCGCTTTCACAAAGAAGGACATGAAACCCAACTTCACACCGTGGGTCTTTTCAAAGATATCTTTGTATTTATTGCGCATCGCAATCACCGGCGCCATATTGACTTCATTAAAGGTAGTCAATATGGCGTTATTAGCTTGGGACTCCAGTAAACGCTCGGCAATCCGAGCACGCAAACGGGTCATTGGCACCCGCTCTTCTGGGCGATCACCTAAAGGAATCGAGACGGCTGGCAAAGGTGCAGCACTAGATTTAGTGCCGCCAGATACGGCGTTGAGTACATCACCTTTGGTAATACGGCCATCACGGCCTGAGCCAGCCACTTGACCTGCATTGAGATTACTCTCGGCCATGAGCTTTGCTGCTGAAGGTGCAGCTGCAGGGGCAGCTGATGAAGAGCTGGATGCAGGAGCTGCAGCAGGCTTTGCGGCAGGGGCTGCCGCTTTTGGAGCTGCTACCGGCGCTGCACTGGCTACTGCAGTGCTGTCGATCTTGCCGATTAATTGCTCGGCAACGACTGTGCCGCCATCACCAACCAAAACTTCAGTCAGCACGCCAGCAGATGGTGCGGGAACTTCCAGCACGACTTTATCGGTTTCAATTTCGATCAAGATTTCGTCTTGCGCAACAGCATCGCCGACTTTCTTTTTCCACTGTAATAAAGTTGCTTCTGCAACAGATTCAGAGAGCTGGGGGACTTTCACTTCAAATATAGCCATGATGATTCCTAGAGGTATGGGTTGAGATTATGTCGACGATTACTTCGTGATCACATAACCTTTAAGTTTGGCAAATGCGGCATTGATTAATGACTTCTGCTGTTCTTGATGGAGATGGGCATAGCCCACTGCAGGTGAAGCTGAAGCAGGACGTCCGGCATAAGATAACTTCATGCCTTCAGACATGTTCTCCAAAATATTGTGCTGAACAAAGAACCAAGCGCCTTGGTTTTGAGGCTCATCTTGACACCACACCACTTCAGCAAGATTAGGATACTTTTTCAATTCTGCTGTCAGGGCTTTGTGTGGGAATGGATAGAGTTGCTCCAAGCGAATAATCGCTACATCACCAATCTTCTTCTCAGTACGCTCTTTGGCTAAGTCATAGTAGACCTTGCCTGAGCAGATCAAAAGACGTGTCACTTTTTGAGCATCAATACTCTCATCACGTTCAGGCAAAACTGTATGGAACTTACCTTTAGTAAATTCAATGAGTGGTGATGAGGCTTCCTTATTTCGCAAGAGCGATTTGGGCGTCATCAAGATCAAAGGCTTACGGAACTGACGGATCATTTGACGACGTAAAACATGGAAGATCTGTGCTGCGGTCGTTGGCTGAATCACCTGCATATTGGTATCAGCACACAATTGCATAAAGCGCTCTAAACGCGCAGAGGAATGCTCAGGACCCTGACCTTCATAACCGTGTGGCAGCATCATGACCAAACCATTAGCACGACCCCACTTCACTTCACCAGAAGCAATAAATTGATCGATTACCACTTGGGCGCCATTAGCAAAGTCACCAAACTGGGCCTCCCAAATCGTGAGTGTATTGGGTTCTGCTGATGCAAAGCCATATTCAAAACCAAGCACGGCCTCTTCTGACAGAATCGAGTCAATCACAATAAAGGGAGCTTGATCTTTGGTGACATGCTGCAGTGGAACGTAAGTCCCGGTATCCCACTTCTCACGATTTTGGTTATGCAATACAGCATGACGGTGGGTAAAGGTACCTCGACCGCTATCCTCACCCGATAGGCGAACTGGATAACCGCTGGCTACCAATGAGGCAAAGGCCATATGCTCGCCCATGCCCCAATCCACATTTACTTCACCACGTCCCATAGCGGCACGGTCGTTGAGAACCTTCTCCACTAATGGATGCACCTTGAAATCATTTGGATTTGCAGAAATCTTCTCTGCTAAGCGCTTCCACTCAGCTAGAGGAATAGCTGTATCGGCTTCGTCAGTCCATTTCTTATTCAGGAATGGTGACCAGTCCACCGCATATTTACCAACAAAGTTGCTCAAAATAGGATCTGAAGTTTGCTTACCCTCATCCATCGCAGCACGATACTCTTTGACCATGAGATCGCCAGTACCAGCCGTGAGAATACCTTGGGCTTCTAATTTATCCGCGTATAACTTGCGGGTGCCGGGGTGGTCACCAATGATTTTGTACATCAAGGGCTGGGTCATTGCGGGCGAATCTTGCTCGTTATGACCGAGTTTGCGAAAGCAAACAATATCAATTGCCACATCTTTATGAAACTGGGTCCGGAAGTCTAGCGCCAACTTCGTGGCCAGCACTACTGCTTCAGGGTCATCGCCATTGACATGCAAGACTGGTGCATCGATCACTTTCATAATGTCGGTGCAATACAGACTTGAGCGCAAATCGCGTGGGTCAGAGGTTGTAAATCCAATCTGATTATTGATTACGATATGCACTGTACCGCCAGTCGAATAGCCACGCACTTCAGCCATCGCGAGGGTCTCTTGCACTACGCCCTGTCCTGCTACTGCAGCATCACCATGCACTAAAACAGGCAACACTTGTTTACCCATTAAGTCGCCACGACGTTCCATACGCGCCCGAGCAGAACCCTCAACCACAGGATTAACGATTTCTAAATGAGAGGGATTAAAGGCTAAAGATAGGTGCACTGGACCACTTGGTGTCGAGATATCACTTGAAAAACCTTGGTGGTATTTAACATCACCCGCAGGCAGATTTTCTGGGCCGGTATGCTCAAATTCAGCAAAGAGATCTTTTGGCATCTTGCCCAGAACATTGACCAACACATTCAAACGTCCACGATGCGCCATACCAATGACAATCTCTTGCACGCCCTCTGCACCAGCCTGACGAATCAATTGATCCATACAAGGGATAAAGCTGTCTCCACCTTCCAGTGAAAAGCGTTTTTGCCCAACATATTTAGCGGAGAGATAGCGCTCCAATCCTTCTGCAGCAGTTAAGCGATCCAAAATTTGGCGCTTTTCATCCACATTAAATTGAGGGGCCGAACGAATCGACTCCAACTGTTCTTGCCACCACTTCTTAATCTTTTGGTCGGCAATAAACATGAACTCGACACCAATAGTGCCGCAATAAGTTTCACGCAAGGCTTGCAACAAATTGCGCAAAGTCATTTCTGACTTGCCAAAGAAGGTATTGCTGGTATTGAAGACGATGTCCATATCGCCATCAGTAAAGCCGTAAAACGCAGGATCTAATTCGGGAATATCTGGGCGCTCAGAACGCTTTAATGGATCTAAGTCCGCCCAACGATTACCCACATTTCGATAGGCAGCAATCAGCTGTTGAACAGCGACACGCTTACGACCCATCTCAGAGTCAGCCGAATCGGAAACCGTTCTAATGGGACCTTGCTTAGCACGCTCGGCAAAGGATGCCACGATGGGTGCATGAGCAATATCCTTCATGGATGAACCATCCACGGCTGGCACCTGCTTTACGCTATCAAAATAATTTCGCCAATGATCCTCAACAGAGCCTGGATCTAGCAAATACGATTCATAGAGTTCTTCTACATAGGGGGCATTTCCCCCGAAGAGATACGAGTTATCTCTCTGGTCCTGCATCATGATGCTCACCTTTCATCGGGTTTCCCGAATAAAAACTGTGGTTATAACCATTCGCTTTCTGGCTTCACCAGTCCACGAATCGATCTGTGCAAATACTGTTACTACCGTAGTAATTTAACACGATTAACTGCCTAACCACTAGGGCCTTTCCCTATTTCCTGCTGATGAATCAGAACTTTCCTACCTGCTATTCAAGCGTGGCTGACAGATTCAAATGAAATTGATTTTTATTCTTTAAATCTTTAAATCACACCTCAAATGAAGGAAATATGAAAGAAATCACCCCTGGAATGGAATACCTCAGCACCCGTCAAAGCGCAAAAGTACTACAAGTATCCCTGGGCACAGTCCAAAAAATGGTGGAATTAGGAGAATTGATTGCCTGGAAAACCCGAGGCGGCCACCGTCGTATTTTGGCGAGCTCTCTTGAGCAGCAGTTACAACGTCGAAAGCGGGCCATGCGGCAAAAGTCCACCCAGAAATGCATCGCAATGGGTATTTTTAGGCGGACTGAGAATAGTCTTGAGCTTTTAGAGGCTCTACAAAGATGGCAGCTTAAGGTGGAGATGGAGATTTCGATCGATAGCTTAGAGGGGCTTATGAAATCTGTCTCCCTGGCACCCGATCTGATCTTTTTAGACGCCTTGATTCCCCCAGTCGAGCAAGTCCACCTCATCCACTACCTCAGCAAAAACAAAGATACCCAACGCACTCCCATTTTGGTCGATGAGGGATTTATCAAACTGCACCCCGGGGTGATGAGTCTGGCTGAAGAAAATATCAGCGCCAGTACAGCGCTTCACCCAAAAGATACCCAAGACCTGCAAAAAGAACTAGAGGATGGGCTAATAGAACAGAATCCCCTGATTGTTCCTTATCCAGCTACAAATGGCGATCTTGATAATACTTTTGCCAATAAATCGAGACTAGAAAGTCTTGAAACCGTATTTATTGAAGCTTTAGCCAGAAAATGCCACTAAAACCGGTATTTATGGAAAGAATCTAATAAAAAAGCCATCAACCCGAGGGGTGATGGCTTTTTTTAAACATTGCGCCAGAAATAAATAGTGCAATTAATTCAATGACTTAAATTAAAAAGCTAGAGCGATCTCTACCTTCGATCCATTTTGGAGCCTTACCTCTACCGGTCCAGGTTTCACCATTAGCGGGGTTACGGTACTTCGGAGCTACCTTGCCGCCACTTTTAGGTCCAGAACCCGATTTTCGACTAAATAGGTCGGATGCACTGAGGTGGTACTGATCAATAATAAGCTTAGCCTTAGCAATCCCGTCTGCTTTTTCGCGGGCAATGGCTTCTTTAATTTGTTTATCTAATTGCTCGCGCTGAGCTAATAACTCTTTATAAGAGGACATATTGATGACTTTCTAGATAATGAAAAGGAAGCCAGATTATAAGATAGTTAACTTAATAATCAATTATTAGGATTTAATGAGTTAAACCAATACGAATGGTATGGTTTTATATTAATTCTATATATTATTAATATTATAGATAATACTTATTTAATATCGAGCTTAAATCCCCGCTCTACTTGGCCCTGAGCATAAAACTGCCACTACTTTTGGCGGTGATCTCGCCGGCGGCATTGATGACTACCGCTTCGCAATACTGAATCGATTTGCCGGATTTAAGAACCTTACCCTCCACCATGAGCTTTCCACGACTGGGACGTAAAAAGCTGGTTGTCATATCAACAGTAGTAGCGCCGAGGGGGTGATTAAAGGTGCTGCGAGCTGCTGCAGACATCGCAAAGTCCAATATAGCCATGATTACCCCGCCTTGAGCAACTTGAAAGCTATTGAGGTGCTCGGGTTTGAGATCTAAGCTAATCAACGCCTTACCTTCTTTGGCATATTCAGGAACCACGCCTAAATGGGCTAGAAAAGGAATATCTAGGCCAAAGTAATCAACTGAAGGAATGGAGGTTGGTGAGCTATGGGTGGAGGTCATATCAATTTCTAGGATGGGCTTGAAGTATGGTCGGGGCGAGAGGATTTGAACCTCCGACCACTTGCACCCCATGCAAGTACGCTACCAGGCTGCGCTACGCCCCGACGAAAGACAAAATTGTATCAGCTCAGAATTTGATGGAATGGGGCTTATTTAGCCAAAATCTGCAAAACAGCCTGTAATTCTTCGCGGAGTTGTAGTTCACCGCGAGCCTCTTCTAAGCGATTGCGAGCGCCACTGATCGTAAAGCCCTCTTCGTATAAGAGAGCACGAATTCTGCGAATCAGCACGACCTCATGGTGTTGGTAATAGCGACGATTACCACGTCGCTTTTGAGGGCTCAATTGCGAGAACTCTTGCTCCCAGTAGCGCAATACGTGTGAGCGAACGCCACATAGGTCTGCAACTTCACCAATTGTGAAATACCGCTTAGCAGGAATCGGGGGCAGCTGGGCACTAGTTAGTGTTGTGCCACTGGCGCTGGCATCAAACTCTGTTTTCTCGAGCATGCGACTCCACTACATCCTTAAGCTTTTGACTGGCATGGAAGGTTACGACCCGGCGAGCCGCAATTGGAATCATCTGACCAGTCTTAGGGTTACGCCCAGGGCGCGCAGACTTATTGCGAAGTTGAAAGTTACCAAATCCAGAAATTTTGACTTCTACGCCGGTTTCAAGTGACTGTCCAATACGATCAAAAAAGGCGTCAATCATATCTTTTGCTTCACGCTTATTAAGACCAACCTGATCAAATAAGGCCTCAGAGAGCTCATTCTTGGTAACGGTGTCGTTGCTATTTACGCTGTTCATTGCAAGATTCTTTCGCAATACTTTTATTAAATTTTCTCAGAACTTGTAATACTAAACCTAGCGCAAGCGCGCGGCACATTTTTTTTCTAGGGCAACTAATAAGCCACTCATTACGCCCTCAATTTGTGCATCCTGCAATGTGTCCTCAGGATTTAACAATGTGACACGGAATGCCAAACTCTTTTCATCTTCTGCCATCGATGCAGATCCTGCCTTGGGACGGAACTCATCAAATAATTCAATGGATCGGACAAAATGGGGTTTGCTTGCATACATTGCATCAAGCAACACTTGCGCCGCGATGTTTTGTTTTACTACCACCGCAAGATCACGTTGTACCGCAGGGAATTTGCTCAGTTCTTCTGGCTGTGGCAGACCGACATTACGCAAGAGCTCCAAATCGAGCTCAAATAAGATCGGCGCTTGCGGCAACTCATAAGCCTGTTGTAAAACTGGATGTAATTCGCCGATCCAGCCCAGAATCACAGGGCCCTCAGGTGATTTCATCATGACTTGTGCAGAGCGCCCTGGATGTAAGGCGGGGTGCTGCGCAGTCTCAGTTACCAGATGAAGTGGGTCAAATACCCGCTCAAGATCACCCTTCACATCAAAGAAATCCACAAAGCGATTGGCATTAGCCCACTGCTCAGGAACAAAACTGCCATAAGCCAAACCGCCGATGCGCTGTGGCTGATTAAAACCAGCAACTTTGCCAGACTGCTCAGTAACACCTGTATCTCGCTTAAATACCCTACCCGTTTCAAACAGGCGAACTCGGGTTGCACCTCGGTTGAGATTGGCTTTGAGGTTATTGAGTAAACCGCCCCATAAATTACTGCGCATGACTCCGTATTGGCTTGCAATGGGATTGAGTACTTTAATGAGAGTGGCATCACCTGCACCAACTAAGCGTTTTTCACTTTCAGCATCAATAAAGCCAAAATTCACTGCCTCTTGATAGCCCTGCAGAGCAAAGCGCTGACGTAATAAATGCACTGCCCGCTTTGCTTCAGGCTTAGCACTCATTTTTAAGCTAGCTACTGGTGGATGGTCTGGGATGTTCTCAAAACCATACATGCGTGCTACCTCTTCGATCAAGTCTTCTTCGATCTCGATATCAAAGCGATAGCTTGGCGGCGTAACAATAAAGGTATCGCTCTCGAGCTTAAAGTCAAAGTTTAGACCTTGAAATACACCACTCACAATTTGGGTTGTTAATGGAATACCGATCACTTTGCTGGCTCTATCTAGGCGCATCTTAACGCTCTTACGCTCGGGCATGGCCAGAACTTGATCATTAATGGGGCCGGCTTGTCCGCCGCACACTTGAATAATCAAAGCAGATAAATACTCAAGGCAATCGACTGTCGCCTGGGGATCAACGCCACGCTCAAAGCGATGGGCAGCGTCGGTACTAAAGTTAAAGCGACGGGCACGCCCCTGAATAGCGTTGGGCTGCCAGTAAGCCGCTTCTACAAAGATATTCCTAGTGTCGTCACTCACGGCACAATGATTGCCGCCCATGATTCCAGCTAGAGCTAATGGTCCATTTTGATCGGCTACTACGCCAATAGAGAGTGCCTTGGGGTTATTTTGTTCTACCAGCTGAACAGTCTGACCATTGAGGAGCTCTAATTGCTCACCCGTTTTCGCCCAACGCACAATGATGTCGCCGGTGACTTTATCCAAATCAAATACATGACTAGGTTGACCCACCTCGAGCATGACGTAATTGGATAGATCCACTAAGGCAGAAATACTTCTTTGACCTGCTCTGGCAAGACGTTGCACAATCCAATCAGGTGTTTTGGCTTTTGCATTCAAGCCCTGAATCACACGACCAGCAAAGCGGCCACAAAGTTCTGTGTTCTCAACGATGACTTTGCGTTGGTCTTTAATGGAAGCCGGTACGGCCTTCCACTCAGGCTTTTTGAGTACCGCTCCGGTAATCGCCGCAACTTCTCTTGCCATACCAACCAAAGACAAACAATCCGCTTTATTAGGCGTGAGCTTGATGACAAAAATCTGATCATCTAAATCCAAATATTGACGAATATCTTTGCCTACAGGAGCATCAGCTGGCAACTCCAAAATACCTTCATGATCATCACCCAAGCCGAGCTCTTTACCAGAGCACAACATACCTTGGCTTTCGACACCGCGCAACTTACCCACTTTGATTTGAAATGGCTTTCCCCCGACTTCAGAAGGTGGCAATTGAGCACCAACCAAAGCACAAGGAATTTTGATTCCTGGGCGAGCATTAGGTGCGCCGCATACGATTTGTAATTCTTGGCCAGTACCGGCGTTCACTTTACAGACTTTTAAACGATCCGCATCAGGATGTTGCTCAGCAGACAGAATCTGCGCAACCACAATCTGGGTAAAGGCTGGGGCAACTGAGTGCTGCTCTTCAAGCTCCAAGCCCGCCATCGTCATAGCATGACCTAGGGCTGCGCTATCAAGCTCAGGATTGACGTATTGTCTTAGCCAGGATTCAGAAAATTGCATGCCGGGTCCTTTTCTTATGCTGGGAACTGTTCGAGAAAGCGTAAATCGTTCTCAAAGAAGAGACGTAAGTCGTCGATGCCATAGCGCAACATTGTTAAGCGCTCTAATCCAGAACCAAAAGCAAAGCCGGTGTAGCGCTCGGGATCAATACCCATATTGCGCAATACATTAGGATGAACTTGCCCTGCTCCGGAAATCTCCAACCAACGTCCAGCGAGTTTGCCGCCACCAAAGGCCATATCAATCTCAGCTGATGGTTCAGTGAATGGGAAGTAAGAAGGACGGAAACGCACTTGCAATGCATTCGTTTCAAAGAAGGTTCTTAAGAAATCGGTATAGACGCCTTTGAGATCCGCAAAAGAAACGCTTTCGGCAATCCATAAGCCTTCTACTTGATGAAACATGGGTGAATGGGTTGCATCACTATCGACACGATAGGTTCTACCAGGCGCAATCACCTTAATAGGTGGCATGACCTTTTCATTGGCATAGCGTTTGACATGCTCGCTGGCATAACGAACTTGGATTGGACTGGTATGGGTGCGCAACAGCAGAGGTTTGCCTTGCTCATCTTTAGCATCAATATAAAAAGTGTCCTGCATCGAACGTGCAGGATGATTCTCAGGACTATTTAATGCAGTGAAATTAAACCAATCGGTTTCAATTTCAGGACCATCTGCTACATCAAAGCCAATGGAGCGGAAGATCTCTTCCACACGCTCCCAAGTCCGAGTCACAGGATGCAAACTACCAACAGCCTGACCACGACCTGGCAAGGAGACATCTATCGACTCCGCTGCAAGACGCTCAAGCAAAACACCATCAGCCAGTGCTTGGCGACGCGCCTGTAGCGCTTCTTCTACTTGGGTCTTGATTTGATTAATTTGGGCGCCAGCACTCTTGCGCTCTTCGGGCGACATTCCACCAAGCGCCTTGAGACGCTCAGTGAGAACCCCTGATTTGCCGAGATACCTAGCTTTGGCGTCCTCTAGAGCTGCCGCATCGGCAGCTCCGAGGAAATCACGTCTGGCATCCTCGACAATGTGGTCGAGAGAAACCATTGCGGCTGAATTCTTTTAGTAAAGAATTAAGCGGCAGCGCTGACTACGGATTTAATCCGAGTAACTAAAGCAGCAAAAGCCGCTTTGTCAGCAATGGCCATATCTGAAAGCACTTTACGATCGAGATCGATAGAGGCTTTCTTCATACCATTCATGAAAACGCTGTAGTTCATACCATGCTCACGCACAGCCGCATTGATACGGGCGATCCACAAAGCGCGGAACACACGTTTCTTATTGCGACGGTCACGATAAGCATATTGACCAGCGCGCATAACTGCTTGCTTAGCAATACGGAATACGTTTTTACGACGACCACGATACCCTGTTGCGGCATCGGTGATTTTTTTATGACGGGCTCTTGCGGTAACCCCACGTTTGACTCTTGGCATTGAATTCTCCTAATCTAGTCTGAGGTTAAGCGTAAGGAAGCATGGAGCGAATAGACTTAACGTCTGCCTTCGCAACTTCGGTGGAACCACGCAAATGACGCTTGTTCTTAGTGGTTTTCTTGGTGAGGATATGGCGTTTGAAAGCCTGTCCTCGTTTGATCGATCCGCCTGCGCGAACCGTGAAGCGCTTCTTAGCGCTACTCTTGCTCTTCATCTTGGGCATAAAGCACCCCTTCTTATTTTGCGCAACATAGGTGGTAACCGACGGTTACTCTTCCTGTACCCAGAAGCACATCACTACCTAAACCACAAGTTGCAATAACTTGTTACTTAGCCTTACGAATGGGAGCCAGCACCATGACCATCTGCCGACCCTCCATCTTTGGAAACTGTTCAACTTGACCAAACTCTTCCAGGTCCAACTTCAAACGTTCCAACATTCTGGCTCCGATTTCTTGGTGGGCCATCTCACGACCCCGAAACCGCAGCGTAATCTTTGTCTTATCGCCATCTTCCAAAAAGCGGATTAGGTTACGTAGCTTCACACCATAGTCACCATCGTCTGTGCCGGGACGGAATTTCACTTCCTTCACCTGAATCACTTTTTGCTTCAGCTTGGCTTCATGCTGACGCTTGGCTTCTTGGTACTTGAATTTGCCAAAGTCCATGATTCGGACTACTGGAGGCTCAGCTGTCGGAGCAATTTCCACCAAATCGGTTTCTTTCTCTTCTGCTAAAGCCAGGGCTTCACTCAACTTAACTACACCGATGGCTTCACCATCGATTCCAATCAAACGCACTTCAGGAGCAGTTATTTCCCGATTAATGCGCTGCAATTTTTCAGTAGCGATCTTCTAATTCCTCTAAAAAAACAATAAAAACCATTCCACCCCTAGCTAGGCTCGGGTCCGACTTTCTGGGAAATATCCTGCTGGAGTCGGGCAACGAAGGCATCAAGAGGCATTACGCCTAAATCCACTCCGCCACGGGCACGAACGGCCACCGTATTACTTTCACGCTCTTTATCGCCAACAACTAGCAAAAATGGGAGCTTCTGTAATGCGTGCTCGCGTATTTTATACGTAATTTTCTCATTCCGCAAATCTGATTCAACTCTAAACCCTTGTTTTTTCAGAGATTGCTGGACTTCTTTGGCATAAGCGGCTGAATTTTCCGAGATATTGAGGACTACAGCTTGGGTAGGAGCAAGCCAAACTGGCATATTTCCAGCATGGTTTTCGATCAAAATCCCAATAAAACGCTCTAAAGAGCCCACAATTGCCCGATGGAGCATGACTGGGGTCTTGCGACTGTTGTCTTCTGCCACATATTCAGCCCCTAATCGGGCTGGCATCGAAAAATCTACCTGAATCGTGCCGCATTGCCAGGTTCTGCCAATCGAGTCTTTGAGGTGATATTCGATCTTCGGACCATAAAAAGCTCCTTCGCCGGGTAATTCTTCCCATTCTTGACCTGAGGCCATAAGGGCTCCTCTCAGAGCGGCTTCGGCTTTATCCCAAATCGCGTCATCACCCACCCGCTTAGCGGGACGCAATGCCAATTTGACTGCAACCTCAGTAAAGCCAAAATCCTGATATACATGGCGTACTGCTTTATCAAAGGCCGCTACTTCAGCCTGAATCTGATCTTCGGTACAGAAAATATGACCATCATCTTGAGTGAACCCGCGTACGCGCATCAAGCCATGCAATGCACCCGATGGTTCATTGCGATGACATTGTCCAAACTCACCATAGCGCAATGGCAACTCACGATAGCTATGTAAGCCAGCATTAAAGATTTGCACGTGGCCAGGACAGTTCATCGGCTTTAATGCATAAGCCCGATTCTCTGACTCGGTGGTGAACATATTCTCTTTGTAGTTATCCCAATGTCCAGATTTTTCCCAGAGTCCACGGTCCAAAATTTGTGGTGCTTTAACTTCTTGATAGCCCTCTTGCTGGTACACGCGTCGCATGTACTGCTCAACTTCTTGCCAAATTGACCAGCCCTTAGGATGCCAAAAAATTAAACCTGGCGCCTCTTCTTGAAAATGAAATAAATCAAGCAATTTACCCAAGCGACGATGATCACGCTTCTCAGCCTCTTCCAACATATGAAGATACTGATCTTGATCTTCTTTCTTGAGCCAAGCTGTACCGTAGATACGCTGAAGCATTTCATTCTTGCTATCGCCCCGCCAGTAAGCGCCAGCCAGCTTCATGAGCTTAAAGACTTTGAGCTTGCCAGTCGACGGTACGTGCGGTCCACGGCATAAGTCAGTGAACTTACCTTCGGTATAAAGCGAGACATCTTCACCCTGCGGAATGCTACTAATAATTTCTGCTTTGTAATGCTCGCCTTGATCTTTAAAGAACTTTACTGCTTCATCACGAGGCAAGACTTGACGAATAACGGGCTCATCTTTTTTAGCAAGCTCAGCCATCTTCTTCTCTAGTGCAAGCAGATCGTCTGGAGTAAATGGGCGGTGATAAGAGAAATCGTAGTAGAAACCATTCTCGACGACTGGGCCAATCGTGACTTGGGCATCAGGAAAGAGTTCTTTCACTGCGTAAGCTAAGAGGTGTGCTGTCGAGTGACGGATGATCTCGAGGGCTTCAGGGCTTTTGTCGGTCACGATTGCTAACTGAACATCTTGCTCAATGAGGTGACTTAAGTCCACCATCTTGCCGTCAACAATCCCGCCTAAAGCTGCCTTAGCAAGACCACTTCCAATGCTCTGCGCGACATCAAACACCCGCACTGCGTTCTCAAACTCGCGTTTCGATCCGTCAGGAAGAGTAACTACCACCATAACAACTCCATCACATGTGCTTTAGTAAAAATGCTTACAGACCAAAAATAAAGCGCGGTGGCTTTTCGGCAACCGCGCTCTGGGTCAAATTCGTTGGTAGGCTCGATTGGACTCGAACCAACGACCCCCACCATGTCAAGGTGGTGCTCTAACCAGCTGAGCTACGAGCCTATATAAAACAAGAGTTTATCACCGGCGGCGCACGAGCGTCACGCCTTTGAGCTCTTCTAAGCTGTTTTGAACCAAGCGTAGGGCCTCTGAGTCTTTCACTTCAACTGTGAATAAGATCTGGGCCAGGCCTTTGCGAACCGATTTGCGTAAGTCGATCACATGAATACCTTGTCTGGTCAGAATCTCAAATAACTCGCGCATTAATTCTGGGCGGTCTAAGGCACTCACCGCCAAATCTGCTGGAAAAACCCGCTTCTCATAGTCTTTTCCATCACTATGGCTTGCATTCCAAGCGGTCTGAATGACACGCTCAGGAGCACGCTCCAATAGTCCCCGAAAGGTTTTGCAAGATCGACGATGAATAGACACCCCTCTACCCTGGGTCACAAATCCTGCAATCACATCTGGCGGAACTGGGCGGCAGCATCGTGCCAATTGCGTGAGAAGAGAATCGACACCCACCACCAACACATCACTAGCGTGACCAGATTTACGAGAACTTTGTCGCAAAACAATTTCAGTTTCGGGAGCGGTAAGCTTGACTTCTGCTTTATGAGTCTCCGTTTTCTCGGGAACTTTCTCAGTTTGCTCATCATCGAGCGCATTGAACCAAGCTCTCACGCGAGTTCGGGCCCGCTGAGAACGAAGATAATGACGTTCAGGGCTAATCCAGTCACGTGATGGTCCACCATGCTTGACTGCAATGATTTCAATCGTCTGCCCATTTTGTAGTGGGGTATCAAGCGGTACCATCGCGCCATCAACCCTCGCGCCACGGCAACGATGGCCTAAATCGGTATGTACGGCATAAGCAAAGTCAATTGGGGATGAGCCCTTCTCTAATGAAATGACTTTACCGAGCGGGGTAAGCACATAAATATGATCATCAATCTCGTGGTGCTTTAATTGTTCCCATGCATCTTCTTTCCAGGAGATTAGCTGTCTTGCCCACGCAATTTGTCTTTCGTACTCTGCTGCCGCACTATGCGTTCCGGTCTGCTGTCCAGCTTGATAAGCGCCCTCTTTATAGCGCCAATGGGCTGCTAAACCATACTCAGCTTGCTGATGCATCTCATGTGTACGAATCTGAATCTCAAAAGCAATGCCTTGGTCGTCCATCACTACCGTGTGCAAAGACTGATAGCCGTTCGGCTTTGGCCGTGCAATGTAGTCATCGAATTCTCTGGGTACGGGCTGCCAGATATTGTGGACTAAGCCTAAACTGGCATAACAAGATTTAACATCAGGGACCAGAACCCGAAATGCGCGCACATCATAGAGGTTAGCAAAGTCGAGTGACTTACCCTGCATCTTTTTCCAGATACTGAAAATATGTTTAGGGCGTCCATATACTTCTGCATCAATACGGGCTGCGGCCAGTTCATCTTGTAGTTGCTTTACGATTTGCGCAATAAAGACTTCTCGCTCATTACGCTTGGCATCAAGCATCTTGGCAATATCTCGATAGGTATCACCAGAGGAAGCTCTAAAAGCCAGATCCTCCATCTCCCACTTCATTTGCCAAATACCCAGACGGTTAGCAAGTGATGCATCGATATTGAGAATCTCTTGCGACCAGGCTTCTGGCATGCTAATTTTTTGTTGCGTCACCCAGCGTAGCGTTTGCAAGCGAGAGCCTAGATACAGCAGTACCACACGCAGATCATCGCCAAATGCGAGCAACATCTTGCGCAGCATTTCTTCTTGACCAGTAACACTGACACCACCATCTGCGCGAAGCAGCTTAGCTTGAGCCTGGCGTAAATCGCGATAACCAATGATCAGTCTGGCTGATTCTTCACCGATTAATTTTATTAGCGCTTCTTTGCCGTGCGTACGTCCAATATGACTTGCGGCAGTTAAGGTGGCTTCATCTAAATGCAAAGTTTGCAGAATCTGCAAAACTCCAGCCGCATGCTGCTCGGTTGGTTCACCATGCCAAGCGTCTATAAATAGCGGTTTTTTACTAAGGCTAGGGGCATTTGCCATTCTTACATTTAATCACGAACTGAAAAATTCTTTGGCAAGCGCTATCTGTTCGGCTTTGATAAAGGCTGGTGCGTGACCTACATTAGGAATCTCAATACTTCTCGCATTGGGGTTCAGCTTACACATCTTCGCCACCGTCTCGGGTGATAAAAGATCTGAATCGCCACCACGCACAATCAGCATCGGAATATGAATTTGCTTAAAGGTGTGCCACATTGCCATCTCACCAGCCTTTGCCATCATCGGCGTGACTGAGCTAAACGGTACTGAAATATCCGGATCGTAATGAAGACCCCAAACTCCGTTTTGTTCAATTAATTGTGGGCCATTCAACTTTTCCCACTCTTCGGGAGTGTGATCGCCGAAGGTTGCGGTAATCTGATTCAGGGCCTCCAGAGCATCAGCACGACTACTAAAAGCAAAAGGTTTACCAACATAGGAGCTCAGGCGCTCAATCGCTGCCGGTTCAATACGAGGTCCCACATCATTGATGATCATGCGACGAATCGGAGAATTAGGCAAAGCTGCGAATACCATTCCAATTAAGCCCCCCATCGAGGTACCAATCCAATCCACTTGCTTCACACCTAAATGGGTTACGAGGGATTTCATATCCGCAACATATTGCGGCACTGAATACATAATCGGATTACTTAAGCGATCAGACTCACCTCGACCAATCACATCGGGACAAACCACGTAATACTGATCGCAGAGTGCTTGCGCAAGGGTTGAGAAGTCGCTACCCCTTCTGCTCAGGCCATGCGCACAAATCAAGACGCGAGGGTTTTTAGGGTTGCCCCATGCTTGATAGGCCATGCGATGCTTACCTTCGCCGCTACGACAAACTACAAAATGGGTACTAGGATGCATCTGGGATTCTTTCAGGGTTGATGCATCGATCATGGGAGCGGGTGTAGCTTGGGATAAAGCTTCAGGAACAATCTCGGGGTGATCATCATGACTTGGTGCTTCACTTAAAGATTGCGTCTCTTCGGGTTGCAAGGTGACATGATCAATTCCATGTCTTGTGTACAACATATCATGAATTCGTGACATGATTTGTGGCCATTCTTTCATGAGCTCAACCTCAATATGGCCAATCAAAGCAGGAAAGCTAGGGGTCATCTCCCAAATATGTAAGTCATGCACTGCTACGACGCCAGGCACTTTCTTAAGATCGCTACCCACTTGTAAATAATCAATATGGGGCGGCACACCTTCCATGAGAAAGTGATAGGACTCATGCAAGATTGTGAAAGTCGATTTCAGAATTAATAAGGACACCAAGATCGAGAGTAATGAGTCAATCGGCATCCAACCGGTGTACTGAATGACTAAGCCAGCAACCAAGGCAGCAACCGAACCTAATAAATCCCCCATCACATGTAATAGTGCTGCGCGGGTATTCACACTCTTTTGATCTTTAGAAAGCACCCAGGCAACCACCAAATTCATGAGTAAACCTAACGCAGCCACAACCGTGACAGTCATACCATTGACTACATGTGGTGTGAAGAAACGGGTAATGGCTTCAAACACGATCCAAGCAACCAATGCCAACATCGCAATGCCATTCACGAAGGCCGCTAGCGCTTCTGCCCTACCCAAGCCAAAAGAGTGTTTAGGTGATGGTGGACGACGGGCAATCATCTGTGCCAAAACAGCTAAGCCCAATGAAGCTGCATCAGTCACCATATGACCTGCATCGGAGATTAGCGCCAAAGAATTCGAGAGATAAGAAGCAATCATCTCGACCACTGAAAAGCTCAGAGTCAGAACTAAGGCAATGATTAATAGATTCTGATTGGAGGTTTCTTTTGTGTGAGAGTGTTTTGCATCACCCTTTTTATGGGCATGCAATTCATGAGCCTCGCCATCACTCATATGACTAACTGAATGCACCCGCTTATGCGAGTGATGGTGATGATGGTGAAAATGGGAGCCAGACATAGGTGCTCCCATTATTTCACCATCTAGTGTGACAGTCTAAAAACCATTGGTATTGACTGGCGCACCCGTTTTAGCGATGACCTCTTCTTTTGTTACACCAGGGGCTAATTCCACTAAAAACAGGCCGTCAGGAGTAATGTCTAAAACACATAAATCAGTAATGATGCGATTGATGACCCCTACACCAGTTAAGGGTAAGGTGCATTTAGGCAAAATTTTGATCTCTTCAGTGCCATCTTTTTTCTTGGCAACGTGCTCCATCAGCACAACCACATGCTTTACGCCGGCAACCAAATCCATCGCACCGCCCATACCCTTGACCATCTTGCCAGGAATCATCCAGTTTGCTAAATCGCCGTATTCACTGACCTGCATGGCGCCCAAAATTGCGATATTGATCTTGCCGCCCCGAATCATCCCAAAAGAATCTGCCGATGAAAAAATCGATGAGCCAGGCAAAGTCGTAATGGTTTGTTTGCCCGCGTTGATCAAATCGGCATCAATATCTTTTTCAGTTGGAAACGGACCGATGCCCAGCAAACCATTTTCGGATTGAAGCCATACCTCCATATCTTTTGGCACATGGTTCGCAACTAGAGTTGGCATGCCAATCCCTAAGTTGACGTAGTAGCCATCTCTTAATTCTTGAGCAGCACGAGCTGCCATCTCATCTCTATTCCAAGCCATTTCGATATTCCTTTGATCTACTAATCTATTTAGGCGGCACGCAAGGTGCGTTGCTCAATGCGTTTTTCAGGCAATCGATTAATCACTAAGCGATGTACATATATGCCTGGCGTGTGAATTTGATCTGGATCGAGCTGACCGTTCTCCACAATCTCTTCCACTTCAGCAACCGTAATCTTGCCAGCCATTGCTACCACTGGATTAAAGTTACGTGCGGTATAGCGATAAACCAAGTTACCAGAGCGATCTGCTTTCCATGCTTTCACGATGGAGATATCAGAAACAATAGAGCGCTCCATGATGTAACGCTCGCCATCGAATACTTTTTCTTCTTTGCCATCCGCAACTAAAGTACCCACTCCCGTTTTAGTGAAGAAAGCCGGAATGCCACAACCACCTGCGCGGAGTTTTTCTGCCAAGGTACCTTGCGGAGTAAATTCCAACTCCAACTCACCGGCTAAGTATTGACGCTCAAATTCTTTGTTCTCGCCAACGTACGAGGCAACCATCTTCTTCACTTGGCGTGACTGCAAGAGAATACCAAGACCAAATTCATCCACACCAGCATTGTTAGAGATCGCCGTGAGGTTTTGGGCTCCCAATTCTTTGATAGCCAAGATCAGGGCCTCTGGAATACCGCAAAGGCCAAAACCGCCTACAGCGATTTTTTGACCGTCCTTCAAAATATCCCGCAATGCATCGGATGCGGATGGGTAGGTTTTATTCATAAGTTAAGTCCCAAGATTGCTAAAAATGGAGAAAAGCTCATCATAATGCCTCTCCGATCATGACTGGTTCAGGCCCGAATCCGTCGGCTTTAAGCCTAATACCCTGCTTGGAACTAAACTATGACCTTGATCCTGGAGAGATGGAATGAATTCCCAGCAGTTGCTTGAACAATTTGGCCCTCGAGAATCGATGGACTATGACTTAGTCATTGTCGGTGGTGGCCCTGCTGGCTTATCTGCAGCAATCAAAGCCAAACAACTAGCCCAATCTTCTGGCAAAGAGCTCAGTGTTTGCGTACTTGAAAAAGGTTCTGAGATCGGTGCCCATATTCTGTCTGGCGCCGTCATGGACCCTAAAGCCCTAGGCGAGCTTTTTCCAGATTGGCAAGCAATGGGTGCGCCTTTAGAGACTCCAGTTAGTCAAGATCAATTTCTCTTTCTGACAGAAGATCGCTCGTATTCTGTTCCTGAATGGCTTTTACCGGAATGCTTTCAGAATAAAGGCAATTACATTGTGAGCTTAGCTAACGTCACTCGCTGGCTAGGTCAACAAGCTGAGGCACTTGGTGTTGAAATCTTTCCTGGATTTCCTGCAGCAGATATTTTGTATAACGCACAAGGCGCCGTCTGCGGAGTGGTCACAGGCTCGATGGGTTTAGACAAAGAAGGTAATCCCACTGAGCAGTTCCAACTCGGTATGGAGTTGCATGCTAAGTACACCCTCTTCGCGGAAGGTTCTCGTGGACATTTAGGCAAGCAACTCATCAGTCGCTTTGCGCTCGATGAAGATTGCGACCCCCAAACCTATGGCATTGGTATTAAAGAGCTTTGGGAAGTAGATCCTGCGCAGAGTAAACCCGGTCTGGTGGTGCATACCGCTGGCTGGCCTTTAGAGTCCGATACTTATGGCGGCTCTTTCTTATATCACTTAGGTAATAACTTAGTTGCAGTGGGGCTCGTAGTAGGCCTCGCATATCAGAATCCCTACCTCTCTCCTTTCGAAGAATTCCAGCGCTACAAATTGCATCCCAAAATTCGGGAAACTTTTGAGGGTGGTAAACGCTTGGCTTATGGCGCCCGCTCCCTGACTGCAGGTGGACTCAATAGTTTGCCTAAAACCATTTTCCCAGGTGGCGCCCTGATTGGTTGTGATGCTGGCTTTCTGAATGCGTCTCGCATTAAGGGCAGTCATGCCGCAATCAAAACGGGGATGTTGGCTGCTGAAGCTGCAGTCGCTGCTCTGTCTGAGAATCGCTCACATGACATGTTGGCTGCTTACCCCGCTGCCTTTCAGAATAGCTGGCTGTATACCGAACTTCAACAAGCCCGCAACTTCAAGCCCTGGATGTCTAAGGGACTTTATCTTGGTACCTTAATGGTTGGACTAGAGCAAAAAATCTTTGGTGGCAATGTGCCCTGGACAATTCATCATCGTCACGCCGATCATGAATGCTTAGAGCCTGCTAGCCAACACCAAGAGATTGTCTATCCCAAACCTGATGGCAAGATTAGTTTCGATCGCTTGTCTTCTGTATTTCTATCAAATACCAATCATGCTGAAAATCAACCGGCCCACTTAAAGCTGCAAGACGCAGCTATTCCGGTTAATCTCAATTTGAAGACCTACGCCGGACCAGAGCAACGCTACTGCCCTGCTGGTGTGTATGAGTACATTGAGAAAGATGGTCAGGTCTGTTTGCAGATTAATGCGCAAAACTGTATTCATTGCAAAACCTGCGACATCAAAGACCCGAGTCAAAATATTATTTGGGTCACACCAGAAGGTGGCGGTGGCCCAAACTACACCTCAATGTGATGCGATAGGTTTGTGAACTGGGTCCTGTGGCCTGAGTTTCTGAATCGCCATGCCGGCTAGTCCGCAAGCAAAAGCCGACATCACAAAGACATCACGGGGTTGCGCTAAATCCCAAATCCAACCAGAACACAGTCCGCCAAGGGTGCCCCCCAAACCGTAAGATACAGTTGCCATTAAGGCCTGACCCCTTGCCTGTAATGGTCCAGTAAACCAACGCTGCAGTAATTTCGTTGCGGCACTGTGGTGCGCGGCAAATGTTCCGGCATGCATGACTTGAGCGATGATCAATACCCAGGTGAGCGGAAAAAATGCAATCAAAATGAAACGCAGCACACCAACCCCAAAAGAGGCTTGCAAAACAATCTCGGGTTGCAAACGACTGAGGACTTTACTCTGGAAATAAAAGAAGATCACTTCTGCAGAAACGCCAAGCGCCCAAAAGAGACCGATCTGAAATTTGTTATAGCCAAGCTTAGTCAAGTAGAGAGAATAAAAGACGTAAAGTGCAGCATGGGCAAAGATCATAAAAAATCCGGATACCAAAAACCAGCGCACATCTGGATTCAGCAATACGGAGAGCAATTCCCCTTTCACCATCCTATGACGTTGTACCTTAGGCTCATGTAAACGAAAGGTCACCATCGCCAATAACAACAACACTACAGAGCCTACGATGGGATAGAGTTCGATACTCTTGCGCTGAAATAATTCACCTGCAAACAGCACCATAGCAATAAAACCTAAGGATCCCCACAGACGCAATCTGCCGTAGCGTTTATCAAAAGAATTATCTTTATATAAGGCGTGCACTGTTGCAGACTCTCCTAGCGGCATCAAGCTACTGAGAATCGTGTGCAGCACAAACATCCACACAAAGAATGCGATGTAGCTATGCAGATAAAAAATGGCTAAGAAGGTCACGCTAGCCAAGCAAGCACAAAACCGAATAATGCCGATGCGGTTGGAGAGGTAGTCAGATAACCAGCCCCATGAGAAAGGTCCAATGATGCGAGTAATTTGCAACATCGACATCAAGACAGAAATCTGAATGACGTTAAAGCCCTGATCAACAAAGAAGAGGCTAGCGTATGGAGAAACTAAACCAACATAAGCGAAATATAAAAAGAAAAAGGACCCGAAGGCCCAACGTACTGAAGGTGTCATAGCAAGATGTGCTACCTACTTTGCGCCGGGTCTGGCTGCTGGCACGGCTCGAACCGATACTTTGACATCACCACACTGAGCACGATGACGTAAAGCGTGATCCATCAGGACCAGCGCTAACATTGCTTCAGCAATGGGCGTCGCCCGAATACCAACGCAAGGATCATGACGACCCTTAGTTTGCACGGTCATGGGTTTGCCCTCTAAATCTACCGATTGCTTAGGACTCAAGATGCTAGACGTTGGCTTGATCGCAATGGAAACCCGGAGATCTTGACCGCTGCTGATGCCACCCAAAGTGCCACCAGAATTATTACTGGCATAACCATCAGGATGCATCTCATCGCCATGCTCACTGCCCTTTTGCACTACCGATTGAAATCCAGACCCAATTTCTACACCTTTGACAGCATTGATTCCCATCATGACATGGGCAATATCGGCATCCAATTTATCAAACAGAGGCTCACCCAAACCCATGGGTACATTTCGAGCGCGCACTTCAATTCGGGCACCGCAAGAATCCCCCGCTTTACGCAAGCTATCCATGTACGCTTCAAGCTCAGGAATGATCTTGGCATTGGGTGCAAAGAAAGCGTTGCTCTCAATCTGCTTCTCATCCTCAAACGGAATCACGTGCTCACCCAGCTGACTCATATAGCCAAAAATCTCAGTGCCGTATTGTTGATGCAACCATTTTTTTGCGATTGCAGCAGCAGCAACGACTGGCGCTGTTAAGCGTGCAGACGATCTACCGCCACCACGCGGATCGCGCAAGCCATACTTATAGTGATAGGCATAGTCTGCGTGACCTGGTCTAAAGGTTTGCAAAATATCGCTGTAGTCTTGGCTACGTTGATCGGTGTTCCGAATTAACAATGCGATCGGAGTGCCGGTTGTTTTGCCTTCAAAGACTCCCGACAGAATTTCAACTTTGTCTTCTTCTTTGCGCTGCGTAACGTGGCGAGAAGTGCCGGGCTTGCGGCGATCCAGATCGGTCTGTAAATCGGCTTCAGAAAGCGCCATTCCTGGTGGGCAGCCGTCAACCACCGCCCCAATCGCTGGGCCGTGTGACTCACCAAAGGTGGTTACGGTAAAGAGAAGGCCTAAAGTATTTCCTGACATAGCAACATTATGGCATCTGTCAGAAAGAGTGTTTAGTTTGTAGCTTTAGTCGTGTCTTCCGGCCAATCCCGAATATAGGCCTTGAGCATGGAGTTTTCGAAATCCTGTGCTTCTACTACCGCATGGGCGACGTCATAGAAAGAAATCACACCCATCAGCATTTTTTGGTCAATCACGGGAAGATAGCGAGCATGTTCAAGCAACATCATGCGGCGAACCTCGTCCATCTCGGTTTCCATATTGCAAGTCAAGGGCTTTGCGTTCATCACCGAGCGTACTTCGAGACCACTCAAACTCCCATGGTGTTTTGCCAGCGCTTGCATCACCTCACGGAAAGTCAAAATGCCAGCCAATTTATTGCCCTCCATGACGATGAGAGAGCCAATATCATGATCACTCATGGTCAAGACTGCTGAGCCTAAGGCCGCAGAAGGTGGCACAGTAAATAATGCTCCCCCTTTTACCCGCAAGATGTCCCGAACCTTCATATCAATCTCCGTTGTTTTTATTCTCTTATGAGATTCAATATAGTCTCAAGCTGCCCTCAAATCAAGGCTATGGGGATCGCAATCAGTAGCGAATAACCCTAACCAATCCCGCTCTAATGGGTGGAAGGTTGGCGACAATCACGGCGCCAGCCAAGGTAATCCACCACGTGAGATAAATCCAAATGAGCGCCAAAGGCAGAATCGCAAATGCGCCGTAAACCGTTCTGTAAAAACGCGCATTGGTCAAAAATAAACCGAAGCCAAATTTCATGAGTTCAAAGAAGAAGGCGGCAATCAGAGCGCCGGCAATGGCATCTCGCCAAGCTACCGAAGTGTAGGGCAAATATTTATATGCGATTGTGAATACCACTACTGCCAATAGCATAGGAGAGATCGTGGCAAAGGCAGCAAAGCCCACAGTCAAGGCATCAATCCAACCCTCTGCCGCGCCGAGCAAAAGACTGCTTAAATAGATGCCGAAGCCCAGTAAAAAAGGGCCAATCAAAGTAGCCCCTGAGTAAATCAGAATTTGGTTCAGAATTGGTCGACGCCCTGACAACTGAAAGATGCGATTGAAAGCCTGCTCTACTCCAGCAATTGCCATCACACTGGTCACGATTAAGCCCAGGGTACTTACCAAGGTCAGCCCTTTCGCTTGACGAGAAAACTGATCTAAGTAAATGAAGACCTGCTCGTTCAAACCACCAGGCATATAGGTATCCAACAACCAAGACTGAAAAGCGACTTTCATTCTGACGACTTTGGGCAAGGTGCCCAATAGCATTGAGGCGACGGTAAACATCGGCACCAAGGCTAGCGTGGTAGTAAATGCCAAGTTCCCAGCAGCTTGGGATAAGTTTTGATGGCGATTACGCTCCCAGATATGTTTAGCCAGAGCGAGCCATAATTGAGGATTACGAAACAGGCGCATCGCCGTATCATAAGAGAATATGAGCCAACACGATATTTTAGTTTTGTACTACTCCCGCCATGGGGCTACTCGAGAGCTTGCTCGCCTAATCGCTGAAGGAATTGAGAGCGTGCCAGGTGCAAATGCACGCCTGCGGACAGTTCCTGCGGTCTCCACCGTATGCGAGGCCACCGAAGCGAGCGTTCCTACTGAAGGCGCCCCTTACGTTGAATATGCAGATTTACAAGAATGCATTGGTCTAGCTTTAGGATCCCCCACCCGCTTTGGCAATATGGCCGCCCCTATGAAATACTTTTGGGATGGCAGCTCTTCGCAATGGATGAATGGGGTCCTCATCGGCAAGCCCGCCTGCGTCTTTACGAGTACCGGTAGCTTGCATGGCGGTCAAGAGAGCACCCTCTTAACCATGATGATTCCCCTACTGCATCACGGCATGGTGATCATGGGTCTTCCCTACAGCGAGCCTGATCTCATGAGTACGCCCAATGGTGGTGGCCCCTATGGCGTGAGTCATTTAGCCCATGCCGATGGCCGCGCTCCGATCAGCCCAGAAGAACAGCGCCTGGCTAAGGCTCAAGGCAAACGCTTGGCTGAGATTGCCCTCAAACTGGGCAATCACTAATACCAATTCACATGCTCAAGCTACCTGCTAACAAAAATCCGTATCAGCTCTTGGCTCTAGCAGCCTTCGTTGACCTTTTCATATTGTGCGTCTGCTGGGAGTGGTTTATTTCTCCTCTCCGCCCTGAAGGCTCTTGGCTCATCCTCAAGGCTTTACCTTTGCTACTGCCGATGCGGGGGATTTGGAAAGGCAATGTGTACACCATGCAATGGGCTTCGATGCTCATCTTGCTCTACATCACCGAAGGCCTGGTCCGCATTACTGAATCGGGTTGGAATTTCTACCTCGCCATCCTAGAAACTGTCTTGGCTACCGTAGCCTTTGTGAGCCTATTGATGTACTTAAAGCCAATTAAAGCTGAGGCTAAAGCCAAAAATAAGGCTCAATCTGGGGTCTAAATCCCGTTTTTTTAGCATCAGAAGCCCTATTTGAGGGAAAAATGCCCATTTTTGAGGATTTTTTACAATTTGTGTCATCTTTGCCGGTTTGAGGGGCGTTATATCAGGCATGGAGGTGACAAATATGTCAACAAGACTCAAGCGTTGGGCCCGTGCAATACAACAAATTGATTTGGCTAAAAGAAGCGATCCCGAGACTGCTATCGGCTACTTGGACAGCAAATATCGAGATATTGCTTGGCGTTACATCCGCATTTTAGGATTCGAGCACACCATTAGCTTCATGGCCAGTAATAATTTTCATCCTGAATAAGCAGTTTTTCCCTGTCAATAAAACCCTAGCACTTCTAGTCTAGGGTTTTTTGCTTTATGGATGTCATAAAAGCTTGAAAGCCTATGCAATAAATCGTAGGATTAGCCTAAGCCCCGCCCTGTTACCAGAGCGCGTCCCATTAAACAAGGAACATCATGACTAAGAAAACGATTAAGAAGCTCACCAAGAAACTTCATAAATTAGAAGTTGCTAAAGAAAAAGTGGTGAAGAAACTGAATAAAGCTTCTGTAAAACCTGCTAAAAAAGTCGCAGCTAAGAAGACAGTAAAAAAGACAGCGGCTAAGAAAGTTGCCGCTAAAAAGACTGTTACTAAAAAAGCGCCTGCTAAAAAAGCAGCAGCTAAAAAGGTAGTGAGAAAAGTTGCCGCCAAGAAGAAAACTGTTGCTAAGAAAGTAGCGCCAGTAACTCCTACAACAACTCCAAGCAGCAATTCATAGTTCTTGAAAAAAGTCTCTGCTGCAGCAATCAAGCCTATCAAGATCAGTAAAAAGGAGTTGACTTACGAGGCAGAGCTTAGACTGCTGCAAATCGAACTCGTCAAGCTGCAAAAGCGCATTATCAGCAAAGGTGATCGACTCTTAGTGATTCTGGAAGGCAGGGATACTGCCGGCAAAGATGGCACGATCAAGTGCATTACCCAGAACTTAAGCCCTCGTGATACCCATGTGATCGCTCTTGGTAAACCAAGCGACCGTGAGGAAGGCGAGTGGTACTTTCAGCGCTACGTAGCCGAACTTCCGAGCGCAGGTGAATTTGTGATCTTCAATCGGAGCTGGTACAACCGTGCTGGTGTTGAGAAGGTCATGGGATTCTGTACCGATGCGCAGTACAAGGAGTTCATGGCGTCGGTCAATGACTTTGAAAGTCTTTTGGTTGCATCTGGAATCCAGATCCTTAAATACTATCTTGATATTGATAAGGTAGAGCAAGCACGTCGTTTAGCCGATCGCGCCAAGGATCCCCTCAAGCAATGGAAGATCAGTCCTATTGATCAGCAAGCGCAAAAGAAATGGCATGCCTACAGTGTGGCGCGCGATCTGATGCTCGAGAAAACTACCAGTCCTGATGCACCCTGGACGGTGGTTAATGCCAATGATAAAAAACTCACCCACCTCAATCTGATCCGAGATTTACTATCTAGGGTCGAGTACCCTGGCAAGAATAAAAAGCTGCTGGCTACCGACCCTAAGATCGTCATGCCTTGCTTGGCTACCTCTATCAAGCTACCAAAACTGGCCCCCTAGTTTAGGTATGCAAAACCGAACACCCAATTCAATTTACTTACATTGAATGGTGTTATAAACATCAAATACACCCTCTGGAGATTTTATGAACCGCCGCAATCTACTCTCACTCTGCTACTTCATCCCAGCTGTTCTATTAATCGGCGCATGTAGCAATACTTCTAAATACTTATCAGAGCCAATGCCTGAGTCTGGCTTCTTACCGAATTACAAATTATTGCAAGTAGTTCCAGATACTCCACAAGATATTCGGATGTGGCGCTATCGTGATAACAATATCGATCCCAATAAATATACTGGCGTGATCTTGACACCTATTTATCTGAATCAAACCCAAACACAACAAGTTTCTGCGCAAACTCTGGAGCAAGTAAAAGCTGCATTACAAGCCTCGATGGTGAATGCTATTAATGGCAAAAGCAATATCACGATTGTCCAAAAACCAGGTCCTGGTGTTGCTCGAGTATCGGTTGGGATTACCGGCGCCGAGATGTCAGCCAACAGCCTGCAGCCTTGGAACTTCACACCAATTGGCTTAGCAGTCAATGGTGCAGCCTATGCAGCAGGTATGAATGCCAAGACCCCTGCTTTAGTCATCGAGAACAAAATTACCGATAGTCAAACCAATCAGCTACTCGGCGAAGGCTTGATTACGATTCAAGGTGAATCCTTTAGAACGGGATCGGGATCAGTAGATTCGTTTACTGAGATGGCCAAGAAAGCGGTTCGTCAAGCACTGCAGTTATCTGCCAAACAGTAAGCAAGGTAACTCATGAAAACGCTATTGCATCGTGCTGTTGCTGTGAGTTTTGTGCTTGCGGGCCTAGGCGGTCAAATCACCGCCCAAGCTCAAACGCAAATGAGTGCTGAGGACAAAGAGATTGTCGCTAAATTTAAGGCGGCCGATAAGAATCATGATGGCAAGCTTACTTTGGCAGAAGCTCAAGCGGGCATGCCACGGGTTGCAGCTCACTTTAGCTATATTGATAGCCAAGGTCGTGGCTATGTCACTCTTGACCAAATCCTCGCCCTGGCTAACAACTAAAGTTCTCGAAATATCCCTGTATTAGGGATTTGGGCAAGGCATCAAGGCGCCTGTCTTTTGATGTAAGACCCCTTTGCACTCGGGATTAGCCATCAGACTCGGTGATATGACTTTAGCTGAGGATCCAGCATTACTCACGCTTGCCTGAGGTTTATTGCTCTCACTATTTTGCGGTGTGCTTGGGGACGTTGTTCCACTCGCATTGCTTGCTGGGGCTTGGGTCGCATTACTGGAAGGCGGGCTCGCAGGCTGCACATTTTTCTGGGTTACCACAGCGGGCTGCGCCTTGGGCGGAGTTGGACAAGGCATCAAGGCACCCGTCTTTGCATTCATGACAGGTGGGCATTGCGGGTCAGCCTCCAACCTTGCTTGAAGCTTATCCATACTTGTGCAGGCTGTTAAGCCAAGCAGTGTTGAGAATGTCAGGGTTGGGACGAGATATTTTGTCATAGTGGATCTATTTTACGAAAAGGCAGTAAGTCACAAGGTTGAGGTCAATCAAGCTCATCCGAAAGGGATGGCTCAATGACTTGGGAAATCTTTTTGAGTTCTGAGTGTGAAAAGCCACCAGCCTGAATACGATAGCTGCAGTCCTTGCCATGATTCTCTAGTAGTCCAAATATCTCAGTAGTGGGAATCTTGCAAAAAGCGCATTGATAAGCATGTAGATGCCCCTCAATCTTTTCTTGAGGATAGTCAATGTAAAAGGGTTTCATTGTCTTAGTCTCCGCTTTTTATTCTCAGTCTGAATCATTCTGTCGCTTTTGCACATCAATTGCAATCTTTTTTAGCAGATTGATAGACAGGTCATCTGGGCTTGTTCACACTGCGCACAACTAATGGATAAACGGAGCGAAATAATTCATCACCATATTAATTAGATTGCTCTGCTAGTCCTTAGGTCACAAACCTAAAGTGAGGAGGTAATGATGAAGATCCACCATTACGTTGAGCAAGCGGATGATTATTTTGATGAGTATGCTGATTCACTGAAATACCAGTTATTAAAAGATCGTTTGATTTGGCAGCACCAAACTCGCAAAGAGATTCATCTGGAATATCAGATGTTTGACGATGATTGTGACTTTGATTGAGTTAAAACTGGATATTTGCAGCTCAGCTAAGCCTTGATTTAGGGTATTTTTATTTCCCCGAAAAAATATGTCATGATCATGAACTTGATCAGTTGACCTATTGCGCAGCCCATGAATACCAAAGATTACGCCTTCGTTAGAGCTAAGTTAGTTAATAAGGAAGAAATTGCTTTTCTAGATGTCCGCGAGGAGGATCCTCATGCGCAAGAGCATCCCTTATTTGCAGCTAACTTCCCGCTCTCTCGCATTGAAATCGATGCCTATAGCAAGTTACCTCGTAGAGATGTGGCAATTGTGACCCTAGATGATGGTGAAGGCGATGCGCAATTAGCAGCCAGTAAATTGATGGCTTTAGGCTATGTCGATGTATCTGTCTTTGCTGGTGGCGTAAAAGAATGGAAGCGCTCTGGCGGTGAAGTGTTTCGTGACGTCAATGTTCCCAGCAAATCCTTTGGTGAGTTAGTCGAGTCTAAGGTCCATACCCCTTCCCTATCTGCTCAAGAGGTAAAGCAACTCATTGATTCAAAGGCAGATGTTGTAGTCGTAGATGTGCGTCGCTTTGATGAATATCAAACCATGAGCATTCCGACGGGTATGAGCGTGCCTGGAGCTGAGCTGGTACTTCGCCTTCCAGAAATTGCACCCAACCCTAAAACCAAAGTGATTGTTAATTGTGCTGGACGAACCCGGAGCATTATTGGTACTCAGTCCCTCATTAATGCGGGCATTCCCAATGAAGTCCATGCCTTACGGAATGGCACGATTGGCTGGAAGTTAGCAGACCAGGTCTTAGACCATGGTCAATCACGCAAGTTCTCTGATGTCAGTCCCGCAACCGCGAAAGAGGCACTTAATAAATCTAGAAAAGTCGCTGATCGAGCCCACGTCAAACGTGCTAGTAAATCTGATCTGAAAGAATGGCAAACACAATCTCATCGCACCACGTATTTCTTTGATACGCGCACTCCAGAAGAATATGAAGCTGGCCATCTACCAGGCTTTCGTTCAGTACCCGGCGGTCAGCTTGTTCAAGAAACGGAGATGTATGCCCCCGTTCGAGGCGCCCGCATTGTTCTAGTGGATCCCAGCGGGGTGCGAGCCAATATGCCAGCCTCTTGGCTAGCGCAAATGGCCTGGGACGTTTATGTGCTCGATGGTATTGAAAATGGTGATCTGACTGAGAAAGGAACGCCAGCCCTAACTCTCCCCCCGCTTCCTAAAACTCAAGAGGTCGATGCTCAAACTCTACAAAAATGGCTTAGTGAGTCCAATGGGGTTGTAGTCGATTTGAGTACGCACAAGAATTATTCCAAAGGACATATTCCAGGCAGCTGGTTTGCGCTACGCTCTTTACTGAAAGACGCGCTCGCTAAATTACCCAAAGCAGAACGCTATGTTCTGACGAGCAGCCCAGCCGAGCTGGCCATCTTCACCGCTCCAGAATTTTCTGCCCTCACGCAAACCCCGGTTTATGTCTTGGCTGGTGGCAATAGCGCGTGGCGTGACGCAGGCTATGCAATGCAATCAGATCCATTGAATCTAGCCTCACCCACAATTGATCGCTATCAACGCCCCTATGAGGGCACCAATGCAACCCAAGCATCAATGCAGGCCTATCTCGATTGGGAATTCGGTCTTGTCGAGCAGCTAGGTAAAGATGGGACCCATCATTTTTGGGTTTTGGATCCCCACTAGGAATTATTTTTGTCCTAGGCCCAAGCTTTCCACCATAACTTTAAAGACTTTGGTGTTATCCATGAAGCCTTTGAACTTATCTGAATTTGGGCCTGTGGCATTGAGTACAGCATCGTCCGCTGTATGAACTCCAGTCTCTTGATTGACCGGCAGATTACCGCCCACATGAATCGCATCTTCTTGTTGTTGCAGATATTTAGGATTTGCTACATAAGTGCCGTCGGCTGATTTGATAGCAGGTACAAAGGTGCCGTCCAATTTAGGGTGCATCGTTTCGTAATGGTCAGGATAGTTGCCATAGAAAAAGGCAAGGCGCTTGGAGACATCAATCTGATTGGGATATCCCTCGACATTGGCTTTTGGATAATTGGGATAGCCTGCCTCAGCATAAGTTCCCACCTTCTCTCTGAGTGGTCCTGGCTTAGCATCGTTTACTACTCCGCTAATTGAGCCGCTATGCGTATGATCCGGAGTCACAATAATTAAGGTGTCTGGATGGGTCTTCGCAAAATCTTTTGCAATCTGCACCGCATTACTGAGCATGATCGTATCAAAAGCCGCTCGCTCCCAGTCCAAGGGATGATTAAACTTATCAATCAATGCAGCCTCGACCATCAAGAAAAATCCATTCTGGTTCTTTGAGAGCACATCTAATGCAGCCTGAGTCATTTGGGTTAAATCAGGCTGGTTGGGATATTCCATCACGGTATTCTTTTTTAGGAAGAATCGATCTAAAGATCCGTCCATATTATCTGGATGAAAGACGCCAAAGAGTTTTTTGGTTGCGGGATTTTGTGCCTCAGTCATTAACTCTTGTTTAGTAAATGCCAATTGATAACCGTTTAACTTAAATTGATCGACTAGATTGTTCTCATCTTTACGCTTTGAGCCTTTGGATGATTGGGGATAAAAGTAAGCTGAACCGCCACCTAAAATGACCTCTGCTCCGCTAGCCAATAGCTGGTCGGCAATATATTGCTTATCGGCACGACGTCGTGTGTGTGATACGACCGCACCTGGGGTGGCATCCTCTAGCTCAGCATCAGACACAATGCCCACGGACATCTTTGTTTTGCGCTTGATGAGCTCGGCCAGAGTCTCCACTTTTGGATGGGCTAAGTTATCAGTAGCTCTAGATACATACACTCCCATGGCATTGACTGCTGTTTTATGGCCAGTCATATAGGCACTCATGGAGTTTGCCGAGTCTGTAATTAATGAGTCAGAGCCTGAGGTTCCAATCAAAGCAGTATTGGGCATATCGTCAAATGACAATACGTTTTGATACTTACCTTGGGTAATTCCTTTAGAAAGAACGCGGGCTGCCGTCCTATTGGCGATAGTCATACCGTCGCCAATAAAGAGAATGACGTTTTTAACCTTACGTGGACCACTTGCATACACATCCCATGTAACCTTAGCGACCTCGTCACCTGCTCTAGCGTCAATCATCAACTTACCAGCCTGCTTGAGTTGAACATCACGATAAATAATTGAGCTGCCTTTACCGTTCTCATTGGCAATGTATTGTGCAGGAACCGAAACCATACTCTTGATTGGAGCGCCATTGACTGTGAGTTGTATATCGTCAGCTGGCACAACCGTATTGAACTCCACCTTGATATCAAATTTAGAGCCCAATAAAATAGCGGCATCGTTAATTGGGTAGATCGTTGCCGCATGGATAGCCAAGGCTTGGGTGAGCACTAATGCAGTAAGGGCGAACTTCAATACAGTTGAAATGTTCATAGAGTGGCCATTTTGAGATAGAAAAAGCAATTGGGCTAACTTTCAGCTATTAATGTGACTGAAATATGACAGGGTGAATTGGTGGCCTGCCCAGCAAGATTCGAACGTGCGACCTACGCCTTAGAAGCTTTAAAAATGAGCTAAAACAACTAGTTAAACAATGGTATCGAGGTGTTGGCTTTTGGTGTCCAGTAGGCATCGAGAATCGTGGGGTTAGGTGGAATGCCTTGGATCTTGAATGGCATTGGCAGGCGGTTGGATGGTCAGACATCTAATTTGTCGGGTAAACCGACAAACACCGTCTTTTAGCCTCTAAGCAAAATGCGCCACCATTGAAAGCGCAGCCAGATGTCAGATTTTTGAAAAGCGGTCTGTTGTTGCATGCGGCTAAACCACTGGTCTAAAACAAGTCCTCGAGCATGATTGGTAACCAAGGCATACTCACCAATCATTTTTAGGCGTCCAAATAAAACAGCCGTAACAATATCAGCCGAGCTAGGTTTATCGCCAAATAAGAAATTGCCTAGAGTTGGTAATTGATCTAAATAGGCGCTCACTCGATTACGCTCTAATGTCATCTTCTCCTTTAAGCTAGCGCCTTGAGTAAAGTAAGCAATCCGCGATTGGTTCAAAGTAATCTTTGCTTGGACTGCAGCAGGATCTTTTGCTGTTGCAAGTTGAGCCTGAAGACCCTTAATGATGCCGCCCAATGCGCGTGGAAAAATAAACTTCAAGATTGGTAAATGAAGCATTGCCTTACAAAAGGTCAAGCGTTCAATCGGGATTGCATAGTGTGCTTTCACTACTGCCTCAATTTGAGGGCTTAGATTGAGATCAATATCAAGCCATTGATTGCCCGCTTGGGTTGCTGCTAAGCGCAAGATATCTTGACTATCAATCAAGATCGTTTTGCCATCCACTAAAGTAGGTACAGTCATGTGGGGGTTAAGCGCAATATACCAAGGGGCAAGTTGCTCCTTACGTACATGAATATCCATATGATGATTTTCAAATGATATCTGCGCTGCATTTAACGCCAAACGACCAATCATTGAATAATAAGATGGAGGGGCACTATAAAGGATCATTAATTTACTCACTTTAAGGAGTGGTTATTAAAAATTAGATTGCTTCAATCAGAACTCACCTTACTCTAATAATGATTAATGACCAAATTAAAACTGCCCGGAGGTGGTTTTAATATCATCTCATCGGCCACTCTCACCTTCGGCCTGCCCAGCACGATTCGAACGTGCGATCTGGGCCTTAGAAGCTGTAAAAATGAGCTAAAACAACAGCGCGAACAATGGTTTTAAGGTGTTTAGATTTGGTGTCCAGTAGACACCGAGAGTTGTGGAGTTGGGTGGAACTGACTATGTGGTGTTGAACTGCTGTCAATTTAGGGCCACTACCAAAGAGAGTTTTTCTATAGTAAATCATTGCAGCAACATGGGTTGATTTTGTATTATTTGGGGTACTTGGGTTTGGGGTGCTGGTGGTCTGTAACCTAATGCACTATGCGGCCTGACATGGTTGTAGTGCTTGACCCACTCCCCCACGATGATCTGGGCTTCTTTAACTCTTCTTCGGTTGGTCTCATCTATATTTCACTTATCAGCAAGTTATCAGTATTTTAAAAATATACACCCCCTCACCTGATTTAGAGGAAAACATAAGGGGGGCCTTCTCCATACCTATCACATGCCATTTATGGGTAGAAATCCTTTGTCCAAAATACTGTGTAAGACAGTCGTGGGACTCCTAACCCCAATTTAGGGGGGTGGCACTAGGCGGGGTCTGGATTCTGGGAATTTGATAAGGGGTAAAGCCCTTTCTGTCATAAGTCTCATATGTATTGGATTTAGAATGAACTGATGATTACTCGTGAGAAATTTGATGAAATAAAAAGCTGCTACTGGCGAGTTGCTAGTTGGGCCGTCTGGGCAGAGTCAAGAGGTCTGCCAGCAGACAACGTAGGTGATCTTTCGATTTTTGATAGTGATCATGTATTGGACGAGTTAAATCCAATCGTGGTCATTGTTGGGCTAAATATCTCTAGAAATGATATTGAAAAGCCATTTGCTAACTTTCATAGCTCAAATCCAAGAGCTAAAGACTTCAAGCTTAGATACGCTTTTAAAGACACCCCCTTATGGGGAGGCTACATGACCGATATCCTCAAGGACTTAGAGGAAAAGAGTTCTGGGGAGGTCTTAAAAAAGCTGAAGGAAAATCCGCAGCTTGAGAGGGAGAACGTGCAAAGCTTTCTTGAGGAAATAAATTCTTTGGGTTATCACGATCCATTAATTATTGCTCTCGGAGATGCAACATACAAAATTATTAAGCAAAATTTTAAACGCTTAGACATTGATTACGAAGTGATTAAGATTAAGCATTTCTCTGATTACAGTAGCCAAGAGGTTTACAGGAGTGATGTTCTAAAGGTTATAGAGCCAGCGATGAAGCTGCCAAAGGAAATGATCTCAAAGTTTATATACGCACTAGAGGACTATAAGGATAAATCAGACCGCAATCGCCATATTGCTAATAAACTGGGTATAACGAGGTATCTTGTAAAGCAATGCATTAACACTTGGGCAATTGACACTTATAGAGCATCTGATGAATAAGGACAAAGATGGGCTTGGTGACCTTGAGTTCGCTGGCAAGATCAAGACTCAAACCTTTAAGCAGCATCAGCAGGAGTTATTAATTAAAGCCAAGGTAATGCCTGCATCTAAACTGGCAGAAACCGCTAAGAGGAACGCTGAGCAGCTAAGAGCATTTGAAGCTGCTGCCGAGGATGAGCAGCGTCATAAGAGAACCGCAACACCAGCCCCGAGTGACAAGTTAAATAACCTACCGCTGACTAGAGAACCCTTTGAAGAGTAATTTGGTCCCCTTATGGTCCCCCGAGACACCAATGTCTCCAAAAATGAGGTATAAATTCATTTGGTCCTGAGGTAATGGATTCTTTGTAAGACCGCAGTCTTTTTGATACATGCCTGGCAAGAGGGGTAAGTAGGTCAGAAATTTGGCCTGCCCAGCACGATTCGAACGTGCGACCTACGCCTTAGAAGCTTTAAAAATGAGGTTAAACAACACTAAAAACAATGGTCTTAAGGTACTTAGATTTGGTGTCCAGTAGGCACCAAGATCTGTGGGATTGGTTGGAAATCATTGGATCTTGAGTGGCATTGGCAGGCGGCTAGATCGTTTGAGACGGAAATTTGTCGGTTTACCCGACAAATTTGGCAATGATTTGAGCTTTAAAATCAATTTCTTCCAGCGCCTGTAGGGACTGGTCCGCTCACTGGAAGCATAGAGCACGCGAGAGAAGGAGGTTGGTAATAAGAACCGGCTTCGGTGATTGAGGATTCGGTTGGAGCTACAGGACCACCAAAGTATCCCTCTCCGATTGGGCAAGAGCAAGTTGCTGTTTGCGCACCATTAGTAGTTTTTGCATCAAGGGTGCATAAATAATTCCAACAATTTACTGCTTTAGTTCCCGCTGGACATTCCTGCTTGACTCCAAGAGCAGTTGTAAACTTTGGGGTGTAACTTTCCTGTGGATAGGTTGTTACTTGAGAAAAGTATGACCATACATGCCCTACTGGAGCTATGCAGGAACCATTCATGTTACCTTCATTCAAAGCGGCATAGCCCTCCAAAGGAAGTCCATTAGCGGTTGAAATTTCTGCATTAATTACTGGGCAAGTGCACTTTGCTTCTGGATACTTCACTGATTTTGTACCCCCATCTTCTTTGACAGTAATCATTCTTCCAGTCGCCCTACAAGTCGATCCTGCACACAAGGCATAGTTCTGGCCCGAACACGTAGTTAGCTCAGTTTTGGCTACCGCAGTTGATTTTACGCTCGAGTCAGTCGATTTTAATGACTTTGCACTCTGCAGTCTTTCCCTGAAATCACCACGAGGGGAACTTTGATGTCCAGTAGCATCACGTATATTGTTTTGGGCTAGCAGATAAGATAGCTGTCCAGAAGAAGTGGTAGTGTCAAGCCCCAAAGAATAAGCGTTGAATTGAAAACAGGCCAAGAGGATTGGCAGAATTGAGAAAATTTTCATGGCTAGCCTTCAAGAAAAGATTTAAGTTTTTGACCAGTAAATAAACCTGAACACCAAAACCCTACTGCAATAACTGGAGTGGGAATCCGACTGGAGCTTGTTTGCAGGCATTGCTAGCTGGTGGCGAATAGGTGCCAGCAAAAGTTGTATAAGTAGAAGTTTTATGCGCCTTACTACCAAACAGGCCTTCATTGAACGGGCATGAGCAAGTAGCCGTACGAACATCACCGGTACTCGTTTTAACCACTTTTGGATCAATGGAGCATAAATAACTCCAGCAATTTGAACCTCCGCCATCGCTAGCAGGGCAGCTTTGAGAGACGGCGGGCTTACTTTCAAAACCGGCACTCTCTTGTGGATACGTGGTGATTGCATTAGAAAAGTATGACCACACCTTACCTGCAGCTGGTGGCTCACAAGAACCATTCATATTGCCTTCATTTAATGCAGCGATCCCAACCAAGGGCTGGCCGTTTTGTTCAACGGCAATTTTTTTCGTGATGATGGGGCATTTGCAAACGACTTCAGGGTATTGTTTGGTAGTCTTTCCGCCATTTTCTTTAACAGTAATTTGCTTACCAGTTTTCACGCAGGTTGAAGAGGCGCAAAAAGCAAACTCACCAGAGCAGACAGCTATAGCAGCCTTAGTTGCCCCTTTATTAGATGATGAACTATCACTGGAATCTGTTTTTTTTGTTTTGTCTGCATCTCGCCTCTGTTCAATCGGATCAAGACGTCGATCAGCCGGATTTCTAACATCGTTTTGGGCTAGTAAATAGGCTCGATCTGACGCACTTAAATCAATGGGATCAGCAGCGAATGCTGTTGAGCTGGCAAAAATAATACTTAGAAAAATTAATTTATAAAACTTCATGGCATACCCCTATGGGAATTAAAACCAGTTAAGAAATGAATAAAACATATTGGTAATAATATTTTTTACCTAGTGAAATACAATGTATCGCTAACGCTATTCAGAAATCTAGACATCTTTGATTGCGTAACCCAACTATCCTGTTCATCGGACAAAACTGCTAATTTAAACTGCCTAAAATACGAGCTATCTCTTTGCAAGGCTGCAAGCGTTCCGTTGATATTCGGATACATGCCCTTTATTAAATCTTGGTAACTTTTTATTGAATCGTAGACATTTTTTTCTTGCGGGGTTAACTCACCCTCCCTCTTTGCAAAATCTTCTTCCATCTTTTTTAAATCATTCGCATTAGAAATTAACTTACGAGGAGTAACCATGACAAGTACATTTTCGACATATTGCTGCTTCTGTGACTGGTTAAATAAATACTGAATGATGGGTATATCTTGTAGAACTGGAACCCCATCCTCCTCTTTTGAAAAGGTTCTAAGAGTCAACCCATCCAGAATTAATGTTTCACCATATTTAATTCGAACGTTTGAGGTAACTGCATGCTGCGCAACGGATAGTCCAGCATTAAATCCGCCAATCGGACTAGAGGCATTGATAAAGGAGCGGGAAACCTTTACGGCCAGCATCATGGTTTCATCATCTACAAATGTAGGCGTAACTGAAAGGCTGATCCCTGTTGGGATATTACTGACTTGAGCGCCTGACACACCGCCACCATTGAGGCCTACAGTCTGAACGCCACCCGAATAAAAAGTTGAGGGAATGCGATCTAAGGCAGTCAGTGTTGGTCTAGCGACCACTTGAGTATTAGAAGAGGTTGAATTAGCAATATTGAGCGTGTAATTTAATAAGCCACTTACTCCATTCAAGGTCGCAGTAGTGGCATTACCGATGCCCAATACACTGGCATTTGTATTTAAAGTTCCGGAGACAGTTCCAATAGTAGTGGTAGTCGATGATCTCTGTGATCCAGCAAAGATTTGCAATCCAGTTAAAAGATTAATACCAAAACTACTGCCCTGCACATCTACTGTCCTGATGAGTACGGCATCGATGGATGCCATCTTAGGGGGGTTGTTTGCACAAGGATTTGGCAAAGGCTCAAGATAAAGCGTTTGATCTCCAGAGGTGCCCCCGACCGGGACACCATAACTTCCCCCTGGTGCCTTACCAAGACCTGGCTTGGTATCACAATCAAACCAGCGGTCAGTTTGATTCTTCATTGATACCGCTGAGTAGGTACCCCCTCCGCCTCCGCCGCTAGTAGCAGGAGCTCCCGCACTAGCAGCTGGGGGTGGCATTGGGGCGCTTGAAGTGGTGGAGCCTGAACTGGAAGAAGTGCTATCAGTGCTATTTTGCTGCTCTACAGCCATGCCCTCAGCTATGGCTGCAGGATTGGTTGTTTTAGGTGGACGAGCAGCTGGAGCAGCAGCTATTTTTAACATCTTCGGACTTTGCGATGATGCGTTGATATCTAATTTAGCCATGTTTGCACTGACTGATGCCGAATCATCTTTAATGCTAGCAAAGGCGACTCGCTGCTCTTCAATGAACTGCACTTGACGCTGTAGAGACTGAATGGATTTCGAGTCGTTTATTTTTAGCTTTGCATACAGCGCTAGATGTTTATTAGCCTCTATAGTTTGACCAACAGCGGAATACATCAGCACCAGTAGACGTTGATTATCGGCAGACGATATATTCAATGCCTTTAGATTGTCACCCGCCCAAAGAGCAGTTTTAAAATCTTTTTGCAGTAAGGATGCTTGCAACAATCCAGCTAGCGCATCTTGATCGGTTGGGCTTAAAGCATATGCGCTGATAAACTCTTTACCAGCCCGAGGATAGTCTCCTGCCTCCATATGCAGTCTACCCAATTGAATCAAGGGTAATGGATCTAGCTTATCTAGCGTATTGGCAAGTCCATAAGCTGTTTCTGCAAGAGCTTTACTATCAGGGGCGCCATTCATGTACTCTAAGTGATAACTAATTCCATTTAATACATGGATAGTAGAATTATTAGGATTGACTTTGATAGCTGCACTAAATACTTTTTGCGCATCCTCGTAATTACCTTCGCGCAAATAAATGACGCCCTGTTTTACTAATTCTTGGCTAATATTCTTTTTGGGAGTAAGTACGGCTTTAATTTTGGAATCATCATCTGTTGAACTCCAATTTTTCTGCGCACCTAAGCCGCCCATAGATGAACAGCCGATCACAGAAATGATCGCTCCTACAGCTAGTACATAGCGGATTTGACTGCCCATAGAATTCATAGGCATATCCAGAAATATGAACCATTAAAATCTGAACGCGTAGCAGAAGTTGAAGATAATTTAATAAGTGCTAATACAGAAGCAAAAAAATCCGGCCTAGAAAGAAGCCCAAATATGACTTTTGTCATATGCATTTAACTCCTGAATGGTTTTATACACAGGGTCGAAACGGTTTTCTGAAAGGCACCCCTGTTTATATTCAAATTCTCAGGCATGGCGCTTAATGACTATTAAGCGAAAGAGGGAGTTTTCTTAAAATCAGAATGACCCTCATATTGTTATAGGTCAAATGATTTATCAGTTATTACATCAAAAGCAAGGGTATCCCCTATCACGCTCTTTGTTAGGCTGGGTAAAGGAGATCTTAGTTGTTAGCTTGTGTTGAAATGGATCCTATGAACAAACTTATTGGGCGATCAGTAAATATTAAGCAATTTATTTGGGTGATCTGTTTTTTGACTCTTATTGTGGCAATGCCCTGCATGTCCCAGGTGTTAGTGACCAGCGAAGGGGGCTCATTTCCCCTATTTAATGGGCAAGATACTTCTGCCTGGAATCAAAATGGAAATGCTAATTGGCACCCAATTGGAAATGGAGTTGCCGCAGATCAAGGCTCGGGAATGCTGGTGGGTAAATACCCTTTTACTGACTATCAACTCCAATTTAATTACAAAATTGATGGGGCGACTCAATTTAGCCTATTCACCCATTGCTTAGACCCCAATAATATTGTTCCCAATTCGGCTATAGAGATAAATCTTTCTAGCATTCCAATTAAAGGCTATGGGGCTGGGTCGGTAATGGGGCTAATTAAGGCTCCCAAAATACAGGTAGCCAACCAATGGAACACGGTTTTGATTAGCTCTGAATCAAACCAGCTCACTGTGATTCTTAATGGCATTACTGTGGCAAATAAATTGGACTATCAAAACTTTCAAACAGGTCCTCTAGCAATTCAATTTGGTGGTGGTAAGCTGGAAATTACTAACTTGAACGCCATAATTCCAACTCGTTGGTAGATCTATTTTGCAAGTAACCCCTTCACAGCATCCCTTAAATATTCCAAAGGAACGGCGCCAGGAAGTACATCTATCTTCCCAGATTCATGATTTACCAAAATGACACCTGGGGTACCATTGATTCCTGCAGCGATACCATCTTGTAGATCACCGTTAATCTGCTTTTGAACTTCTTCAGATGTAAAGCATGCCTCAAACTGCTCTGAATTGATGTCAAGTGATTTAGCTAACTTTAAATTGGGCTCCTCACCTTTCTCAACCGGCATACCCTGACCATTTAAACGCGTTGTCTTAAACACAGCTTCAGAAAATTTCCAAAAAGCATCATTGCCACCCAATCTTCCGATGCATATTCCAGCGCTAGCTTCAATCACTGCCATTGGATTATGAAAAGACAATGGGAAATTACGCCAAACAACATTCACCTGTTCTGGCATCTCAGCTACAAGCTTCAAGGGAACTTCACTAAATTTTTGACAGTATGGGCACTCAAAATCAGAGTACTCAATGATTGAAATAGTAGCATCAGGCTTACCATATATAAACTCTATCTTGGGATCTACTTTGCGTGCATTTTTAGCGAGGCTTTTCTTTTGTTGCTCAGCTTTATCCTCTTCTAGTTTTTCAGCAGCCAGCTGCTTTTGACGTATGCGCTTAAGACTCCGCTCCACCGCCTTGTCAATAGCTCCAGAACTTTCTAATTGTTTAATCATTTGGTCAACAGTTGGGGCTTGCGCACTGATAGGCGAACAGAAGGATAGGGAGAGGAGTAGCGAGACGACAAGAGCAAGCAAGTTAGAGAAACGGCATTGCATAGATAAACATCCTTAGTTAGCAAAACAAGTAGTAGTTTTAATATCATTGATTGGTGATGTAGCTTTAGCACATTAAAACTAAAATGATTCTATAGCATTGCGCATCTTGAGCTATCCAGTTTGTCTCTTAGTGGCCGCTCCGAGCCTGTTTACTTGAATTTGCATCGGGCCGCTATGCAATGGTTAGCAGCCCTTAACGCCAATCAAACCCCGTAGGCTCAACTCGACCCAAAGCAGTAATTGACCAGGCAATAAAAAACCTGCCGAAGCAGGTCTTATTGCAGGCATCCAAATGTTTTTGGAGCTCTAGGTAATGTAAAAATGAGTTATTGGGATTCTTGTAAGTGGTCAACCTCGAAATAGGTTGCCTGAGGTTCAGATTTAAACCCATCTTTAATTTGAGATTGGATTGTGGGTAATAAAACACCATCTAAAAATTTCTGCCAAGTTTCTTTAGAGTCATGAATAGCAACTACTGACCAGCCACCAGGGGAAGGTCCAGCTGCATGGTATAGCTGGCCTACTGGAAGGCCTGCCCCACCATGAGGATGAACTACCGCGATTTCAGCATCATATTGAGATTTAGTCCCATTTGGATAAAAGTGAATAATTCCATAAGCCATTTTGAACTCTCTTTCGTTATGCATTAAAGGGGTATTTAAAACTAATGGGGGTCTGCTTTGAAAAGGACTAAGGTCACTCGCAGGTCTGCTGAATAAACTCTAACCCCCTTTTGATCTAAATAAGACTATTAAGTTACTTATATTAAAAATAAGTCTAATTAGAATGGATAGAATTGCGATACCGAGGGTATGCCACTAGTGAAGTGGCACTTGATAGATGGGCAATAGCCGTGCCAGAAATAAAAGTAATTAGAATGCCTCCAATAATGCACTTTACTTTCTGGCACTTATCTATTGATACTTTGGGAATAAGCGCATGAGATGCAAGCAAATCTTGATAAACCCTATTCACTTACCAAGCAAAGTTAAATAGAAAATATGTTCTTCAAGCACACAACCCCTGCTGATGCGCCACTGATGGCGCAAGCTGTTGTCAGTACCTGCCGCCAAAATGGTTGGTTCGATGAGATACAACCACGATTCCTAAAGACTATCTTTCATAAGCTCATGTCCTATGACTGTGATTTCCATACACTGGAGCCCCTCAGTATTGAGGAATTTTCTTTAGCAATGCCAGAACCTCAAAAGCGCAATGAAGTCCTCGATTTAATGCTCGCAACTGAATTATTATGTTCATCGATCTCACCAGAAATTTCTAATGCTATTAATTTGTGGGCTCAAAAACTAGGCATTGAAAATAATGGTCTAGCATTAGTTCGAGACCTTTCTAAGAAATTAACCATTCAAGCCCAGCAAGACTTCTACCGCTCAAATTATTTTTACGATAAAGATCTTACCTCACCTAACTTTGCTGATCTAGATCAAAAGTATGGTCTGAGCGCAACCATGATGACTCTCGAAGTATCAGATGAGATAGCCACGCGCTATGAAAATCTGCAGCAATACCCTGCTGGTAGCTTAGGCAGAGGTCTTTGGGATTTTTACAAAAAAAGGAACTTTACTTTTCCTGGCGTACTTGGTGGTATCAATGAAGCGGTAGCGCATCATGATTGGATTCATGTTCTAGCAGATTATGATTCTGATGGTATTGGAGAAATAGAAGTAGCTGCTTTTAGCACCATGGCTACAGAATCACAAAGTGCAGTAATGAATTTCTTGGGAGTACTTAGTATTTTCCAAGGTGGCTTACTGAAAACGATTGTTGCTGGAGCTCCTCACTTAGGACATGACATGGAAGTAATTAATGGACTCGAGCGCATTTCTACCGCCCTAAAAAGAGGTAAAGAGGTCAATATTGATTTAGTTCTTGGGATCAATTATTTTGATTATGCTCGCGAGCCATTAGAGGAGCTACGCAAAAGATGGAATATTCCACCTAAATAAGCATAAGCATTCTCATTTGCATTACTTCCGCTCTGAAATCTCTTTAGTTTTATTAGCAATTTGATCGGGGGTCAAAATACGCTTTTCAAATAATATATTGACTGCTGAAACAATCCAGCGCTCGTAATACGTAAGATTACCGATGATTTCAGATCCCAGATTCTCAACGCCGCGACGCTTTTCTTCAGTGTTAACAATTTGATGGGTAGCAAGTACGTCCAAAAGTGCATGACAGCGTTTTTCCCAAGGAAGCATCGGATGCTCTTCCATGTTGATGGCGTCAGCATCTTTCCCGCCGATATCATTTGGTAAGTGTGAAATCAGGCCTTTTGTTGAACTCATGCTTGACCCCTATTCGTCTGTACTAATGATGATTTGACAATAGTAACCCCAATCATCGCATCCCGGGTTACCAGACTAGCTAACTCTTCTTCAGTCAAATGCTCAGTTCCAGCTGGACGTAAAGGCAGAATTAAGTAGCGCATGTTTGCATTTGAATCGTGTACATGGATACTCACTTGATCTGGGATGGTAGTGCCAAATTCTTTTAAGACCGCACGCGGCTCTTTGACTGCTCGAGCTCGATACTGTTTGTTCTTATACCAGTCTGGTGGCAAGCCCAGCACGGGACGTGGATAGCATGAACAGAGCGTACAAACCACCATGTTGTGAACTTGAGGAGTATTTTCATGAACAATGAGATGGGCGCCGTCATACATGGTGATCCCCAGTTCTTCACATGCAGCAGAACCATCCGCTAATAAGCGTTTTTTAAACTCGGGGTCTGTCCATGCACGAGCGACTATTTTGGCCCCAAGTACAGGAGAGCGTGAATCTAAGATTTCAATCTGACGACGATGCTCATCAGCAGTAATCAACCGCGCTTCAATTAATAGTTCACGTACTGCTAGCTCAAGAGTCGCATAGTAGCCATAGGGCTCTTCGTCTTTTGTGACACCTGGATGGGTGTGGTCATGATCGTGATCGTGCTTATGGTCATGGTCGTGATGATCTGGAACAGTCATATTTTCTCCGCTTAAGCAGGTTCAAGCCAATGTTCAGAAATCTCAATCTGGAGTTGATCTATCGAAGCACCTTGATATTCTGGCCATAGTTCTTGTTGAGCAAAAGAAACTCGATAAAGCCAAACTTTGCTACCTACATTCTTGCCGTAGGCTTCTTCTTCTGGATTGATGAACTCATCTAAAACACGCTCAATACGACCCGTTTTTCCACGTACATAAAATGGTGTACGGTAATGTCCAACCGGAGTTTTATTTTTGATTTTGACTAAATCATTGACCAAAAAAGCAGGGCTTGAAGCTTTGGCTAGATCTAAGCCTAATTCTTCAACATTCATATTTCGCCCCCAAAGTTTTACTATATCCGAAATCTAAGGCGGTAGTCTTAGCAAAAGGCCAAGTCAGCTCAAAGGTCTGTTGTAGGCAGAATGCCTATCAATTTGGTACAGGTCAAATGCTTTACGTGATATTTCATCAAAACCGAGGCCCCCGCAGTCTTACTGGGGCTGTTAGGGGTTGGGGAAGGGCTGCTTCTGGCCGTTCTCCGCCACCCAAATACTGCCAATCACCCAGCCTGAGCGTCCGCAAGCCACCCCATAAGAGCCACCCGAACCATCTCGTAACCGGACACTTCCGAGTCGGGTCAAACCGACACTAAATCGCCAGGGTCAGAAGTTTTCTGAGTCGCCAATAGTTAGCCAGGATCAACCTACGCCCTCTCAAGGTCTTCCCAGCGCCGGCCAAGCTCAGTCATGATCAGCCACAATCGAGCCAATAGATAAGCTTAGATTTATATGAACCCCTATGATTTTTGGCCTACCCAGCACGATTCGAACGTGCGACCTACGCCTTAGAAGCTTTAAAAATGAGCTAAAACAACTAGTTAAACAATGACTTTAAGGTGTTTAGATTTAGTGTCCAGTAGGCACCGAGAACCTTGGCGTCGGGTGGAAATCATTGGATCTGACTTGGCATTGGCAGGCAGTCGGATGGATTAGCGTGAAAATTTGTCGGGTAAACCGACAAATAAGAATGCTGATACCTCCTGATCTGACAACTTCAATGCCATTTTAAATGCTTAACTTACTAACCGAAACTTTACCGTCTATCCAGGTTATATAACTTGATTCTTTCACTTCGATCCAATGGTCTAAATCATCATCAAATGGTTCGGATGCAATTGTACTTACTGTGCCATCTTTTAAATGAACTTCGTGGGTGTCTGGGGTTCCATAAAAAAGACTAGGCGAATTGTGGTCTGTTGAATAGCGAAACCCCCAGATAGACTTTCCATCACTTAAGGCTGCTGAGAGTCTTAATGGATCAGAGGACTTGTGATGCTCTAATATTTTTTGCACTTTTTCTATAGCAAGGCTCATGCCTTTGATGGGATCATTCATTAAGCCCATAGTTAGTGCCAATAAAAATAGCGCCTCACTGTCCGTTGTACCATATCTATGGGCATAAAATTCTTGAGAGATATGCGATTCAATCTCCCTACGATGTATGTGCCAGTCTCCAATATGTCCATTGTGCATAAAAATCCAATTCTCAAATGCGTACGGATGACAATTCATACGGGAAACACTTGTACCTGTAGATGCACGAACATGAGCAAAAAATAAATTACTTTTAATATGTCGACTTAACTCTTTGAGGTTTTCGTCATTCCAAGCTGGCAGAATATCTTTAAATAAACCAGGTGATTTTCTATCGCCGTACCAGGCTACGCCAAATCCATCGCCATTAGTGACAAAGCTAGATTTTGTTGCCTTAAGACTTTGTGAAATTAGTGAATTTTTTTGTAGAAATAACAGATTTTCTAGATAAATCTCAGCTCCTGCGTATGCCATCCATCTGCACATATTGCTCCTATTGATGTGTTTTTATAACATCCTTGAATGAAAAAATCATCCTAACCCCCAATGACTTTACACACTTTAATCCTTAGAGTGTGGTGTGAGTACCATCACACAGGGGTGCATTGGCTGATTGTTTGCAGCCACAGAAATAGACTGTAATGCTCTCTGATGCAATAAATTCCAAAGGGCTTAAATCTGTTCTCTGATGTGAACTATCACAAAAAGGCTGACGATTACTTAAGCCGCAACTGCACCAATAGTAAGTCTGGCCTTTGACTACCTCTACTGGATAAGGTGTATTTTTAGCTGTCTTTATCTCCATGCTAGCTCCCTATGCAATTTGATGATAGATGTGCTTACTCATATGACCACTCGTAACCTACATCAACGATCTCCAATACATAACCAAAATGATGCAGGCAATGGGTATTCCAGTCTCTATGAAATGCTACCAAAGTTGTATCGCAGTGATGGCGATTAATTAAATTCAGCAGGCCATGATCTTTACTCTCAATCTGCCCGTCCTTAGATTTCAGAACCACATAAATTGCATGTTTTCCACTCATGACAACCTCTGCAGGTTCAATGATGGTTTTAGATTACTCTAGTAATTACGCTTAGGGAAGAAGATTTGCAATATCAATATAAAGTGGGCAATCCCTTGTCTTGACTTGCAATTTGGTGCTATGCAATACGATTTCACCTACTAAAAAACTACATAATTAGTTAGACAAACTCCCTCATTAGGTTCAGCATAAGTTGATGTTGATGGGTTTGTTGAGCACGCCTTGGTCCCGTCTCGATACAGCGTGAATCAATCCATCCATTAGCAACCATTTTTCCGCTTTGATAGGAGGATGCCATGGGTACCCAAAATTTACAAATTGAAGAAGATAGCTTGACCGAAAAGTTCTTTGAACTTCAGAGTAATGAATTGGTTCAAGAACGTCTTATTTGGCAACATTTAACAAAGCGCAAAATCAATGAAATGAATCATATCCCGGATGAAAGCTATGCAGACTGGGGCGATGATTGAATAGCCGAATATGAAAATAACCGTCTATCGTTACAAAGTGTATGACTACCAGCATGATGACTATGCTTATATACCACCGCACTATGCGACACGGAAATATATTGAACAACTAGAAGGCACGACCATTATTGAGTATGACCATTTGGAAGTTGATGAATCTGATCTAGACGCTCTTGGCCGGATTATAGTCAAAGAGGGCTAACTGGCTAAGCCTCCTTTTAAAGAAAACCTCAATCAGAGCTCTCCAATCAGTTTTTCTTCTTAAAAGTTGCTTCAGTAATCGGCATATGTGTAACTACACAACATACGTCATCCAAGTGTTTGTAGGCAGATACCTTAACCTCGAACCATCTTTTATCTCCATTGGTGTGGCAAGGATATTTTGAAGTAAATGTTTTCGAATTTGTTGCAATAACTTCACGAATAGATCTAGCCACTTTGTTAGCTTCCTCAGAGCCCGGTCCCATTGCTTTCTCACACACAGCAAGATAATTGACGCCCTCACATCCTAGACTTCCCCCCTTTAATTTTGGATATAGCATGGCAGCAGATCGCCATGCACTATTAACCAAAATAATGATGCCCTCTGTATTTAATACTGCCGTCAGGGGTGAAACAAAGTTCAAAGCAGCTTGTGCCAAACTTTCTACTTTTCTTAGTCCATAGGCCTCTACTTTTGCCCTATCTTGCTCACTAGCAATCCCTGCAGGAATACTCTCTTTCTCGGTGATGGTCGTAGAGTAAATGAACGATGCATCTAAATTGAGCCAGCCAATTAAAGTCTTCAGTCTTGCTGTCTCTGGCATTGATTGGCCATTGATCCATTTTCTTGCCGATTCACGACTGATTGGCTTTGACTGAAAGTTACGTAGATTAAATTCAATTGTCAGCTTATTAGCCGTGGGAATTTTGCCAAACTTATCTATTAGCCCTGCCCTGAAGGCTAAATAGAAACGTTCGATTACAAGTTGGTTGATAGTGAAAACTCCCTAGGATGTTCTCTTGTCTATCAAACATCATGGACCTTTTAAAAAATTTATGTCCGATTAATTACATTTACCAACTTAAACGTGGCAATAAGTGATGAATTAAGCCTAGCTTACTAAGAATGAGGCCAAATTGGCTAAAGGACATTTGAATGACTGAGCTAACACACGCTATGGCATTAGAAAGACTAGAGGCAGGAGACTCAATCAACCTTCTGGATATGAAGAACCTATCTTATGCCGATCTCGATAAGCTATTTGAAGACATCAAACATTGGAAAGTCTACGGTAATATCAACTCAAAAATAAAAGAAGTAAAGCGATAACAAAGTTCATGTTGGAATACTTATCCAAAATTGATAAAGCAAGATCAATCAATAAAAGCTATCACTTAAACGATAGGCAAGTCTTGATCTTAGACTATATATGTGAAAAATATCTTACCAATAAGGCCTGCCACGTTAAAGAGATTATTTTACTAAAAACAGTAGGATCTCAGGCAACGCTTCATGCTGTTACGAAAGAACTGGCTAGACTAGATTTAATTAAAGTTGGGATCGATTCGGTTGATAATAGAATAAAAAATGTCCTACCAACTTCTCTAGCTCTAAAACGTTTAAAGACTTTAGTAGCTATTTTCATGGATAGTCCCTAAGTTATATTGAATCACTGACAATATCTTAGACACTTGCAAACTTCGCTTGGTACTACATTTCAAATACTACCGGAGAAAGCCCAACGTTGTAACCATGATGCCTAACCGGGTTGTAAAAAATTTCAATGTAATCACAGATATCTACCCTTGTTTTTACTCTGCTGGAATGTCCTATTTATTAGTCAAGGTATACGGGCTATGAGACGAAGTGCCAAATCTGGCAGCGATGTCTTGAAATCAGAAACATCACTCAAGCACTTGCTTGAGTTCCTCTAACTTGAACTCTTCTGTTAATGGTCTTTTTGCACTCATTAAACACCTTCTAATAAACTAAATATTATGCTAGATAATGTCTATATAAGTGATAGCGATTCAAACTCGTGATCCGAGTTACCACTTATATGATGTACGTTGGTACCTTTGTCTCCAAAGCAAAATTATTTATCTTATTTCCAATTCTTTTAATGCTTTATTTAAATACACAGATAGCTTTTGAAAATGCTTATCTGCTTTTGCTGTTAAATAAATTAATTTTTTTCGGCCGTCCAGCTTTCCTTCTCGTAACTCAACATAACCTTTAGTACTCAAACTTTTTAATCGTTTATGAATCGTCGCTTGCGAACCAAATTGCCATAGAACTAGGAGATCCCCTACCAATAGATCATCGCCCTTAAATGTCATCAATAAAATATGATTCAGCAACTGCTCCTCTACAAGATCAATTTTATGATTAGCATTAATCCAATTTAAAGAAGTTGAGGCATTTAGATATTTAGCAAAAGCCAACGATTTGATCGAAATCATTTTTTACCGCCTAAATTAATTTAATAATTTAGTTACTTTATAGGGTATTAATAAATATTTATGTCTGCTACCGTACACAATGACGAGATGTTGATGAGTAAGGCTTACTTCTGTTAGAAGAGAAAAACTTACTTCACTTTTTAGCACAATATCGCTCTTCCACCTGTAATTGCCTTTGGTGCTCTATAAAACTAAATGGATGTTTGCTGTTAGCAGCTCTGATTCAGCCGGGTGTGTAATAAATAATTTTGATCAGCTGGTAAAAAAATTTACCCGAAAGTTAGACGCTGAGCAAAGTCTAAAAGAGTCAATGATACTTAGACATCCAATAAAAACTAACTTACGTTGCAATGCAATTGGGTAATAATCTATCGTATTCTTTTTTCACAACCTTATAGCACTCACAACTACGCTGTTCTAGGCCAGTTCGATTTAAGATAGTGATGTGACCACGGGCATATTTAATTAGACCTGCCTTTTGGAGTTTTGTTGCTGCCTCAGTTACCCCTTCCCTGCGAACGCCCAGCATATTAGCAATAAGCTCCTGCGTCATAATGAGCTCATTCCCTGTTAGACGATCGGCGCTTAGTAATAACCATCGACATAATTGCTGATCTAAAGAATGGTGCCGATTACAAACCGCAGTTTGTGTCATTTGACTTATGAGTGCTTGGGTGTAGCGTAGTAGAAGATGCATTACTGGAGCAGATCGATTAAATTCGTCCAATAAAATACTAGACTTGATTTTGTAACCAAAGCCTGCACTTTGGACAACGGCCCTGCTAGTAGATGTCTCACCCCCCATAAAAATTGATATGCCCACTAAACCTTCATTACCTGCTACAGCAATTTCCGCAGATGTTCCATTTTCTAATCCATACAATAAAGAAACAATTGCAGTGGCCGGAAAGAAAACATGAGTCATCTTTATTCCTGGCTCGTATAAAACCATACCAAGTTCCATGTCAACCAGTGTGAAGTGAAGCAGTAACCTCTTCCATACTTCTGGGGGAAAGGAATTGAATAATTGGTTTTGATCTTTAACTAAAATCATTTATTCTTTATATATATTTTATGTAACAGATCACTTAATATAACTATAACTATAACTATTATACTTACTATAGATTAAGTCTGTTCGATAGCGCACATAAGGATTGAGAGCAAACCGTTATGGTTGACCCCGTACATATTTAAGCTTTTCCCCAAATATATCTCTTGTCCAATTGAGACGGATTATTTTATCGGAGTGACTGGAGCCTTTCCGCGTCCAAAATAAATATCAATTAACACTCGACCGACTTCATGATCTAAATACGAGTTCATACGAGGATCCCAAAATTGCCCTTTATCGGCATCATAGAATACCTCTCTGCCATCATATTGTTGTGGCCCATACAAATGATGAGTTATGATCTTTTGAAACAACTGTTTCTTGTTCATTTTTTTTATCCCTTCCTTGAAACGAAGCTAAGCATAATTAGGGTGAGTAATTGAACTATGTTCGAAATCTAGGGCAGTAGATTTAGCAGGACGCCAAATCAGCTCGTAGGTTTGTTATAGACAGTCTAGTTATTTCTTGCTAATAATTATGTGCGGTACCAACCATAAGAAATTATTTTTATTACTGAATAGGAAATGTAATTGGCGCGAATGATTTAATCATTGCCGCAATCGCACGCGCTAATAATGCAATACTAATTACCCATAACACCGGTGAATTTGGCAGGGTGCAAGGCTTGCTAATTGAAGATTGGGAAGTTTAATGTGATGACCCCTACTGGGATCACTGGGCTACTTTCCGCTGGAATGGGCGCCAACTTTGGAATGGAATAGGTGGCAACTTTCACTGGAATACACACAATGCGTCATCACCCTCTTCAAGAACTTGATTTAGGTATTCGGCAATTGCTTTATCGCTATTTAAATAGCGAGCCATATCAAAGTTGGGCAGCGCATCAATCTTTGTTTTCTTAATTTCTTTGGCGATTTTCATCATCCCCCCAACGTTTTTAGTATTTTCTTAACAGTCTTTATGTCTGCAGCCTAAGTTGATTTGATAAAACCAGACAGGTCAACATCTCTAGATTTATTTGCTTTGCTACCCTAGGGACAGCTCATCTCGTTGAGTTTTTCATATATAAGCTCCCCCATAATGTGAGCTCTTCCGTTAAAAATTATGTTTGTTGCTCCGGGTCCGGCATGCAATTTTGACAAGACTATTCTTTCTTCATGATTTTCAACCAATCGAATGGCGGCCTCGACATACTGGTCCACAGACTTAGCGATCATCCAATTTGGAAATCCAAGGCGCTCAAAAAGACCCTGATCGATATGTTCATGTACTTCCTGCCCCGTCTTACAAATACCAACCAGTCCAGCGCTAACAGTATCGATAATCCCATTTGTATTGCCAAATGGAAAGGGATTGATAAATAAATCGCATTGATTTATAACCTTCATATATTCAGCGTATGCCTGATGCGGGTGTACAGTAACACCATCACCTAAATAGCTCTTGACCACCCTCTCAACATAAGGATGAATAATACCCTGCGCTTGACCTATTAGAAACTGAAAATGAATTGGCACCTTTGCGCGTTGGGATATTAGAGCGCAGGCCTGCAAAAAGCCTGGGTTTAACTTCATGGTGGTAGAACATACAGCAATTTGCACTAAAGTTGGCTTTTGGACGCGATCTAAATCAAGATTGAGAGGCAGAGCGGCGGCAGATGGTCTATATGGCATTCCATCTTTTGGTAATTTTAATAATCTTTCACTAAAACACTCCTCGCTACCAACATAGTCTTCCTCTACAACTACATAATCAATGGCATGGGCATGCGTTGTCGCTGGATGCCCTAACGCCATCAATTGCATTGGTGCAATCCGTAAATTTGCTAACCACATGGTTAAAGGGAACATGCCGACACTAGGCATGTAACACACTTTTGCCCCCTTATCCCTTGCTAAATTTTGAATTTGTCTTAACTGTTCTGGCATTGAGTTAGCTTTAATAACAACAAACTCATCAAACACTTGGCGAGTTGTTTCATCTACACACTGTTCATACGCCATTCCAATTACATAAAAATGCTGGCGAGCACTCTCAATGGTTAATGAATGTGTTCTGTAGATAGAATGGGCACTACCAAACCACTCCAAAACAACAAGCATTACGGGCTTATTATTTAAATCATGTACCTGAACATTATTTATAGAGAGATCAAAATCTAATAAATTATGTTGATTCAATTTTTTACAAATCAGAGCATTAATGGATCTTTTAATATCATGTTTCTTATGGTTATCAGCATAACTGCAGTGCATATATAGATCATGTAGAACTCCCATAGGGAGACTTTCCAAATCCTCTATTTCAACCAATCTCTTGGTGAGCCATGGCAAAATTTGCTCTCGCTTGCTATGAGCAAGAGGCGAACCCAAAAATCTTGGGGAGATCAATACAAGACAAAGACTTGCTGCCAAAACTTTGTCAGCCTCCCAAAGCGCATCTAAATCTAAAGGAACTTCCGAATCGGGCATATATAGAAGTGCAAATTTAAATAAATCTTCTTTTGCCAACTCCAGCCGGGATAAATCTGATTGATTTTCTTGCAAATTTAACGAGCGCATCACATGATCTGCATTATGGAAAGAGCTGACAGAAAATATAAGAGATAACCAACGGTGATAATTTAAAATGCGTGATTGCCATTCAAATGAAATTCTCAATTCTTTATCAGCGAAAAAGCAAGATATAGCTGCGGCAATGCGGGTCATTAAATGTCGATTTTCTTCTTGCTGCGCTACAGACTGCAAGGGTTGCGCCTCAAATTGAGAGCCAACATACCCATAATTTTGATCCAGCCCCTCCAATAGCGCCAGGAGCTCCCTCATTCCAGCCTCATGATTTCTGCTGTATGCAAATGCTTCAAATTTTTCTAAGTTAAATCCCACCTCAATAAATCCTTATTTTTTTAGCGCTCTGCTTTGCATATTTATTTTTTGATAATTTCCGGCGCGTGTCAAGGTAGTTGTCGCTTCATTTATGCTGCTTTGGCATCAATTTAGCCAACTCTTCTGAGAGACGTGTAGCCACCCTCTCTACTGGTACGTTCCAGAGGCCTGTAATGTGCTGTCTAAAAATTTCTGTTTTTGGGTACCAACTAGATATAGTTTGATCAATACCCCAACGCCAGTCACAAAATGTTGGTAATAACAGAAAAACGGGGATATTGAGTGCCCCAGCTAAATGTGCTACTGCAGTATCAACACTGACTACAAGATCGAGTTGGGTGCAAATTGCCGCAGTATCTAGCAAATCACCCAATTTATCGCCGACTATAGTTATGGACGCTTGCTCAAGATCGTCAAATACCTTCAAATCTGAGTTAATTTTTTCTAAATTATCATTTTGCAAAATCACCCAATCAATTCCTTGAATTTTAAATATTGGAGCAAGACTCCTTAAATCAAAAACTGATCGGAGCCGATCATTCTCATGGGTTGGATTACCCTGATATGCAAGCCCAACCTTTAATCGATTTACTTTTTCGGCAGTTAGTTTTAAGGCTGCTTTTTTTTTAGTTGCCGCACTCACTTCAATGTATGGCAATTTTTGTGGAACACCAAACTTGTTTAGCGAATAATATGCAGGTATCGAGTGGGGAAATACCCAATAATCCAAATCCTTAATGTGTTTATTATTTTCCGCTTGACTGCTCGACACAACTAAATCTACATCTGCCAAGCCAGCCATCAATGCAACAAGGGGCTTCTGACAAACCAAAGCAACTAATGACGCGCCAAGATCTTTGAATTGACTTGCAAACCTTGCAAACATAATCTCGTCGCCAAGGCCAAATTCAGTCCATATGGCAATCCGCTTCCCTTGAAGGCTCTGCCCTTCCCATCTAGGGTAATTTACGGGTGGAGTAATGGGTGTTCGTCGAGCATCAGGAACAAGGGGGTCTCTAGCTTGAAATCCTTCATCGTACCTCCCCATGGATAGCAAATGCAAAGCGCGGAAATATTGGCTTTCATAAGATGTCGGTTTAAGTTGTAAATACTGGTCCCATGCATCAAGCGCAGATTCTGCGGAGATACTCCTTGATAGCAAATTTGTAGCAAAGTTAATTGCCTCAAATTGAGTGGGCTCTAAATTTATAGCGCCCTGGCAATAATTCATTGCCTCTGCAAATTTCCCAGCCTGCTCACAGGCAATTGCAAGATCCATCAATTGACGAAATCCATGTAACTTTTTTCTCAGAACAATCTCAATTGCGCACTCAGCAATTCCTAGCGTTTGATCAATCAATTGGGTAGTTGGCTCATAATGATCGCTTACTAAATGAATGCGCTCACAATCAGCGACATTACTGAGCTGTCTGATTAAATCTATAACCTGAATTGATTTTGGCATCCTTGGATTTGATTTAGAAATTGTGAAAGACCATGAATGATCAGCGTTATGAATAGATGGCCAAATGCCATGTTCATACATATCCTCATCAGGCACACTAACAATCAGAAATCCCCCTGGTTTTGTAACTCTCAACCAATTTTTCAATGCTTCTAGTGGGTTTTCTAGGTCCTCAAGACAGTGTGAGGAATATACAAAATCGAATTGATCATCTAGAACACCCTCTAGATACTGAGCATCTCCATCATAAACATCCCAGCTACGGACAGATTTAATTTTAGTAAAGCGGGTTAGTTGCTGAGCAAGTGAATCTTCACCTGCACCGATATCAATGCCGTTTCCAACAAAAAATCTAGTGACAAATGATTGGTCTCTCCGTCTTCTTATAGAGGCTTTACTAGTTTCATTCATTATTATCTAACGGGATTTTGGTTGGCAAGTCTAGAAAAATTATCGGTAGAGCAATAAAGATATTTTTATCCGAGAAATTGTCAATCTTCACTTGATCAATCGAATATTTCGGTAAGGCAGAATTTTGCGGCTGAATAAACTGATCTTTGCCCAATATTTGCATTTGATAGAGGTTATCTATTGACGCCTGATATGACGTGTTAAGTTGGTCTCCATT